>JBBRUI010000041.1:0-20266 GCA_038247945.1 Bacteroidota bacterium | reverse complement strand
GAGCGGCTCATTCGGAGGAATACACAAGACTATTAACGGTGGAATTTCGTGGACACAACAGCGGTACCTCATCAACCGCAACTACCTCGGCACAGCAAGCCTCACTTTTGGCAAGAACATCACTTCCGGTTATACGCGCAACTTCTTCCCTGACACCGGCAAGATCGTTCAAACCACCAACGGCGGCACAACATGGACGGAGCGGACGCTTGCCGATAGTATCGCTGCGTTAACACAAATGCAATTTGTGGATTCACTGCATGGGTGGATCCTTTACAATGGCTCAGGATTGCTCAAGACTACTGATGGCGGGAATACATTTATTGGGTACAGGTTTCCAGTACAATCGCCCGCCTTTCACTTCCTGGATACGTTGCTTGGTTACATGGTGACCTACTCAAGTACATATTGCTATAAGACCACAAATGCCGGTACAAGCTGGACGCGGTTGGGGAGAATCTACGATCCGATGTGGGATGATCTCTCGGCGTCAGCGGTTTCTTTTGTTGATAGTCTGAATGGCTGGGCATTTGGACATATGTTCTATCAGGGAAGCACTCAGGCGGCAATCTACCATACAAGTGATGGGGGTGTCTCATGGAACCGTCAACTCATTGGACAAGCGCGTGGTGTTGGCGGCATGATGCTCGATCGTTATCACGGGTGGGCAGTGGGAACGGAAGGCTCGGTGTTTGCCTATCGCCTGGTGACAAGCGTTCCTGAAAAACTACCGGCCATTCCCATCAGGAACTCTCTCAAACAAAACTATCCGAACCCGTTTAATCCCACAACAACGATTGAGTATGAGGTAGTTGAACCGGCAAGCGTGAGCATAAAGCTGTACGACATAAGCGGCAAAGAAACTAAGACTTTAGTCGAATCTCCACATGAGCCCGGTGTATATCGCATTCGGTTCGATGCAACGGGACTTGCGAGTGGGGTGTACTTCTATACACTACACGCAACGAAATTCTCGGAAACCCAGCGCATGCTTTTGGTGCGTTGACGATAAAAACAAGTGCATAGTCATCAAGAAAGGATGGTATGGTATGAAACCCGGTGGAATCATCTATGTCGTATGTCTTAGCTCCTTACTACTGCGTGCGCTCACTCAAGCTCAAGTGACAGAAAATCCCTGGCAATGGCAGAAGCCAGACACTACCAGCAATCTTGCATGGGAACGAAAGGTAATCGAAGGGTTTGCCTGGCCCGCGAGCATTCGCCCCGGCGATTCGCTTCATCTCTTCAGTAGTGTGTACGATATGGATATAAATTCATCCGCAGGGCAAAACTATGACATCAGAATTTTCAAGACTGCCGGGACGGATTCGTTCATTACTTCAAGAAACGCAGACGGAATATTCTTTCCGCTTCATGATTCTGCCGGAGGACTGATTCAGTGGGGTGATTATAGCAGGCGACCTGTTGATTACAAACGAGGCTGCCTCCAGGACTGGCAAACCGGACGTCAATCATTTCCCAACACTACAGGTTGGCCAAGCGGAATATATTACGCAAAACTTATTCATAGAACAGATACAACGAAATATAACTACATACCATTCGTTGTTCGTTCGTCCAGCCCGGGCAATAATACAAAAATTCTTCTCAAGTACGACCTCAACACTTTTCAAGCATACAACTATTGGGGTGGCGGATCATTGTACTCGTCCAGTCAGGATCCGACGCTTGCCTTGACGGACACCATTGCTCTGGATCGTCCATTGACATTTACTCAGGCTGAAGCACACACATATTTCATTCAGAGTTTTTTGAGAACAATGAACGATGGAGGATATGCAATTGATTATTGTAACAATATTGATTTGGACAAACCGGGACCTGTAAATTCGGGATTTGGCATTGACCTTCTCAGCAAATACTCCCTCTTAATTCTCTGGATTCATGATGAATACTGGTCGCAGGCTGAGAGAAATGTTGTAGAAGCATTCAAAGGAAACCAGATAGATGGGTTTCCACTTCATCTTCATGGAAACATTGCTCGATTCGCCCCAAACACTTGCTATTGGCGTGTAGCTTGGGAAGGAGGGCCTTCGGGCCTGCACCAGCAACTCACTTGTCGCAAGGGGTACTTGGGGTATCCTACATCCAATCCACCGTATGATTTGTGGCGTTGGAATGGTACCGGTGGGCTTGGCAATCCCGAAAACAAATTCCTTGCCTCACAGTATCAGACCGGATATAATGTCGTTGGTGATTCAATTGCAGAAGAACCACCAGATTCGATTTTTAAGCATGGGCATTGGATTTTTCGAGGGACCGGATTGACGGCGGGGCAGGTTTTTGGCTTAGGGTTCTTAGACACGCTGGGGCGGCGCCATGGAATAGTGAGCGGTGAATTGGATAATACCACAACAGACCGCGATTCCATTCGTTTGGTGTTGGATACGCTTGCACAGCGGTATGTGATAAGCCGGGTAGATACTGGCAGCGAACGATTCAGGCCCGTCCTTCATCAAATGATCTACGCGGAGGATACTGTAAGCAACTCTCGCGTTTTTGCCCAAGGTGCCAGCAATTGGTGGGTAGGTTTGCAATCGAATGCAGACGATACCAGCAGAATGAGAATTATCACCTTGAATATCATCAGCCACTTCTCCGGCAAAAAGTACATCGGCAAAGTGTGGACGAGTAATCCACTCACCGCTCTCGAATGGACTGCGAACATAGAACTTGATGGCAACGTGCAAATCCCTCCTGCAAAGTATCTCAAAGCACTCGGTCCAGTCACTATTACAGTCGACAGCACATTCGCTATTGACGGCACGCTCGAAATCAACGGCAACGTCACCATCGCAGGTCCCGGCCAGGTGATTGTAGGTGCAACGGGAGTAATCAAGGTGATGGATGGTGCCACACTTACAATTGCCCCAACCGGACAGTTGTATTCAAACGCCAATGCGCAGTTCAAGATGGGGAGCGGATCTTCCATTACTGTCAACGGCGTCTTCCACGCAGAAGGAAGCGTAAACGATTCGGTGAAGTTTTCTTCGGCGCAAGGCGCGTCGGCGTGGAACGGTATCAGTGCATACAACACGCAGTTAACTTCGTCGGCAGACTTCCTCCTGGATTATGTGGAGATCAGCGGCGCGAGCAGAGCTGTCCATGTAAGAACTTCCATGCCCGCGGTCATCTCCAACTCCACAATAAACGGAACAACAGAGATGGCAATTGAAATTGTGCCGAATCTTGCAAACTCCGGCAGCTCAAATGAGGATGTTCTCATCGATCATGTTACCATCAATACGGATGATGGGGACGGGATCGTTGTCGTGAATACATCTCTTGCGAAAATACAGGGCTGTACACTGAACGGCCAAACACAAGAATCGACCGCCGGCTTCAGGTTCGATAACGCATCGCCTGTGATTGTCGGGACAAAAATTGAGAACTTCTATTACGGCGTTCTTGCAGTAACAAACAGCACTCCTGTATTCCAGGACGGGCAGTTCGGAGGGTATAACATTATCAGAAACAACATTATCGGAGTGCAATGCGAGGAGTCCAACGCGGTGCTCGGGATCTCCGATCCGCAGACTGATTGGGAGGGCGGCATGAACAGCATTTACGACAACGAGAGTTATAATATTGTTCTTGTTAAGAGCGAGGTGTACGCCCAGAACAATTGGTGGGGTGACGCTCAGGGGCCAGACCTCAATAAATTTTCAATCGATGACGGCTCGAATTTATACTACGAACCGTGGCTGGAATATGATCCGAATAGCGGCTCAGCACCGCTCAAGGCCGGAGGAACGACGATTGCAAGCTTGAAAGAAATTAAGTCCGCCGTCAGTTCTGAGGAAAACACTCCGGAGCCAATGACTCAGAGAATGGGTAACCGGCAGATGCAAGAGGCAATTGCTCAACTCCGCAACATTGTTGAAAGTGCAAGTGAGTCGTTATATGTGAAGAAATCGGCGGTGACCGAATTGTTGAGCAATACTGGTCGCCTTCGCACGAATGGAAACTCAAACTATCTGCGCAACTTGCAGAACGAGCAGTTGCAAATAAAAGTACGAGCGACACTACCGGCGACTTTAGTGGAAGAGCGAAGCGTAACACAGGCTGCAACGGAATGGAATCAGAATATCACCAGTTCGAACAATAATCTAAGGCGAAGCGGTTTGTACGGAAGGTTCATGCTTGCATTGTACAAAGATGGAAATGTGAGCGATGCAACGACACTGCATAATCGTTTGCAAAGCGAATATCAAAACTCTTCGCAAACAAAACTCGCAGAGCGGCAGTTGCGGCTTGCCCAGGCATTACAAAGTAACTCGCCTCTTGGTAGAGGAAGTAGCAAGAATATAGCGGGAAATGAAGCCTCTTCTGTAATACAGAAGCCAAAGGAGTTTGCTCTGCGTCAGAACTATCCCAATCCGTTCAATCCAACGACGACCATCAAGTACGATCTGCCCGTCGATAAGCATGTATCACTAAAGGTGTATGATGTGCTTGGACGAGAAGTGCTGACGTTGATGGATGAGGAACAGCAGGCCGGATATCATTCGGCAGTATTTGATGCATCAAGATTTTCGAGCGGAATGTATTTCTACCGGCTGACGGCAGGCACGTATGTTTCCACGCGAAAGCTTTTGCTGTTGCGGTGAACCATTATCCAACTGTAACGATGCAGAAAAAGGGCGACTCTGAGCGGGTCGCCCTTCGTTTTTGTGAGGTAATGCCGCCTTTTGGAAATCATTTCGCTTTTTGGTTAATTGTGCCTGTAGTTCACCATCGTTACATTTTTTTCCTCAATGGACGCATTTTGGTTTGAAATTTTTGGCGTGCTAGTGCTGATTCTGTTTGTGGGGTTCTTTTCCGCAAGCGAGGTTGCAGTCCTTTCTACACGACGAAGCCGAATGCAGGAGCTGGCAGAAGAAGGCAACCGCCGCGCATCCATCGTCCTTAATTTCCAGTCCAACCCTGAGCGGTTTCTCGCAACCATCCATGTTGGCGTCATCTTTTCTCTCACGCTTGCGTCCGGCCTGGGCGGAGTTATGGGCTTCCAGCATCTGGTGCCCGCGCTTGCCGAGAGCGAAACCCAGTGGATACGCGAAGGAAGCAACTGGATTTCGCTGAGCATTATCGCGACAGGCATCGGATTTCTCGTGGTCGTCTTTGGCGAGCTGGTTCCCAAATCGTTCGCCTTGCGCTTCCCGGAAAAATTGGCGCTGCAAGTTGCGCGGCCCATTCAACTGCTTGCGACAATATTCCGCTATCCCGTCAAGGTCCTCACTGCCGCCAGCAATCTTTTCCTCGCTCCGTTCAAGGACCACGCAACGTTCACGGAGTCGAGAATCTCCGAAGAAGAATTCAAGTTGATGTTGGAAGAAGGAACCAAGACCGGCGTCATCGACAAAACAGAACACGAGCTTATCGAAAGCATTTTCGAGTTTACCGACACGACGGCGAAAGAAGTAATGATTCCCCGACCCGACGTTGTTGCCCTGAATATTGCCACACAGCGGGAAACAGCAGTGCGCATGGTGTTAGAGGAGGGTTACTCGCGCATGCCCGTGTTCCGCGAGACAATCGATAACATTCTCGGCGTTATCTACACAAAAGATATTTTGGGGTTGATGGAATACAAGAACCTCATCATCATCCAGGATATTTTGCGTCCGGCGTATTTTGTTCCGGAAACGAAGAAGATCAGCCAACTCATGCGCGAACTGCAACAGCGGCAACTTCACATGGCCGTCGTGATCGACGAGTTCGGTGGGACGGCCGGCATCATTACGATGGAAGACATCCTTGAAGAAATTGTCGGTGAGATTCATGATGAATATGATGAAGAAGTGCGTGATGTGGAGTCGTCATCGGACGGCTCATTCGCTGTGAACGGGAGAATGTCGATTCACGATTTCAATGAGCGATTCAAAGCCGAACTGCCCGAAACGGACGAGTACGAAACCATGAGCGGCTTTCTTCACAAACAGACCGGACGAATTCCTGAACTGAATGAGGAAATCCGTTTTCAGAATCTCTCGTTTACCATCGTAAAGAAAAGTCAGCGTAGAATACGATTGGTGAAAGTGAGGAAGATCGAACCACCGTCCGTCGAGGTCCCGACTGAAAGCGTTTCATGAGTGTGTACAAACGCTTAGGACTCGCCGAACAGGTTTCTACGTTTGAAGCACTGGGACAACTGGGCGGCTCCGGCAATCTGGAAGACGATATTGCGTTGTGCCAGTACCAGACTATCGAGCCGTACTTCATAAAGCATTTGCCAAAGGATGAAAAGATTCTCGAGGCAGGCTCAGGCCGGGGGAGGTGGGTGTTTCATCTGAAGCGTCTTGGCTACGATATCATCGGAATTGATATTGCAAAGAGCGACATCGGGTTTGCAAAAGCGTTCGATCCGGAAGTTCCTATATCGTATGAGAATGTACTTCACACATCTTTTCCGCCCGGTTCGTTTGGCGCCGTGATCTCGCTCGGCGTTGTTGAACATTTCGAGGAAGGTCCTCAGGAAGCATTTGCTGAAGTGATGCGGCTCTTGAAACCCGGCGGCGTGTTTCTCGTGACAGTGCCAACCCAGAATGTTGTACGCGTGATGCTCTTTAATCGCCTGAAGGATCTGCAGTTGTTTACTCGAAGACTTCGCCGTCAAAAATTATCGTTTGAGGAATATCGTTACTCAAGACGCCAGTTCAGCTCACTCTTGCAGCAGACTGGATTTGAAATTGTTGAGACGGCACCGGATGATTTTGTTCCGCCCAAAAACATGGGACTCTACACCGACTCCCGGTTCCTTCACCATAAATCACGGAAGTGGGAATTGAACAAAGCCGGCAAAATGGTAAACTCATTCTTAAGCATGCTTTCTCCTAACTTGCACTCCTGCGGAACACTCTGGGTTTGCCGGAAGCCTTCCTGAATGCGCATTTATCTTTTCTCGCCTATCCGTTACGATTTTCTTCACCAACGGCCGCAAAAGCTTACCGACCAGTTTCGGGCGCTTTCAATTCCGGTTACATATATTCAGCCATCGAGTGTAAGCGAGCATTTCTCAGGTAACGCGGGTGTTCTTGTCCGGGCGCTTGCCGTAAGCATTTGGTATCATCTTCTTGCCATCGGCGGAATTCTTTTTCCTTTTCTTCAAAAGAAAAACAGGAAGACGACCCCATCGGTAAAAGACAATCTCACAATCATCTCTCTGCCGCTTGTTATTCCCCCAAACAAATACAATTCTCCGCTTGTCGAGTTGTTGACATCTTCTGTCTACCGACAGTTTCTTGTCAGAAAGATTCGGTCTGTAAATAACGAGAAGAGTATTGCCATCTTTCAAAATCCTTTCTGGGGAAAAATAATCGAGCGAGGCGACTTCGATATCATGTGCTACGATTGTCTTGATGATGTAGGATTGTATGCGGGCAATGCTTCGCTCGAACGTTTCATTTCGTACGAAGACCGTTTGATTGGGAACTCCGATTTTGTGGTTACGACTGCCGCCAAACTTGAGTCCGATCTGAAAAAGAAACATTTTCCGCAGCCTGTCTATCGTATTCCGAATGGCGTAGATTACGACTGGTTTCGGAATGAAGCTGCTCGTGCAACGGTTCCTCAGGATTTGCTTTCGCTCCAACGCCCGCTCGTTGGTTACGTCGGACTCATTGCCGGTTGGACGGATTACGGGTTGATCACTGAAGTCGCCAAGCTGATGCCGGATGTTTCATTTGTGTTTGTCGGGCCGGTTGAACTGGAAGAACGCCGCAGACAACTTCTGACTGCGCCGAATATTTTCTGGCTGGATAAAAAACCATATGCAGAGATTCCGGGATACATCAAGGCGTTCGATGTGTGCATTATTCCATTCAAGCAGGGAAGCATTGCGGAGACAACAAACCCGGTGAAAATTTTCGAGTACTTTGCGCTCGGCAAACCGGTGGTTGCCACACCGATGAACGAACTGACGCCGTTCGCGAACGATCGTCTTTTGTGGATCGGAAATTCTTCAGGATCGTTTGTCCAATCTTTGAAAGAAGCCCTTGCCGAAAACAATTCGGAGCGAAAGCAGGCTCGCATGCAAGTTGCAGAACGCCACTCCTGGCGGAATCATGCTCAGTCGTTTCTCGTTGCAATCAACAACGTAAAAAAGTAGATGCTGCAACGCCTCGTCGATATTGCATCTCGTGCGCTCAAGTCAGATACGGTCGAGAATACTTTCTGGCTTGCTGCTTCTTCGGCGGTCAACGGTTTAATCGGAGCCGTGCTTGCAGGAATTCTCGCACGCTTTCTCGGCGTCGAGGAGTACGGAATTTACACGCTCATCATCATGCTGCTTGCCATGCTCACGGATGTAGCCGACCTCGGCGTGAGCAGCTCAATCGTCCGCTTTGGATCGGAAAGTATCGCAGAAGGCAATAAAGAAAAACTGCGCACAGTCATTTCCATCGTCGCCCGCTGGAAGCTGATGATTGGTGGTGTGTTGGTTGTTGTGTCGTTGCTGTTTCTCGATACCATTATCCGCTATGTGTTTCAACACGTGGATGCTGCGATCGCATCGTATTTCCGTCTCTCGCTTGTGGCGCTGGCGTTGAGTGTTCTTGCCGGAATTTTCATTCCCATCTATCAGTCATTCAAGAACTTTCGTTCGTACTCGCTGATACTTTCCTCGCGGGCGGTTCTCAAGCTTATGCTGGTGCTTGCCGCGGTGTTTCTCTTTGCGCAGTACTCAATCTGGATTCTCATTTGGATTGAGGTTGTGATTGGAGGATTCTTTCTCCTCGCCATGTATGGATTTTCTCCGTTCAAAAATATTTCGCTCAAGCGGTTTGATAAAGGACTTGAGAAGAAAATGTTCTCGTTCAACAAATGGATTTCTCTCTATCAGGGGATTGCGCTCATCAGCGGCAAGCTGGATATTGCATTCGTCGGGGGACTTTCAGATGCTCACGCATTGGGACTATACGGTGCGGCATCCAAGATTCTCGGGTTGATGTCGCTCGTCGCCAGTGCATATATGAACGTGCTGCTTGCCGAGCTTTCTGCTTCATTATCCCCTGAGGTCTTGAGGAAGAAGCGGAAACATGCATTTGCCGTCGTGGGAATGATCATTGTTGGAATAGCGTGTATTGCTCTGGCTGCTGATCCGTTAGTACAGTTAGTGTTTGGAGAAAAGTTTATCGAGGCTGTGCCCGTGCTTCGAATACTCTGTGTCGGATTGGTGTTCGCTGTTTTGTCCTACCCGTTCACGGCATCGTTGTTTGCGATGAACAATTCCATTATTTTTCCCGTCATGTCGATCGCTGCTACAGCGGCTTTGATAGGGACGAGCTTCTATTTGATTCCGACGATGGGAGTGAAGGGAGCAGCGTTAGCGTTCGTGGCAAGTAACTTTGTTTCATTCGTCATCACCACCGGATTTTATTGTTTCGCTACAAAGAACAGTTCTGTTTCCACATCATGAAACATTTTAAGAGATGTTAAAATATTTTCGAAGTCCGGTTCAACTAGAAAAGGAATCAATTTTCCTTGCAATGCAGAAGGCTTCGAAGTTTGCCAAAGGCAATGTGCTGGACGTTGGCTGCGGCGAGAAACCGTATGCGCATTTGTTCGCCGGCAAAATAACGTCGTACCTTGGTACCGACATCGATCTGGGAAACTCCAAGCACGTGGATATTTGTGCTGATTCTTTGACGCTGCCTATAAAAACATCTTCGGTTGATACAGTGGTTTCCAATCAGGTTATTGAGCATGTAAAAAGTCCGGAAGTGTTTCTCAAAGAAATAACACGCATCCTCAGGCCGGGAGGTACTTTGATTATCACAGCACCACAGCTTTGGTGTCTCCATGAAAAGCCTCACGACTACTACCGCTTTACACGCTATGCACTTGAGTTGTTATGCGTGACGAATCGCCTGCAAGTGATTTCGCTGGAAGAACGGTATGGCGCATTTGCAGCAATTGCCCAGATGTTTGCCCTGATGGTCTACCTCCCCAATTCACAGAAACGCTGGCGTACGCATTTGTCGCGGCTGCTCTTTGGTCCCGTACAGATAATCGGGTTCGTGCTTGACAAAATGTTTTTCAATCCTGATTTGACTCTCGGCTATGTGCTTGTAGCGAAGAAGTCTGTCCAATGAACGTTATGCATATAGGAAACTAAATGGAAAGCGTTGCATGTCCCGTTTGTGGATCGAATGACGCAAACGTTCTTTGGACGAAGAACGATGCGACGTATGTCCGCTGCAACGTTTGTTCGCTCGTGTATGAGAATCCGCGGCTGAGCGAGAAGGAACTCGTAGAGTTCTACTCGAACAAATCATATTTCATTCAGAGTCCCGACGCGAAAGCAACGAGCGGATATGAGAACTACTTCACCCAATGCACTCTGGCTCTGGTGGAAGAGTACTTTGATATTGTTGAGCGATATGCAATTCAAAAGCCGGGCGTGTATTGCGATGTAGGGTGCGGTCCGGGAGGCGTGCTGAAAGTTGCACAGGAGCGGGGATGGGATGCGGTTGGTGTGGAAATATCTTCATGGGCTGTCCAGGAAGGAAAGAAACACGGACTCAACATCTTTGAAGGTTCATTACTTGATGCACAGTTTCCGTCGAATCACTTTGATGCCGTCTCGATGTTCGACGTGCTTGAACATCTTACTACCCCGAAGGAATATCTGCGGGAGATTCAGAGAATCCTGAAACCCGGCGGCGTGCTTGTCGTCGAAACTCCGAACGTCGACGGTTTCTTTGTGCGCTACGTGTATAAAGAGAATGCGGATCTCATCAAGCCGCGTGCGCATATTTGCTTGTACGGACCGACGAGTGCAAAACGTCTCGTGTCATCCATCGGCTTCTCATCTGTTAGAATTATGACGTTTCCTTACAGCCGGAAAATGTCTCCGGGATATCTTAAGAGCGTTGTTGCGTCCCGTATCCTTAAAGGACGGACTCCCGTGCAGCTTACATTGAATGATTCTCTCCGCGTGGTTTGTTGGAAGTGATCACACAATGAACTTCAACTCCGTCCAACAGCCGCGCAAAACCAGACTTCTCATCATCACCCATCATTTGGACAAAGGCGGACTTGAGGAAGTCATCCTGATGTATGCAAAGTTTCTTGACAAGCGGCGGTTTGATGTTGCAGTCGCTTACCGTGTTCATGGTGTTATTGCAGAAGAGATTGGAAAACTTCCCGATGTTCAGTTATTCCATTACGAAGCGGCGACAACGTGGAAGAGATTCCGTTCGCTCCGATTGTTTGCAAAACAATTCCGCCCCGATCTCGTGCACAACCATTTCAATTGGATCGGATTGCTGATCGGCCGTTCTATTCATGTGCCGTGCGTTGAGACGATTCACAACACGTATCATTTCCTCACAACGGGACAGAGAATCGGCTACTCATTGCTTTCTGTGTTTGCATCCAAAATAATTGCTGTCTCTGACTACGTTCGTGAGTTCACGCTGAAATATTTTCCTCTCATCCCGTCCCGCAAAATTACAGTCATCCACAACAGTATTGATGTTGCAAGACTTCAAACCCACAAGCCAGAAGAATCCCGGCGGTCGCTCGGCATTGCACCCGACGAGTTCGTCATCGGGTTTATCGGACGGCTTGAGGAACAAAAAGGCGTTCCATTTTTGCTCGATGCGATTAAGAAACTGAACAGTTCTTTTGTTCATCTAAAAATTATTATTGCGGGAGATGGAACATTAC
This sequence comes from Bacteroidota bacterium, assembly GCA_038247945.1. GTDB lineage: Bacteria > Bacteroidota > Ignavibacteria > UBA10030 > UBA6906 > CAADGV01. The sequence continues at coordinate 8,575 of JBBRUI010000041.1, read as the reverse complement.
GAAAAAGTCTGGAGGAACATGCGAGAGCAGCATCGCTCGACAATATTGTCTTCCTCGGTTACCAACGGGATACGCCGCAGCTTTATGCAGCTTTCGATGTGTTTGTCCTGCCATCTCTATTTGAAGGTTTGCCCGTCAGCGCCATCGAAGCGATGGCCGCCGGTTGTCCAGTGGTTGCAACCAGAGTCGGCGGCGTTGCTGAAGTAGTTGAACATGAAGTCACTGGTTTGCTTGTCGAATCTGGTAACTCCGCAGAACTCGCCGACGCTTTACGGCGGCTTATCACCCACCCTGATTTGTCTAAGCAGATGGGAATCGAAGGAAGAGAGCGTGCGAAACGGGAATTTTCTGTTGAGATAATGATCGGGAAAACAGAACGAGTATACAATGAGTTGTTGAAAGAGAATAATTCTTGAGCACTAACGAGTCTGTCATTGCTAACCCGCTCGTGAGCATTGTTGTCGTTAACTACAACGGCGCAGACTTGTTGCGTGAATGTTTGAAGAGTGTCTTTAGCCAGGCTTATCGTCCGATAGAGGTAATTGTGGTTGACAATGCGTCGACAGATAATAGCGTTGAGATTATTACCACAGGATTTCCGGAAGCACAAATAATCCGGAGCGAAAAGAATCTCGGCTTTGCAGAAGGAAATAATGCCGGAGTGAGGGCTGCGACCGGAGAGTTCGTTGTCCTGCTGAACAACGATGCAACTGTTGGCGACAATTGGCTGTCGGCTCTTCTTGCAGCATTCAAGGAGAGAAATGTTGCCATTGTGACTTCCAAAGTAATTACCGAAGGCGTTCCTCCGGAATTCTATGAGATGAACGGCAGCGTAAATTTTCTCGGCTACAACATTATGCGTCAGTTCAACGATCCGTCGAGAATCTTCTACGCAGGCGGCACGTCGGTTATGTTTAAGAAAAGCATAGTCGGCGAACCGTTTCTGAATGAATATTTCCTGTATCATGAAGATGTGTACTTGTCGTGGCGGATGAGATTACAAGGCTATGACGTACGAATGGCGCCACTTTCTCTCGTTCATCATCGGGGAAACGCAACAGTTAAACGACAAGCATCAACGCTCATTACCTTCTGCCAGGAAAGAAATCGAATCTTAAATCTTCTACTGTTTTATCAGGCTGGGACAATTATCAAGCTCATTCCATTTATTGTTTTTGATGTGTTGGCAAGAGTAGGACGAGCAACATTGAGCAGTTCAAGATCGCTGCCCGGAACCCTGAAAGCATATTGGTGGCTGCTCACGAACATGCCCTGGATTCGCGGACAACGCAGAAAAGAGCAGACGGCAAGAACAGTCGCCGATAAAGATATTCTGAAGCTTATGAGCCCCAACGTGTTTGACGAAGCTCGAGCGCCAGGGATTGCTCTCGTCTTCAACGCGTGTGCACGGCGTTACGCACGCCTTGTCGGACTCCCATTCCATGTTCAAGAAAATGCGGCGTGAGATGGTCTCTATCATTCTTGTTAACTTTAACGGCGCACGGTTTCTAAGAACGTGCATTCAATCTCTCGCTGATAAAACAAGAGGTGTCGCATACGAAATTATTCTCGTGGACAACGCCTCGACGGATGAAAGCAGGAATCTTGTTCGAAAACAATTTCCCTCTGTTCGCCTGATCGAAAGCAATGTGAATCTCGGCTTCAGTGCCGGGAACAATCTGGGCGTGAAGCATGCAACGGGCTCCCACTTTTGTTTTCTGAATACGGACACGTACCTTCTTGAAGACTCTGTCTCGATCTTGTCAGAATATCTGGATGACAACTCAAGTGTTGGAATCGTTGGTCCTCGACTGACGTTTCCCGATGGAAGTTTTCAACTTTCATCAGGCAGGTTGCCTGCATTCGGTGTTGAGTTGGTGGATAAAATTCGCTATGCAGCCGACCGGCATTGGCATCGGGCACTTGCACGAATTAACAATGCGTTGGCTTTGCGCACGAGAGAAGTCGGGTGGGTAACGGGTGCCTGCATGATGGTACGCCGCGAAGCGTTTGAGAACGTGAGTGGATTTGACGAGCAAATGTTTATGTATTACGAAGACAAAGATTTGTGCAAACGGGTGGGCGACGCAGGATGGAAAATCGTTTACTATCCGCAGACGAGTGTTGTGCATTTGCTTGGGGGAAGTTCTGTTGGGAGAAGTTCAGATGTGAACAAGTGCTACCGTGAGAGCCAGCTTCATTATTATCGAAAGCATCATTCGGGTCTTCATGCCCGGCTCGTTAAGGCATCCTTGAAAATCGCCGGAAAAATATGAGCCGCCGCAAGATTCGTGTGCTGCAGATGATCGACGAAGCAAGCGTGGGCGGGGGACAAATGCATGTTCTCTTGCTCTCGAAGTATTTGGACAAGACGGAGTTTGATGTTACCATTGCAACGGAACCTCAGGGATATTTAGTCGATGAAGCAAACAAGATCGGCGTTCCAACTCTGCCCATAACTATCTCAAACTCGTTCAGCGTGAAAACGCTGGTTGAGATGAAGCGCCAATTTCAGCAAACGGATTTCGATATCCTTCACACGCACGGCGGAACGGCAGGCTTTTGGGGAAGGGCGGCAGCGATGCTTAATCGATTGCCCAGCGTGAGAATTCATACGTATCACGGACTTCACTATTTGAGCGAGGCGTACGAGGGTCGCAAGAGTTTCCGGATTGCCGATAGACTTGCATTGCCATTCACCACAAGAGTTATTTGTGTCTGCAAATCAGATTTGCAAAAAGCGATGGCTGCCGGGATAGCAACGGAGAAGAAAGGTGTGGTAATCTACAACGGGATTGAGGTGGAAACATTCTCTCATCAAACAAAAAGAAAAGAGCTTCGGCAAACACTCGGTGTTCAGGAAAATGAGATTGTTGTGGGAACAGTTGGCAGGCTTCATCGGCAGAAAGCGCAGGACATTCTTCTTCAGGCATTCAAGAAAGTTCTGGACCAACATCCGAATGTGAGACTGTGGATAGTCGGTGAGGGGGAGTTGCGCTCTGGTTTAGAACGACTCGCACATGATCTCGGAATCGGCGAAAGAGTTAATTGGCTGGGGGGACGCACGGATATACCGGAATTACTTTCGGCGATGGATGTGTTTGTGCTTTCCTCATTGTGGGAAGGGCAGCCTATTGTGTTGCTTGAAGCGATGGCATCCGGAAAGCCGGTCGTTGCAACGAATGTTGATGGCATTCCGGAAATTGTTGAGAACGGAAAAAGCGGACTTCTCGTCGAAGCCGGAGAAGTTGGACCGCTTGCTTTAGCAATGGAACAACTTATTCTTCATCCGCAGTTACGCGAGGAATTTGCAGCGAGAGGGAAGGATCGGATTTCAGAGGAGTTCACCGCCAGACACATGGCTGGGCGCATCGCACAGTTATATCGCAGTAGTTTGAATTCATAAAAGAGAAAACAAAATGAAAGTTGGAATTTTAGGCGGCACGTTTAATCCGCCCCACATTGGTCATCTCATTGTTGCAGAGCATGTAAGGATCGAGATGTCGCTGGACCGCGTTATGTTTATTCCCGCTTTCATTCCTCCACATAAACTTTACGACGACGTGGTTTCATCCGAACACAGGGTTGCCATGTTGAATCTTGCGATTCAGAATAATCCACATTTTGAAGTCTCTGAATCCGAGTTGCGGCGTGGTGGCGTGTCCTTTACAGTCGATACGCTTGAGGAACTTACGGCGAAGCGTCCGTCAGATGAATTCGTCCTGTTAATCGGGATGGATAATCTTTTGGAATTTCCCACGTGGAAATCGCCGGAGAAAATTCTGGAGCTTGCAAAGGTCGTGGTGATGACTCGCCCGGGCTTTGCGGAAAAAGATAATCCGCTTATCAAAAAAGATGCGATGCGCCTTTGCCCGGTCCCGGAAATAGGTATTTCTTCCACTGAAATCCGCAAGCGGGTGCATGAAGGACGTTCAGTCCGGTATTTGGTTCCGGATTCTGTAGCTGACTATCTTCTCGAACATCGTTTGTACGAGGCGGAGAGATAAGTTGCGCAGTTTAATCGTGCAGATGAAGTACAAACTTTGCGGTGTTGACCGCTGCATAGACTGTAATCGAAAACATAATCGCAAGAATAATGTATGCGAGAAACATGGTGGACTCCTCTCGTGAAAAAAATAGAAAAAAGGCTGCGACCGGTAAATTACCGGTGAGTCAAACGATAGATGCGTCGAGTCAACACGGCCGAATAAACCACGGCTCCTACCAACGCACCGAGCGATACATAGGCGAATATCATGCGCGTCCTTGTTATGATATATTTTTTTGGGGGAGTTGCTTTGGCTGACAGAACAATTGACCGGAACGGTCGTGAAGTGTGCTGGGAAAAGATACTACGCTAAACCACTCAGTGTATTGCGGCGGAACACACCCGCACATAGGTACATCGTCCCTTCGGCAGCGTGATTGAATATAGAAGCATACTTAGGTAGATTGTTACGGAGACTAAAACTTAAACGATATACATAGAGGTGTAACGATGCAGATTTATATTGGCAATCTTCCGCTGGAATACACAGATGTTGAATTGAAATCTCTTTTCGAACCGTTCGGAAAAGTCGTTGCGGCTTCGATCGGCAAAAACAAGAAGACAGACGTTTCTGAGGGATATGGGTTCGTCGAAATGGCTGTGAAATCAGAAGTGAGAGCTGCAGTTGACGGGCTGCGGGGCAAAGACATGCAAGGTAAACCGCTTCGTGTGAAGGTCGTGAAGCCGGGCGATGAATTTCAGCAGCATGCACAAAGCATGCACGGGGGAAAACAACAGGGTGGCGGAAATCCTAATACAGGAAAACAATTTCGCGGAACCGGAGCGATCAGACGCGGCGGACAACGGGGAAGCTGATGGGTTCGACCAGGCGAATTATCATGAATGAAGTCCGAACGAAACATTGCAGCGGGTTCATTCGTCCCTTGATTGTAGCCCTGTTGCTTCTGGATGTATTTGCCGGAGTCACAGCCTCTCCCAAAGAGAATGCGTTTGACAAACATAAGATCACAGTCAAGCCAAGACTCTCTCATGACAGAGTGAAGCCCGGCTCAGTATGTTTTGCATTATTGATTGTGAATGTTCAGGAAGGCTGGCACATCAACTCAGAAAATCCTTCGGATGAGAATCTTGTGGCTACGTCGGTGGAGGTGCCGAAGACTAAGGCGATCGACAGCGTCAGCATTCAGTATCCGCCGGCTGTAGAACGGAAATTCGATTTTGCAGATGGCGTGTTGGATGTCTATGAAGGTACGATTAAGATTCTCGTCAGAATGAAAATTCAGAAATCCGCAAAGCCGGGCGCTTATCTGATTCCTGCAACGATCAACTATCAGTCGTGCAGCAACAGCGTGTGCTTAGCTCCGACATTCGTGCGCGTGAACATCCCGATCCGGGTTACAAACAATAGCCGGATGATTCACGAAATCAACAAAGAACTTTTTGAGCCATACACATTGAAATAATTTATCGGAATGCTTTTATGAAAACATTGCTCGCCGTTATTTTCGCCCTTACTTCGATTACAGTCGCTCAACAAGATACTGTTGCCCATCGCGCAGCGATTGCTATTGCAAATTCGGCGGAGAAAGCCAAAGCCCTTGAACAATTTCTTCAGCAATTCCCCGACACGAAATTGAGGACCAGGGCGTATGACGTGTTGTTCGATATTTACGTCGAACAGGGGAATGAACCGGCGGCTGTAGAAGCCGCGGCAAAATCTCTTGAATCGGGTGTCCCGGAAAACAGGATGAATCCGTACAACAGATTTGCATACGCGTTAGCCCAAAAGAGTATTGGCCTCGATTCAGCTCTTGCCTGGATTGTTCGGGCAGAAGAGATGGCGCAAAAAAACAGTCCCCGGAGTGTTTCAGGATTTCAGGATACGCGGGCGTACGTCCTTTATAGGAAAGGCAGATTCGTTGAGGCAGAAGAACTCCAACGCACGGCGATGAAGGGGCACGAACGTGACCCCGAGTATGTAAGCCATCTGGCGCTGTATGAAAAGGCGAACGGAAAAATTCAGGACGCTCTAAAGACCATGGCGAAGGCCCTCTACCTTGGAGGCGACGGCGAGTCAGAGGAACAATTTCTTGGCTGGATTGGCGAAACGGAAAAGGGAAAAACCCAACAGGAAGATTTGAAAAAATCCGTTGTCATGGCGGCGGTCCGTTCTTTCACCGACACGGTCAAGGGCGCAAAGCTTCTCTCCGCAAGAAGCAACGCAGCTATGCTCATGGCAGATCTCGGGATTGATTTGGCAACCGCCCAACAATGGGCGGAAGCAGCAGCGGGAAGTCTCAACAAGAATTCCTCAATATCCGACGTAATTTCTTTCAAGGAAAGTTTGTCCCTCGTTCTCGCTGCTCGAGGGAAGCATAAAGAAGCACTCCTGTATTTGCGTTCCATCGAAGACATCGTCGATCCATACGAGACGAAGTATTGGAATGTTCTGGGAAAAACGTATGAGGCCCTGGGCGATTCCCGAAGTGCGGCGGCAGCATATATGAACGGTCTTATCCCCCGCAATGACAAACACCTACGTGCCGCGCTTGAGAGTCTGTACACGAAACAACAACTCCAGTTGAACACAATTGATAACAGCCTCGATTCCATCAGACGCTTATCCACAACATTCGATCCAGGCCGTTACGGGAAGAGCACAACACCGTCGGGTAAAGTTGTGCTGGCGGAATTGTTTACGGGAGCTGAATGTGGCCCGTGTGCAGGTTCGGATATTGCGTTCGATGCGTTGACGGAATATTATCCCCGCACGGCGGTCGCAATTGTCGAGTATCATGTTCACATACCGGGGCCGGATCCGATGACCACGGATGAATCATGGGACCGCTACAATTGGTATACGGGGCAGGGGACTCCCACGGTTATTATAGACGGAAGAGAGTCTATTATTGGTGGCGGACCGAAAACTGTCGCAAGGAACCGTTTCGGAGTGTACCGCTATGCTATCAGAAAATTTGAATCGGAAAAGCCCCTTGTTGAGCTTGCTCTTTCAGTAAAGAATGAACGAGACCAAGTTGCAGTTGAAGTACAAGTAAAGCGCCTTGGCAAATCGGGCAGCCTCGGAAATCCATCTGTTCACATCGCTCTCGTTGAACGTTCGGTGGATTATGCCGGAAGCAACGGTATTACAAAACATGCATTTGTTGTGCGGCATCTTTTGGGTGGGGGAGACGGAACAGCGTTGTCCTTCAAGCAACCGGCTGAAAGCGTCAGCAAGCAGATTGATCTCAAGGACGTAGAAAAGAAAATCAGCGCATACCTTGATAGCCCGACTACACAACGCTCATGGTCAACCCGCCGGCCGTTCACCGGATGGAAAACACGTCCTGAGAAACTTGATCGTTCGCAGTTGGCTATCGTCGCCTGGGTACAGGACATGAAGACGAAAGAAGTGTTCCAGTCCGCCTATCAAGATCTAACGCCTGCGCTGGGAGTGAAGTGAGTTAGAATTTCCAAGGCCTCAATAATTCCAAGCCCTATCCTCCCGGATGGGGCTTGATCGTTTATGGCCGGTTGCTTATCAATGAGCGAACTCTGTTATTGATTCCGAAGAAGAATGCAGAAAGGTCGCCCCCGATTGCGCTCGGGTTCGGATTCAATTTCCGATTGTTCAATTTGGATATGGGAACGGAAGACATTTTATGGTTTTTTAATAGAAGTGTTTTAACCGGATCCATCGGCTTGGCAATGCGGTTCCGAATTTCACGATTAAAGGGCATCAAAGCGGGATATTCCCCCAAATCGAAAAGTGAAAATACTTACCCTACGGGCAACTCTTTGTTTTCTGTTTTCGGGAATCTCCAAAAATGAAAGCGCTGACGAATGAAACTTAATTCTCTTTCAGGTTTAGAAAGGCTCTTACCGGAGGAACACAGTAAGAGCGAGGCGAAGGTTATGTCCAAACTTGAACATGATGGGAAAGGAATGAAAGTCCGGATCTTCCTGGACACGAAAGGGAGGAAGGGTAAAACCGTGACAGTCATTTCAGGATTACAACACAATCCCGCGACAATGGACGAGATCGCACGAACACTCAAGCAGCATTGCGGCGCAGGAGGCAGCGTAAAAAACGGGACCATTGAGATTCAGGGAGATCAACGGGAGCGCGTAGCCCAAAAGCTTCGCGCGATGAATTATCATCTGGATTAGTATTGTTCCATCTACTGAAATAATTTATCGTGCGTGTCGTTGGTTGCGTCGCGGGGCTGAGTTTCATATCTTTTACTAAATTTCTTTTTGCCCTCGTAGCTCAGTATGGATAGAGCGACGGTTTCCTAAACCGCAGGTCGGCAGTTCGACTCTGCCCGAGGGCACTTCCCGAGCGACGATTTCCTAATCCCGACAGAGTCGGGACGCGTGTTCGGCTCACGCCGAGGGCACTACAGAGTCGGGAAAGTGTTTTGATTTAAAAAATGGGTTTGCCCTCGTAGCTCAGTATGGATAGAGCGACGGTTTCCTAATCCCGACAATGTCGGGACGGCAGTTCGACTCTGCCCGAGGGCACTTCCCGAGCGACGATTTCCTAATCCCGACAGAGTCGGGACG
>JBBRUI010000040.1:0-20312 GCA_038247945.1 Bacteroidota bacterium | reverse complement strand
GTTTCTGGTCTTGCCAAATCCATGCTTGGCATTGTATTCTTTTTCAAAGGTGTTCTCCTTTCAGGGCTTGTTTTGGTCAATAAACCCTAATGGAAAGAGGCACCTTTTTTCAAGCCCGTCCACAGCTTTTGATTATAACTCGGCACACCTTCCCCCCTTTTCGATCGTCACCTATGCGTCTACCGGCGGAGGAGCTTCTTTCAATGCCGGCGAGATACTGCCACTAGTAGAGGCTTCGGGGGGTTTTCAGCTGGCACCCTGGATCGCGGTGGGTGGTTTCTGGGCGGTAAATCCGCTTTCGAACTTCGAGGATGCAAATCTGGGGCTTTCTTTTGCAAACACGGATGCAGCTTATGCTTACATGTCGGGTACGGAAATCATTGTAACCCCCTGGGCAGACCGAATGATCCATCCATTGTTCCGGGCAACCGTTGGTGGAATTTCTGTCGGCTACCTGAAAAACGCGGAAGACGGAGAAGGCTACAATTCGAATGTGGAAAACCGGTATTTTTTCGGCAGCATTTCCACGGGAGCGGAAATGAATTTCTCCCGCCATATCCGAATAGGCCTTCGCGGCGGTTGGCGTTTTGCTGGCAATGACGACACGCTCGGGATCGATGAAGGCGACCTCAGCGGTTTCGAAGTTTCCTTGTCAGTTCGTGCTCTCTGGCGCACCGCTATAGACTGATTTTTTTGTCCGGTAGCCAAACCTTGTCGAAGAATGTATCTATCGTACGATGTTTTTCGACGAGGTAGCTATCTTTTAAGATTTGTTAGTTGAGGTGCTTGCAAAAGTCAGTCCTGTAAAAACTTTCTGAATATTGCAAGACCTTCACCTTTTATTTAAGCTGTGAACTCAATACTGAAAGGAATGAATTATGAAAATTGGTGTTGGATTTTGTTTAAGTGAACTTGAAAAATATTCACCGCATTTTGAACTTCTCAATATTGAAAACCCATTGTATCCTAATTATTTAACGAAGAAGGTTTCAAAAGATATAAAATTTATCAATGGACGAACAAAGAATAAGGCTGTAATTATTGTTGATGGTGCGTATATTGATCTTAATCCCGGGACCAGCGAAGTTCAGATCAGAAAAATTGTTATGAAAAAAATTGATGATTCAATACAATTCGCATTAAATATAAATGCACAGGAAATTGTTTTTTTATCAACTTACATTCCGCAAATTGAAGTTGATTTTTATATTAAAAGTCATATTGATAATTCAATTGTATTCTGGTCTAATTTTGCAGAAAAATATAAGACTATAAAAATAAGTTTATGCAATACCTTTGAATATAATCCAGAAATTTTGTTATCAATTTATAGAGGTGTCAACAAGCCAAATTTTAATTTGGCTTTTGATATTGGACATGCACTTGCGTATAGTAAAATACCTCTTGTAGATTGGATCAATTCCATTAATGGTATATTTGATACGGTATATTTGCATAGTAACGATCAGTTAGGAGACAAACACTTAAACTTTGATGAAGGTTGTTTATTGAAACACGTAACAGAAGAGCAGATTTTAAAATTATTTGAAAAAAAGAATATAATACTAAAATCTTTCTCAAAAAACAGAGTGTTAGAGCTAAAAACCCGATTGGAAAAAAACTCCGTCTTCTAGCAGATTCAGCTGTGTACTCCAAGAGGACACCACCCTTGCGGGTCGCATGTAGGGGGGATTTCAAAAAGGATATATGGCCAAAAGAAAGCAACCCTTCAAAATAAATACGTAGGTCTTTTTTTCATTTTTCAAACGTATGTTCTGTCTATAACAATTACAAATCATTTTACTCTAGAGTTATATCAAGTTCGAAAAGGAGATTCGCGATGAATGTTTTATCCGTCACTTTAGTATCTTGCGCGACACGTTTACGAGTTCCAGGTATTTTTTTCCTGTCAGTTATTATTTTATTTTCAAGCTGTGTATCGATTTCCCAGTGGATGGCCCATACACCTCCGATTTCGGGAGAAGACGGAAAGCCGCTGCCGGGGAGTATAGCTTCTTTGGAGAAAATAAAACTTGGTGGTGTCGATCAATGGCTGATCACCCGAGGGCAGGATATCAACAAGCCCGTTCTCCTTTTTCTCTCGGGCGGTCCTGGTGCGAGCGAAGCTGCACGAGTCCTCCGATTTAACAGCGAACTGGAGAAACATTTTGTGGTAGTAATCTGGGAACAGCGTGGGTGCGGTAAATCGTACCCATCGCGTAAACCAACATCAGACCTTACGATTGACCGGTATGTTGCGGATATCGTTGAATTGACCGAAATACTCCGTAAACGGTTTGACGAACAAAAAATCTACCTGGTGGGTCACTCGTGGGGAACCATCATTGGATTGCGAGCTGCTCAACAGCGCCCCGACCTGTTCCACGCATACATTGGTACCGCCCAGATGGTGGACGTGCTCGAGACAGACCAAATGATTTACGACATGATGATGGATTATTCCCGAAAAACCGGTGACAGCAAATTTGTTAAAACCCTGGAAAAACAAGGCCCCCCGCCATACTACGGGAAAAGCCCCATAAAGCCCTATGCCGCTCTGTTTGGGCGCGAGTATTCCGTTTTCGAAGCCCCCAATATAAAAGAAAGCGAATACCGCCGCGACGGTGATATTCTTCTGCTGATGCTCAAACAAAGCGAATACGGCTGGCTCGATCGGCTCAATTACCTCCTAGGATTGATGAATACCTTCAATGATGTTTATCCCTAATTACAAGAGATGGATTTTCGTAAGGATGCCATACGCCTTGACCTGCCGGTGTACATCGTTCTGGGTCGTCACGACATGAATAACCCGTCCCGCATTCCCGAAGAGTATTTTAATATGCTCGAAGCCCCCAAAAAAGAATTGATTTTCTTTGAGGACTCCGGACATGGCATGATATGGGAGGAAGCTGAAAAGTTTCATAATCTCATGATCAACACAGTTCTGGTTGAAACATATCAACCCTGATTCGACATTTGCCAGACAGAATATATAAAGGACATGACTATGAAAAAAATTATCTCTATTGCATTGTTTTCTCTTGCTGCGGTTTGCATAGCTGTTTGGCTAAGTTTTTTTACCAGACAGGTACTTACAAACCGCGAAATTGAACGCGAGTGGCAATCGCTCCCGACCATTATCCCTCTTCTGGCAGCAACCTCGCATCTTGAAATCGTTCCGCTTTACGAGGAGTCCAGATCCAACAATGAGTTTATCATCGGACACGGTGCCTCGTATCTGATTCGTACCGACTCAGATACTATCTTGATGGATGTAGGTAATAACCCAGACGGTTTGACAATTGCACCATTCATGCAAAATATGCAGGCGCTCGGAATTTCATGGGATGAAATTGATAGAGTTGTTATTACTCATCCGCACCCTGATCATATTGGCGGTATGGATGCCTGGAAACACAACACTGTGTCCTTTGGCACGGTGCCCGGAGGCATGAGTGATCGATTACTTTTTATCCCTGTTGCAATGAACTATACGGGTGCGATACACGCCACGATACCCATCTTGATTGCACCTGATGTAGCGACGACCGGCGTTATTTCCTACCCGGAAGTGTATCCACTCTCCCTTTTTAAGCCAAAAGGCAATGAACAAGCTCTGGTTGTGAATATTGCAGGACAGGGTTTGGTCGTTATAACTGGCTGTGGTCATCCTACAATTGAAAGACTGATTTCCCGTGCTGAAGCCCTGTATGCATTGCCTGTCGTAGGATTAATCGGAGGTCTTCATTATGAAGGATTTAGTTTTGAAGACGTTAAGCCACATATCGAATTCCTGATATCCCAAGATCTCCAATTTGTTGCATTATCATCGCATGACAGCAGTATTGAAGCTCTTGCGGCTTTCGAATCTGCTTTTACAGAAAAGTATCATCTTTTACGGGTCGGGGAGACTATCGAATTTCCTTGAGCACGGGACATTTTTCAAGTTGTTTTAGATTTTCTGTAGATTATAAATAGCTGAATTGGCCTTGTCCGAACCTTCACCTTTCGCAGCCCTGGCCGATGCTTTGGCAATTTCATACAGTTAGTACCAAATACGTAGGTCAGGTTTCCTTTTTTAATATGTTTGTTCGATTGGGCGTCCATCTTTGCGGCTGTACTATTGGGCCTGAAACGACAAGGAGCGTACCCTTTTGGCAAAGACGATATCTAATGAAAATGGTTACAGGAAATTTCTACTAATATGGATGGGCGAGCTGATCTCGAATATTGGCTCGGGCATGACGGCTTTCTGCCTCGGCGTGTATGTGTGGCAGTTAACCCGTTCGGCACTTGCGGTCGGATTGGTCGAAACAGCTGCGCTGCTCCCGATGATCGTATTCGCTCCGGCAGCAGGAGTTCTTGCAGACCGTTTTGACAGAAGACTGCTGATGATTCTAGGCGATTTCGCCTCGGCATGTGCACTGATCGTGCTACTTGTTATCATGGAAACAGGACCGGTTGCAGTATGGCAAATCTGCCTGTGCGCGGGACTCGGATCTGCCTTCGCGGCGTTGCTCGATCCCGCTTACAAAGCAACGGTTACGGATTTGCTATCGGTAGATGAATACGCCCGGGCAAGCGGAATGGTTGCCGTCGCTTCGTCGGCGAAGTTCTTGATATCTCCGGTAGTCGGCGGTTTTATTCTGGCGGTTTCCGGAATAAAAGTCATACTCGCAATCGATATTCTCACTTTCTTTATTACCCTCGGAGCAGTTATTTCTGTCAAAAAATCACTTGGCGCGCATACTGAACCAAAAAAAGAAATGCGGTTTCTCAAGGACTTGCAGGAAGGGAGGCAGATAATTATCGAATCAAGAGGTGTCTTGCCGCTTATTGTTCTAGTATCGGTTTTATTGTTCTATATGGGATTCATTCAAGTACTGACCAAGCCGATGATACTTTCTTTCTCGGACGAGAAAACAACGGGATTGATTTTTTCCGTCATCGCGACCGGCATGATGATTTCAAGTATTGCGATCGGTAGTGGGATGCTCAAGAAAAACTACGTTCAGGTTTTGATTGTCAGTTTTGTAGTTTCCGGTGCGGCGATGATGGGTTTGGGCGCAACAGAACAAATACCGGTGGTTATTGTATCGGGATTTATTTTCTTCGCATCGCTTCCTTTTGCGAATACCTGCATCGACGTACTTATCCGTAAATCCATCGCAAATGAAAGTCAGGGAAGAGTTTGGGGTTTAATATCTCTTATATCTCAGCTTGGTTATATAGCAGCGTATCTTTTGGCCGGGTTTCTTTCAGATTATTTCTTTATTCCCGCACTGGAGAACGGCGGCGTACTCGCTGGAACGGTGGGTAAAATAATCGGTACCGGCAGCGCAAGAGGAATCGGGTTTTTGGTTATGCTTGCCGGACTCGGTCTCGTGATCACAGCTTTCTTTATTTCGGCAATACGGGGCGTCAGGGATATGGGGGGCCATGATGGAAAATGATGTCATGCTGCATTCGCTTTCCTGGGTGACGGTTGTGTTATGGATTATCCTTTTTGCGTCGTTTCTACTTTTTTTGCCGGTAAAGCAAAAAGTGCAAAGAAAACCGGCCGGAGTGTATCTTCTGTTCATTTCGATATATGCCATCGAAATATTCGGCTTTCCGTCGAGTGAAGGCTTTTTATGGGGTCATACATTGTACCCATTCTTCGGAAGGGTTGGACATTTTATATTCTTGCTATGCGTGTACATCGGCGGAATGCTTATTGTTGCGGGCTGGGCAACAATTCGACGCAGTTATTGGAGCCCCGATGACAGTACGGGCTTCCTGGTTTCCACGGGAATTTACCGGTTTATCCGTCATCCTCAATATGCGGGGCTCCTACTCGTCTCACTCGGAATGCTCTTCGAATGGATGAGCCTTACTGCTCTCGCGTTGTTTCCTGTTCTGTGCATTCAGTATACGTGCCTTGCCTTGCAGGAAGAGGTAACTCTTGAAAAAGAGTTTCTCGCTCAATGGCATTCATACCGAAAGGTTACCGGAATGTTTTTCCCCGTATTTGTAAGGAGAAGTAAATAGACATGAAACAAGAATTACGCCAATTACAAACCGACTGGATTGAAACACAGCTTAGGCAAATAGCTTCGCTGTTGATAGAGGCTCATAAAAAAGGTGACGGCGTTGTTCTTGATTATTATGCACGTCGTCTTCCGGGTTTTTCGAAAGGTTCCCCCAAGCGGCAGTTCATGCAGCTTATTCAAGTTTTCCATCCGGATCGTCTGGCGGTGCATGTTAACCGATCGGCCGAATGTATCGCTTCCGGAAATACCGAGGATATTGCATCTCTCAGATCTTTTCTTACACACGAGGCCATAACTATTAAGCCGTCGGTATCCCATTTAAAAAATGACGGGAAGCAGTACTCCCCCAGCGTAGACGATTTTAACTTTGAAGAATCGTACCAGTACTCCGAGGATGATTTCGGGTTCGGGGAAGATACTGAAAACTTCGAAGGAGCAGGGCATGACAACCAGACCGAAAGCGGGTATGAAAAGTTCGATGATCCATTCGTAGAAGGAAGTTTCCTGGATGCGATAAAGCGCGAGTTTTTCGGCAACCTGGATCTGTTTCCGAGTCGTTTCGAGATTGAGCAGTTTGATGGCGAACTGGATCTTTCAGACTACAACATCCACGATCTTGCAGGAGCGGAATATTGCATCAATATTCATAGTTTGAATTTGGCGATGAACCGGATTGATAATATATGGCCGCTCAAATACCTGAGTCGTCTCGAGTTTCTCGATCTCAGTTCAAATGCCCTTGAGAGTGCTGACGATCTCGCTGCGCTTCCTCTGTTGGGTGAAATTGACCTGTCTTTCAACGAAATCGACGATATTTCATTTCTTTTAGAGCTGCCGTCCCTTTCTTGTGTTGCACTTATCGGAAACCCCGTGCAGGACGCGGGTGTGATCGGAAAATTACGGAAGAAAGGTGTCATCGTTATTAACTAGTTGTATTTTTTTAGGAGGTTTTTATATGGTTCAAATCAAGGGTGTGTTGCGCATTTATGTTGTATCTGCAGTTTTACTAAACCTTTTTTTGGCAGCCCTGCCAGGTGAGGAGCGAGAAGAGAACTCGGACAAGAACGTTCAGATCATTCCACTCGCCTCTTATGAGTATTTTTCTGTCGGTGAAAGAATCCAGGATTCGCTGGGCACCGGCCTTGTGGTGGTTGCAGAAGAGTCGGTGTTCGTCGCTCAGTATACAAAGCACTTGTTCCGGGACGAGCTTCCGCAAGGGTATCCGGACAGATACCATTCCGTCGAGTTGATGTATGCCGGAAAAAACGATCGGCATAACTATCAGACGGTTTTCAAAACCGAATCTGATCAGCCAGTCTACGGAGGTCTCGATACCTTCCAGGCTGCAGCCGTCTACGGCTACGAAATTTTCCGGGGAGAACACACCAGTTTTGTTGCAGGCGGCGGCGTGGCGATGTGCGATATTGGAATGGAGCTACCAAATGGTACCCCATTAGTGATTCTCCCTGTCCCTTATCTCCGGATCGATTACAACGCAACCTGGTTCGCCTCATCTTTCAGTTTCATGACCGGGCCAAGTTTCGAGTTTACCGTCGCGCCTGAAAGCCGTGTACATTTTAAGGGAGATGTCCGGATTGATCAGCTGAGGGATCTGCGCGATATCATTTTTGAAGGTACTCTTAACTACCGTTTTTTCGATAAGACATACAAGATGGGCGATATTGCGGGAATTTCTGCCGGAATAAAAAACGATGTGTATGGATTCACCTCCGGAAAGCTGAACGAATCCTACGATATGGTGTACTACGCCCTTTTCGGCAAGCTTGACCTGTCGCTGCTACAAATTACTGGAGGATATACCTTCGGGGGAAAGGAGCGCTTCGGTAGTGCTGATTCCCGTGTCGTCGGCGACGGAATGTATATTTCCATCGAGGCAATGTTCCCGTTTTAAGGAAGGAGGCATAACATGATTTTAGCACGAATTCTAAAAAAGGATTTTCTTCGGACAAAAGGTATTCTCTTTGCGCTTTTTTCCTTTGTTTTCATTGCATCCCTTCTTATCGCGAGCGGTATGAATTTGATTATGGAGCTGTCGGCCTCTCTTGATTCGCTTTTCGAGAAAGCGAAAGTCCCTCATTTTGTCCAGATGCACAGTGGCGAGTTTGACCGGAACGCAATGGCTGCATGGGTTGATAGCAATCCCTTGGTCGCCGAATGGAATACGGTTGAAATGATAACCCTTGACGGCTCGAGCCTCTTTCTGGGGGATACTCTGAAAAGCGAAGAAAACAGCGTCATGGATATCAGTTTTGTCAAACAGAATGAATCCTTTGATTTTCTTCTCGATCTCCAGAGCGGGGTACGTTTCGTTTCTCCCGGGGAAATCGGTGTGCCGGTTTTCTATATGAAGCGGGGGAACTTGAAAGTCGGTGATATGGTCACGATCAGGAACGGCGCCTTCACGATGGAAGTGCGCATCGCGGCCTTCATCCGGGATGCCCAGATGAATCCTTCCCTTGTGCATTCCAAGCGGTTCCTGGTCAACGAAGCCGATTATGCGCGCTTAGTTACCCATTTTACGGAAGTTGAATATCTACTCGAATTCCTTTTACGCGATCCGGCCCGTATTGACGATTTCAGCACGGCCTATCAGAATTCCGACATGCCGAAGAGCGGACCGGCGCTCGATTATCGTCTTTTCAGGATCATCAGCTCCCTCACAGACGGCATAGTCGCCGCGGCCGTGATCATCCTCAGCCTGCTCTTGATGCTTGTCTCTGTTCTCTGTCTGCGCTTCATCATCCTGGCGGCAATCGAGGAGGACTACAAGGAGATCGGAGTCATGAAAGCGATCGGTATGGCGATGCGCGACATCAAGCGATTGTATGCGCTTAAGTATATCGCGATGGGGGCATTCGCCTCGCTGTCAGGCTTCATCGCGTCGCTTTTCTTCACGCCGGTTTTGTCCGCGAATATCCTGCTCTATTTCGGAAGTGCCCCGAAAAATGCACTGCAGTGTGCTGTCCCTTTCGGCTTCGCATTCATCCCCTTCCTTATCGTCATATTCGCTTGCGCGATGCTGCTGCGTCGTTTCAAGTCGATAGGAGCCGTAGATGCGCTACGGTCTGCCAGCATCGGGGACGGAGTACGTAACAAACGGCTACCCCGTTTGCATTCCTGCAAGCAACTCGATGTAAACGTGTTTTTGGGGATGCGGGATGTGCTGCAGCGATTCCGTCTGTTCTCGCTGCTTTGTATCATATTTGCGTTCTGTTCATTCATCATTATTGTTCCGATTCATTTTCTGTCGACGATAAAAGCGCCGACGTTTGTTTCATATATGGGAATAAGCAGGAGCGATATTCGCATCGACTTGCGGCAATCACAAGATATCACGGTGAGATTTACTTCTATGCTCAACCGCATTGCACATGACGAAGATGTATCCCGCTATGCGCCCCTGGTTACTTCCCGTTTCACCCTGCTGCAGGAAAACGGCGAGCGCGAGACCATCAATGTCGAGACAGGAGATTTTTCGGTTTTCCAACTTGATTATATACAGGGCACTGCACCCGTTACTGACAGTCAAATAGCCCTTTCGTACCTGAATGCGAAAGACCGCGGTAAAACAGTTGGTGACACCGTGCGACTTGTGATCGACGGAGAGCCAACAGAACTAACGGTATGTGGCATGTATCAGGATGTCACCAACGGAGGGCGCACTGCGAAGGCTGTGTTTCCGTTTAATCCCGATGCTGTTCTCTGGTACAACGTGAGTCTCGACTTGAAGGAAGGCATCGCGATCGGGGAAAAAATGGAAGAGTATTCTCGGGCTTTTTATCCTGCCCGGATCACGGACCTTGAAAACTATGGACGAGAAACAATGGGTAGTACGATCGCCCAGCTGGAAAAGGTAACGCTTGTATCCCTTCTCGTCGGCCTCGCTGTCGCTGTGCTTATCACCTCGCTTTTCCTGAAGATGCTGGTGCAGAAAGACACTTCCCGTATCGCAATCATGAAAAGCCTCGGTTTTTCACTGGATGACATCCGCCTGCAATACCTGGTGAGCTCTCTGCTTCTGCTCTGTATCGGGATAACGGTGGGAACGATCATCTCGAACACCGGTGGGCAGCATCTAATGGGCTTTCTGTGGTCCTTCATGGGTGCGTCGCAGATAACGTTTATTGTCAATCCGCTCCAGGCTTACATAATTCTTCCGCTGTTATTGCTCGTATCCGTATCCGTAACGGCAGGCTTACGCATCGGGAGTATACGGGAAAAAAGTATTGCTGCAACCATTGCAGAATAAAGGAAACAAACAAATGAACACAGTATTGGAATCTAAGAAACTGAACAAGAACTTTGCCACGGGAAAGAATTCGGAAGTTCACATTCTCAAGAATGTAGACTTAAAAATCGAGAATGGGGAATTCATTTCGGTGATGGGCCCTTCCGGTTCAGGAAAATCGACGCTACTCTATAATATCAGCGGAATGGACCGGATGACAGCGGGCAGCGTTGTCTTTAACGGGCAGGAATTGGCATCGCTTCCTGAAAAAAAACTGGCTGCCCTGCGACTGAACGAGATGGGCTTCATATTTCAACACATCCATCTGCTGAAGAATCTTTCCATTTACGATAACATTATTCTTTCTGGATACCTCGCGAAAAAAAAGAGCCGTGCCGAGATAAATGAGCGTGCCATTGCCCTCATGGAAAAAACGGGGATAAGCGCGATTGGCGACAACGATATCACGCAAGCCTCCGGCGGACAGTTACAGCGGGCGGGAATCTGCCGGGCGCTTATCAATAATCCGTCAATTCTCTTTGGCGATGAACCGACGGGTTCTCTTAATTCGAAAGCGGCGGCAGAAATCATGGAACTGCTCGCGCAAATAAACAAGGAGGGCACAACCGTCATGCTGGTTACCCACGACACTAAAGTCGCCTCGAAAACCGAGCGGGTTGTTTTTATGATGGACGGAATGATTGTCTCCCAGAAAGTATTGGGCAAATTTTCGGGAAATGTCATCGAGGGAAAGGACAGAGAAGAAAGTCTTACCCGGTGGCTGTTAGGAATGGGATTCTAGACGAAATTTAACATCAATCGAATTTCTATGGCGCTTCGATCCAATTCAAATATATTAAGGTGAATAAATGAAATATATAGCACTTGATCGGTCTTTCGGAACACATTTTGTATCACAGGCGGTACGTATGATATTGATTATTCCTGCTTTCTTTCTGGTGTGTCTGATTGTCTTTTTAGGTATGCTCGTAGTGTATAGTCCCGGTAAATCGAAACCTTTTCTGGATGAAAACGGAACGGTTCTTGCGGGAAGTATTTCCGAAAAGATTTTCGTCAATATAAACGGGGTAGAACAAGGCATGTTCATCAAGAGCCGGGATGCAAAAAACCCGGTGCTGCTGTATCTGCATGGTGGCATCCCTGATTATTTCATGACGGAGAAATATCCGACCGGGCTTGAGAATGATTTTACTGTAGTATGGTGGGAACAGCGTGGTTCTGGTCTTTCCTGGAATGCCGATATTTCCCCGATGACAATTACCCTGGAACAAATTATCTCTGATACTCTTGAAGTGACTAGGTATATACAAACTCGATTCAATAAAAATAAAATTTATCTTATGGGCCATTCGGGAGGAACTTTCATCGGAATCCAGACGGCTGCACGTGCACCAGAATTATATTTTGCCTACATCGGGGTGGCTCAGATGTCAAATCAGCTTGAATCGGAAAGGCTCGCATACGTGTACATGCTGGAGGAGTATAAAAAGCGTGGAAACACGAAAATGGTTCGTAAGCTTGAATCTACATCGGTAACGAATCAGGATGGTATATCGGCAGCGTACTGTGCAATCCGGGATACAGCAATGCATGAGCTCGGTATCGGAACTATGCGTGAAATGCGCTCGATCATAACTGGTGTTTTTCTTCCTTCTCTTTTCTTCTCGGAATATTCACTCACGGAAAAAATAAACTACTGGCGCGGGAAAGCAAGTTCTGGAATACATGTCCTGTGGAATGAGATTGAAGCCACAGATCTTTCCCGTAAAGTGCCGTCTCTCAAAATTCCTGTTTACTTTTTTGAGGGTAAATACGATTATACCTGCTCTTACAGCGAGGCAAAAGCATATTTCGATACACTGCAGGCACCGCTCAAAGGGTTTTATACATTCGAACAGTCAGCTCACGGTCCGTTATTTGAGGAACCGGAGAGAATGCAGACTATTTTACGTGAGGATGTCTTACAGGGTACCAATAACCTTGCGGATACACAAAAGTTGTAGGCAATTGCCGCCCAGATAAATACAAAAACAGAATAAGAGCGCGCGCTTAAGAAAGAGGTGGAAAGCAAATGGAAAACAACGATATCAAGAAATTGGGATTTAGTGAAAGTCTTAAGAAATCTGCATTGGAATTAATAAAAGATGGATCATCCATAGCGAGAGTAATTGTGGTCAACAAGAATAGCTACATTATTTCTACTGGTATCCATGAAATGATTGCTGAATTGACCGGCAAATTTCTTTTTGACGCACAAAGCGCTACTGATTTGCCGACGGTTGGTGATTGGGTTACGATTCAGGCTTTTGACAACTACACTTTTGCAATTATCCATTCGGTCTTGCCGCGCCGCACTATATTGAAGCGCAAAGAATCAGGAAAAAGAATTGATTTTCAGTTAATCGCCGCTAACATTGATTTCGGATTAGTCCTGCAGCCTGCAGACCAAATCAATTTAAAATTACTTGACAGATATTTTGTTATGCTCAACGAATGCAAAATTGAACCAATTGTCGTGATTAGCAAAATTGACCTCTTATCATCACAACAAATTGAATTGCTAAAGAGTGAGTTATGCAAATTGAGAGCGCAATTCATAATTATTAGTAATATTGCAGACAAAGGTACTGATGAATTATCCGGCAAGCTCATTCCATACAAGACGTATTGTCTTCTTGGAAAATCTGGTGTTGGCAAGACCTCTTTGCTTAATGTTTTGCTTCATGATGATGCTTTAAAAGTTAATGAAATACGTGAAAAAGATGGAAGAGGTAGACATACGACAGTTAGGCGGCAGCTAATTTGTTTAGATTCTGGGAGCATATTTATTGATACACCCGGAATGAGAGAACTAGGAAATTTTGAAATTGATACTGGTTTGGAAAAGACATTTGAGGAAGTTTTTTCCCATTCACAACGTTGTCGCTTTAAAGATTGTACACATACTCACGAGGCAGGCTGTGCAATATTACAAGCTGTAAAGGATGGCGAAATTGAAGAAGATAGGTATAATAGCTTTATCAAATTGAAAAAGGAAGCTGATTTCTATGAAACGTCGTTCTTGGATAGAAAAAATAAGGCTAAATCGTTTGGAAAAATGAAACAAAATTACAACAAGCTTAATAAGGAAGGATAACCAGAATGCTTTCAGAGGTCAAAATACGAATCGAAACCGCTGATGATTTTAATGCAATAGCTGATGTTACTAGATATGCATTTCGCGGATTAGATATTAGTCAACATACAGAACAATACATAATTGATTCATTACGCAAATCCCAGGCGCTTGCATTATCGCTTGTAGCGGAATTCGAAAACAATATAATTGGGCATATTGCTTTTTCTCCAGTTACAATAACAGATGGGTCAATAGGTTGGTATGGCCTTGGGCCAGTTTCTGTGCTTCCAATTTACCAACGTCAGGGCATTGGAAAATCTCTGATAAACGAAGGTTTGCTTCGGTTAAAAAAAATAAATGCAAAAGGGTGTTGCTTGGTTGGACATCCGGAATATTACAAGCAATTTGGATTCCAGAATGTTGACAAACTGTCAGTAGACGGTGTTCCACCTCTGGTGTTTTTCGTCAATTCATTCGAAGGTAGAATGCCTGAGGGCGTAGTACGATTCCATGATGCATTTAATGCAATTTCCTAAATCAACAAGAAATGAGCGCGCGTTTAAGAAGAATGGCTGGGTGGCAACAGCCTACAACAGCGGAATTTCAGTAAGAGACGTTTTCTGCTTTTCAGCTACGGAGTTTGTTGAGGAGTTCCACTCGGCTCCGTGCTCCGGCTTTCTGGTACAAGTTATAGATATGTGTGCGGACTGTCGCCGGTGATATGCACAGTTCCGCCGCAATTTCTTTGTTTGCCAAACCCCGGGCGATGAGTACTGCCATCTCGGTTTCCCGCGGGGAGAGACCCAATGCCTGTATGCGCTCTTGTGGAACGGAATCGAGCACAGGTATTCCCTCTTCCCCCGGGTTGAAGATACGCACTGCAGCGCTCATGGAAACAATGTTCCAGGCCAGATAGAAAAAATAATCCAATGAAATAAAAGGTAATCCGGGAATACCTGCGAGCTCAATGATGTATTCAGCAAAACCCAAAGGCGCAAAGACCAGTGCACAGGTACCATAGGCTTTCATAAGCGGGCGCAGGGCCGCAGGCTCCTGTGCGGTAAGGGGCCCTCTGGCTACCACGCCGAAAGCGGCTATCGCAAGACCGGTAAGAATATACCCCCCAAGATTCCACGGTTCTGATTCGGTGAATGCAAAAAGCAGGTCGAAATTGCCGCTGCCAAACTTTGAAAGGGCATAAAAAAGGATTCGTAAGGAATTCTGGATAATAACAAGCACTGCAAGAATTTCTGCAACAGCAGGATATCCCTTGCGTCGTGTAGAGGGTGGCGATATCCTGCGTACAAGAGCAATCGTGACCCCATAGATAGCAGTATTTACCACCGAGATGATCAGGAAAAGGATTACTTCAAGTCCTGCCGGTATTGTCTCATATAAATTCAGAAGATACATATATACACCGACAAGCGAAAGGCCCAAAAGGAACAAAGCCTGAAAAACCAATAACGGCCTGAAAAGTACGCTTCGTACCCTGAGGCTCAGGACAAAAAGCGCAGCACCGCCCATAAATCCTGTGGCGAGGAAAAGCAGATAAAATGCGAATAGGAAATGCTGCATATTTGGTTCTCCTGGGATGTATGCGGATATAATCGAGATTATCATGCCTTTACCTGCTGTTGCAAGCATAAAAATACATCCAATACGGTCTGTATGCGGCCTTCCCATACTTACTTCGTAGCCTTTTTAGGCTGTTTCCAGACATTTGTTCGATGTGAAAAACACCGGCAGACACGGCAGTATGTGTCTTATCAAACATTTTCAAGGAGTTTTACGATGAACAGTTTTAAACGGATTTTTGGTGTTGTGGTTCTGGCCGCTGTCGTTACAACCGCGGGTTTCGCTGCTGAACCGGAAAAAAAGGATTACTTCGATGCTGATGTGGTTATCAAGTCGCATCTG
Source organism: Bacteroidota bacterium (assembly GCA_038247945.1). Classification (GTDB taxonomy): domain Bacteria; phylum Bacteroidota; class Ignavibacteria; order UBA10030; family UBA6906; genus CAADGV01. The sequence continues at coordinate 4,969 of JBBRUI010000040.1, read as the reverse complement.
CCTTCGTTTTCGCTCGTCACTTATGTGTCTACCGGAGGAGGAGCTTCATTCAATACCGGAGAGATACTGCCGCTAGTCGAAGCGTCGAGCGGATTCCAGTTGGCGCCCTGGATCGCAGTGGGTGGCTTTTGGGCGGTAAATCCGCTTTCAAACTTCGAGGATGCAAATCTCGGTCTTTCCTTTGCGAACACGGAAGCAGCCTATGCATATATGTCGGGTACGGAAATCCTTATAACCCCCTGGGCAGACCATATGTTCCATCCGCTGTTCCGGGCAACAATTGGCGGGATTTCTGTCGGGTACATGGAAAACGCAGAAGACGGAGAGGGCTACAACTCGAATGTGGAAAACCGGTATTTTTTCGGTAGTATTTCCACCGGTGCAGAAATGAATCTCTCCCGCCATATCCGTATTGGCCTTCGCGGCGGTTGGCGTTTCTCGGGTAATGACGACACGCTCGGAATCGATGAAGGCGATCTCAGCGGTTTCGAAGTCTCTCTGTCTGTTCGCGCTCTCTGGCGCACCGTTATAGACTGACGCATATTGCAGGTAAGCGTGCAGATCGAACAACAAATCTGTTTTTCGGGCTGCGCGTGTTATTTTTAGTGGAGCAAGATAATGGAATTCAACGAGAAACTGCAAGATCTACGAAAACGAAATAAACTAACCCAGGAGCAACTTTCCCAGAAACTGAACATTTCCAGAACAGCAGTCTCAAAGTGGGAGAGCGGCAGGGGATTTCCGAATATCGAGGCACTTAAGAATATTTCCAAGATTTTTAATATACCGATTGATCAATTACTTTCGGGGGAAGAAATCCTTGATGTTGCAGAGAATGATAATCGTGCCACACGTTATAAATTAATCAGTTTGATTTTTGGAATATATGATTTCATGTTTATTTCCTTCATCTTTCTGCCGGTATATGGAGAGCGAGTCGGAGATTTTATCCGTATGGTGAACCTGTTGCAGTGGACAAATACTTCCTGGATAAAAACTGTATACTATGCTTTATTTATATCGATAAGTGTATTCGGAATAATAGAAATATTCTTTCACTTTTTTGAAAACGAAAAATTTCAGAAATCCCTCAGGATTTCTTCGTTGGTTATGCACTCCCTGGCTGTTGTAGTGTTCACTGCAACACGGGACCCTTATGTGAATTGTTTTGTTTTTCTTCTATTTGTGGCAAAGATCGCTATTCTGCTGCGAAAAACATGATTTAAGTAAAATGACACGATACGTATCATCCGAAATGAACCTATGTGACGAATCGTTTCTTGGATTTCTGTTCCACCGAAGCTAAATTATTTGAACATACGGAAAATCGTATGAACAAATTTTCAGAAAAGGGGCCCCTTCATGGATCACACAGGAATTCAAGAATGGCTGAATTCGGTATTTTCAGCATTCGATTATAATGTACTATCCTATCTACATTATTTCGCAAAACAAACAAACGGCGTATTAACGGAAGCTTTCCGGTTTTTTGGTTATTTGACGGAGAATGGAATATTTCTGCTGCTTATAGGAATTATTCTGTTTTGTTTCAATAAAACAAGAAAAACGGGATTCTCCCTGTCAGGTGCAATATGTTGCAGTGCATTTATAACAGTGCTATTAAAAAAAATTATTGCTCGTCCAAGACCCTTCACTGAAATTGACGGCATATATCACACGTGGTGGCAGTTTATTGGTTTGCCGGTGGAAACTGGTTATTCGTTCCCGTCCGGTCACGCCACAGTTGCTATGGCCGCAGCAGTAGCGTTGTTTCTGACCGTTAATAAAAAAATTAGTTGGATGTTTTTTATTTTCGTAGTACTTACAGGAATATCTCGTTGTTATTTGATGGTTCATTTTCCGTCAGATATTCTTGGCGGGATTGTTATCGGTGCTGTGGGCGCCTTGTTGACTTTTTTTATTTCACCCATATTTTTCACCCTTTGGAATAAATTTCTGATGGCAAGAGAAAAAGGGCAGAGGATATGAAGGCGTGTCAAAAGCATTCCATGCTCCTTCCGGTACTTTTTATTTTGATATCCGGTTTTCTTACTGCCCAATCAGCATCTGATAATGAATCGACATATTTTAATCTGAATCCCCTAACTGATGGTCTACTGCTTGGAAGCGGGCTTCTTCTTAATATCGGGGATAGAGTTATCGAAGATGTGACAGAACCTGAAAATGGTTGGTTTTTTAATAGCGTGACCGATATTTCAAAGGTGAATTCCTTCGATCGATTATTTATTCTTCCTTTTTCAGGGCAGCTTGACACAGCATTCGATATATTTACTTACAGCGCGCTGCTCGCTCCTGCCATACTTCTTGCAGTACCTGATTCAAAATGGATAACCATAGGCACAATGTATACCGAATCGATACTATGGGCATGGGGGCTTAAAGAGTTAGGTAAAAATCTTGCTCATCGAAATCGCCCCTATATGTATTTTAATGATTACCCGCAGGATGAAATTAAAAATGGCGACTTTCAACAGTCTTTCCCGTCTGGACATACAACCCTGGCATTTACTGGTGCAAGCTTTTGCACGTATGTGTTCGGGAAGTATTTTGAAAATTCGCCCTGGAAAGTACCGGTACTAGTTGCAACCTTTACTCTTGCTGTCGGATCGGCAACCGGCAGAGTGGCAAGTGGTAACCATTTTGTGAGCGATGTACTTGCAGGTGCGGCAATAGGTACGTTTTCCGGCTTCATAGTTCCCTGGCTCCACACAATGAATAACAGACGGGGTAAAGGAAAAAATACTGAAAATGTATCTTTCGCTGTAGCTGTTGGCTTCACCGGCATTAACGTCAAGCTCAGCTTTTGATTTTTATGAATCGCAAGTTCAGGAGCTGGAAATTTCGTCGCCAGCTCCTGAATTGTAATAAAGGAAACAAGATGAGACCAACTCTTCATTTAGCCCTGCGCGTGCTCGCCGTTTTCACGCTTGCGGCTTTAGTGAACTTCGCACCAATGACTGCCCTTGGCATGCCCGGTATGAAAAAATACAATTTTTACGGTATACACGTACTGGCAAAACCTGCCGACAAAGCCGATGCCGAACGCATTGCTGCACGAATAGCCAGGCAGGCGGGAGCCGTCGCGGAAGCTTTGGGCATGGCGGATAACGCGGGGATAGGCATAATCGTTTACCCCAGTCGGAAGGACCTGCACCGTAAGACAATTGGCTTTGCCGGTGCATTTTTGCCTGACTGGTTTATAGGCGACAATACCCGCGATTGGGTGCTCATAACCTCGCCAGCCAATCCAGGCCCAGCGCACAGCCGCGAGAGCATTGAACAGGCTGCGGTTCACGAGTATGTGCATGTGCTGACCGACCGGATCAATAAAGGCCTTGGCTACTGGCTCAAGGAAGGCATTGCTCTCTATCTAGCCGACCAGAAGCCTTCCCTTGACTCGGTTTATGCATACACTTCCATACGCTGGGAGGATTATTCCAGACCCAACGCGCTGCAATTCGCCGAGGTTGGCGGATATACATTGGCCTATACCCTCGTTCAGTACATCACCGAGCGCTACGGATGGGAAGCCGTCATACGCCTCGTACCCGCAGGCGCGAGCATGGTGGAAATTCTCGGCGTAAGCCCGCGCATGCTTTTCGATGAGTGGAAGGCTTGGCTGGACACTCTATAGCCTCAGGACGGGAATCTAATGAAACTAAATACGTAGGTATTTCTTCTCTTTTTCAGTCGTATGTTCGATCGATAAAAGATGAAAATCCTTTTAACCTTGAACCATATCAAGTTCGAAAAGGAGATTCGCGATGAATATTTCGCCTGCCACTCTAGTATCTTGTTCAACACGATTACGGGGTCAAATGATTTTTCTGCTGTCAGTTTTAATTTTATTTTCAGGCTGTGTATCGGCTTCCCAGTGGATGGCTCATACCCCTCTGATTCGGGGACAAGATGGAAAGCCGTTACCCGGCAGTATCGCCTCGCTGGAGAAGGTTAAACTCGGCGGAGTCAATCAATGGTTAATTATCCGCGGGCAGGATGTCAACAAGCCCGTTCTCCTTTTTCTCTCGGGCGGTCCTGGCGCGAGCGAAGCTGCACGCGTCCTCCGCTTTAACAGCGAACTGGAAAAGCATTTCGTAGTTGTCATATGGGAACAGCGTGGCTGCGGCAAATCGTACCCCTCACGCAACCCGAAATCAGACCTGACGGTTGACCGGTACGTTACGGATATCGTCGAATTGACCGACATACTCTGCAAACGATTCGACGAGCAGAAAATTTACCTGGTGGGTCATTCGTGGGGAACCATTATCGGCGTGCGCGCCGCCCAACAACGCCCCGACCTGTTCCACGCCTACGTCGGTACATCGCAAATGGTGGATGCACTCGAAACCGACCAGATGATCTACGACATGATGATGGAGCATTCCCGTAAAACCGGCGACACCGAATTTGTTAAAACTCTGGAAAAACAAGGCCCGCCACCTTACTTCGGCAAAAGCCCCATAAAGCCCTATGCCACTCTGTTTGGACGCGAGTATTCCGTTTTCGAAGCCTCCAATATAAAGGAAAGCGAATACCGCCGCGACGGTGACATTCTGCTGCTGATGCTCAAACAGAGCGAATACGGCTGGCTTGACCGGCTCAATTACCTCCTGGGATTGATGAATACCTTCAATGTGGTTTATCCCCAATTACAGGAGATGGACTTCCGTCTGGATGCCACCCGCTTCGACCTGCCGGTGTACATCGTGCTCGGCCGTCACGACATGAATAACCCGTCCCGCATTCCCGAAGAATATTTCAACATGCTCGAAGCACCAAAAAAAGAATTGATTTTCTTTGAGGACTCCGGGCATGGCATGATCTGGGAGGAAGCTGACAAGTTTCACGACCTGATGGTGGAGACCGTACTCCCTGAAACCTACAAAAGGAAAATACCATGAAAAAACGAACCATCTTGCTCTCTCTTCTTTCTCTACTCATTCTG
>JBBRUI010000039.1:0-20338 GCA_038247945.1 Bacteroidota bacterium | reverse complement strand
TTTCTTTTTTTGATGTTGTTGTTAGTCTCGGGCGCGTCCGCGCAGTCGCAGGTTGTTATCGGCCCGGGATTGAACTCCGGACGAACGATCTACCATCAGAATTTCAACCGGGCATTGTCGAACGATACGATCTATACGCTGACCGGTTTGTATGCCATTGATTCGAACTATGTATTGACGATCGAACCGGGAACAGTCGTCATGGGCGATACCGCGGCAACGCTCATTGTCTCGCGAGGCGGGAAGATTTATGCCAACGGTTCGCCGACTAACCCGATTGTGTTTACAAGCAGAAAATCTGTGGGACAACGCGCCGGCGGTGATTGGGGCGGCGTGGTAATGCTGGGCGCTGCGCCGAGTAACCAGACGAACCCGCTGATTGAGGGTGGTATTCTTCCCGGTACGTATGGCGGTGGCGCGGCGGGGGCAGGCAACGCGGATGATAGCAGCGGTGTGTTTCGCTACGTTCGTATTGAATTTCCCGGCTACCGTTTTCAATTGAATAACGAAGTGAATGGCCTCACCATGGGCGGCGTCGGCCGGAAGACGGTGATCGAGTATGTGCAGGTAAGCTATTCGTATGATGATGGGTTCGAATGGTTCGGCGGTACGGTGAACGCCCGCTACCTTGTCGCGCTCGGCGGTATCGATGACGAGTTCGACACGGACTTTGGATTTAAAGGGAATGTGCAGTTCGCCTTCTCGCTCAAAGATCCGAACGTCTTCGAATTTTCCGGGGGCCAGACTAACGGCTTCGAAAGCGACAACGAAGGCTCTGCTTCCTACACAACGCCGCGCACGTCCCCCCGCTTCTCGAACATAACGATGGTCGGTCCGCAACGACACGATGGTATTGTTCTGCCTGCCGGCAATCGGTTTGAGTACGGAGCTGTGGTTCGTCGCGGTTCTCAGATGTCTGTCTACAACTCCATCATGATGGGCTTTCCGGGCGGATATTCATTGCGCGATCTCCAGTCGAAGACCTCGGCACAAGGCGACACGCTGCAAGTCCGGAATGTAAGCCTTCAAGCATCGGGTCCGCTTCTTCCGGTGCACAACAGCGGAACGAATCCTTCAGGCTTCGACGCTTCAACATGGTTCAACACGACGGCCTATGGCAACACCGGCGGTTCTGCAACCCGGTTACCGAACACAATTGGACTCGTGAATATGACCGCCCTGAACAATCCCGATGCGCGACCGGCTCCCGGTTCCGAACCCACCACAGCGGGCGTGGAATTTGTGAATCTCAATCTCCTGGCGGGAGGCTGGTTTACTCCGACAACATATCGCGGGGCATTTAATCCGGCGCTTCCGCTCAACCAACAATGGACGGCAGGCTGGACGAACTTTGATCCTCAGAATACCAATTACACTACCGGTGTGAAAGAAGTAGGATCAACAGTCCCGTCGGAGTTTGTGCTTGATCAGAATTATCCGAACCCGTTCAACCCGGTCACCAATATCCGCTTCAGCATTCCGCAGAACAGTTTCGTGACGTTGAAGGTCTATAACCTGCTCGGACAGGAAGTTGCAACACTTGTAAACAGCCAACTTGATGCAGGAACATTCGAAGCGGATTTCAACGCAGCGAATTTTGCTTCAGGCTCTTACATCTACCGGCTTACAACAAATGGCTTCGTGCAGACACGCAAGATGATTTTGATGAAATAAGTTTTCGGAAGTTCCAAGTAAGATTGTTGACCAGAACCCGTTAGCTTTTCCATCCACTCCCTGATGGTTGGAAACCAAAGCCTCACCGGCAACTGACCCTGCTGTGTGAGGCTTCAGCTTGTTGTCTTCCGTTTGTTGTTCTCTTGAGTAAGAGTTATATTCGCATTGTTCAATCACATCGTATTCCCTATGCAAAAAACAATCCTGATTGTTGACGACGAAAAAGATATTGTTGAGATGCTTAAGTATAATCTGGAGAAGGAGGGCTACAAAGTACTGACTGCCCGCGACGGCAGGAAGGCTCTTGAACAAGCTTCTCACCTTCCCGATCTGGTTTTGCTGGATGTGATGATGCCTGAGATGGATGGTTGGGAAGTATGCAAACAATTAAAGCGCGACCCGCGGACTGCAGAGATCCGGGTACTGTTTCTTACGGCAAAAGGGACGGAATTTGACGAGGTGCTTGGGCTTGAACTTGGCGCCGACGATTATCTTGTAAAACCGATTCCCGTCCGGACGCTTCTTGCACGGGTGAAGGCTTCGCTGCGAAGACGTGAGGTTTCGGCCCGCGATGTTTCTGCCGTGGACGAAATTATTCGCATTAACGAACTCGAGATCAACGTTCCAAACTACACGGCAAGGATCGGCAGCAAGGATATTTCGCTGACCAAACGCGAGTTCGAAACGCTCGTCTTTCTTGCGCAGAATCGCGGACGTGTTATTCGGCGGGACCGGTTGCTTTCCGTTGTGTGGGGAGAAAATGTGCAGGTGATTGACCGGACAATTGATGTGCACATCAGCAAGATCCGCGAAAAGCTGGGCGGGTATGGTGAATACATCGAGACAGTCAAGGGCGTCGGCTACAGGATGAGGGCGTAGTTGAAACGCCTCCAATCGAAAATAACTCTTACGTACACAATTCTTACGCTCATTGCTGTATCAGCCTTTGCATTGTTCGCAAGTGTGGCTACGCAACGGTCCCTGACCAGGCAAAAAATTTCAGAGCTTTCTCAGCGGGTGGATGGGGTCGCCGAAATTCTGGAATCCGATTCCCGCAATGGCGCGGACGCAATGCGAACGCGAGTAAACGAACTGGCGCACACAATGGGTCTGCGAATTACTCTGATTGATGAGACGGGTAAAGTGCTGATCGATTCGGACATTCCGAAAGAAAAGATTTCAGCAGTTGAGAATCATCTGCAGCGTCCTGAAATCCGGCAGGCGCAAAATGAAGCCATCGGCACGGACACGCGCCACAGTGCAACGGTTGGGCAGGATTTTCTGTATGTCGCAAAAATGGTTGGCGGTTTTCCTGCGACAGAAGATTCAGCGCGTGTGAAGTTCGTCCGGCTGAGCGCCCATCTTGCCGGTATTCAGGCGATGGTGAAGGAACAGCGGAGCAACATTCTTGGAGCGGGAGGTGTGGTGTTGCTGTTGGTGCTGGCTGTCAGTCTGTTTGTTTCGCGAAGAATTTCCGGACCAATTTCGGAGATTGGAAAGTCAGTCGAGAAGATTCGATCGGGTGATCTTGATACACGCATAACGGTCCGCGGCGATGACGAAGTGGGACGGGTTGCCCGCGCAGTCAACGAAATGGTCGACACGCTCAAGGCGGACATTGTGAAACTGAAAAAACTTGAGCACGTGCGGAGTGAATTCCTTGGCAACGTTTCGCACGAACTCCGCACGCCGATTTTTTCCATGCAGGGATTTTTGGAAACGCTGATCGAAGGCGCAGTTGATGACCCGGCGGTGAACAGGGAATTCTTAAAGAAGGCGTACAACCATTCGGTCAGATTGAACACACTGCTGGGCGAGCTTATTACAATCTCCCAAATTGAATCGGGGGAGATGAAGATGAGTTTCCGGTATTTCAATCTATATGAATTCTTACACGGACTGGTGGAAGAAATGAATCCTGCCGCAGCGAAGAGCAGTGTTACGCTCAGCCTCGCAAACGACGTCTTACATGACTTGGAAGTGTTGGGAGACAAAGAGCGCCTGCGTGTTGTGTTCGAAAACCTTTTGGAGAATGCAATCAAGTACAACGAACCGGGCGGCGATGTGAAGATATCCTACAGCGCTAATGACGGCCGCGTGAGTATATCAGTTGCCGACACTGGCGTTGGCATTGCGCCGGAACATCTGCCGAGGATATTCGAACGATTCTATCGCGTAGACAAGAACCGTTCACGCGATGTCGGCGGAACCGGTCTGGGCCTCGCAATTGTGAAGCACATTATTGAAGCGCATGACAGCACTGTGAACGTGCAAAGTGAAGTGGGAAAAGGGACGACGTTTAGTTTTTCTCTCAAGACTTCGTGATGTGCTCGCGGTACGGGCCTCATATTAACACCCGACTTGAGTCGGGTGGAAGAACCTTAATTCAATAATCCTGGTGTAGACTGTTTAAACAGTCTGCCCGGGAACGTGTGTACTGTTTTCATGCACCTCGATGAATCGAGGTGTTAATCCGGATCTGCCTGCCGAATCTGAAGCCCTGCCTTTTCTCGTACTCCATCTATCAATCTCATGGAGTCTCCGATGCAATCACGAAACATTTTCATCGCCGGCGGAACCGGCTACATCGGCAGCCGCTTGATTCCGCTGCTCGTGCAGCGCGGGCACACGGTACGGGCGCTCGTGCGCGCAGGATCGGAATCTAAACTCCCCAAAGGATGCACAGCAGTCACCGGGGATGCACTCGATGCATCCACATTCGCCGGGCATGTCAGTCCCGCCGATACATTTGTGCAGCTCGTTGGCGTCGCGCATCCGGGTCCGGCAAAGAAGGAACAGTTCAAGAAAATAGATTTGGTGTCGGTGCGGGAATCTGTACCCGCAGCAAAGCAAGCCGGTGTAAGGCACTTTGTGTACCTGAGCATCGCGCAGCCTTCCTCCATGATGGTGGAGTATCAAGCGGTGCGAGCGGAAGGTGAGAGGTTGATTCGCGAGAGTGGAATGAACGCAACATTTCTGCGTCCGTGGTACGTGCTTGGCCCGGGACATTGGTGGCCGTATTTCTTTGTGCCGGTCTATTGGTTGTTGGAGAGAATCCCCTCAACAAGCGACCAGGCGAAACGGCTGGGACTTGTTACGATTGATCAGATGGTGAAGACGATGGTGAATGCGATTGAGCAGGCCGACTACACGGTAATGTCTCAGTTTGAGAGTGTCATTCCGAATCGCTCTTGTTCGGAATCTATAATGCGCAATCTGAAGATAGATGCTGAGCAAAAGCATCTCAGCATGACAACCAAATTTCAATGTGAGACACCACCCGACTACACGGATGACTTGATTCCGTCACTATTTGGTACTAATTTGTACACCACAATCCTGTAGAGGAATCATGCCTATCATTAAGCCCATATCAAGTATTCGCCATCGAACGCGTGAGATTGCTGCAATCTGTCACAAGCAAGACGCCCCCGTTTTTCTGACCACGAACGGTGAAGGCGATTTGGTTGTCATGACAATCGCGCATTACGAACGCCTCCGGGCGCAAGTCGATCTTTTTGATAAATTTCGTGTTGCTGAGTCTCAAGCTGGCCGTGGAGAGAAGGGAATCACTCACAAGCAGATGATGACCAGGCTCCGTCGCCGGTTACATGTAGGGGACGACCGCACACATTGACTCCCAAGAGCGTTTGCACTATCTTAATCCAGTCCCGTTATTGTATTTTTCAACCAAGGTGATGTATGCTGGAAAAGGAACGTAAGTTTTTTGAGCAACACCGATTGGAGTGGCTTAAGAATTCTCCGGGCAAATTTGTCCTCGTCAAGAACGAAGAACTCGTCGGAACCTTCGACACACTACAGGCGGCGCTGACTGAGGGCGCTCGGCGCTTTGGAACCGAATCCTTCCTTGTTCGGCAAGTAGAAGAAGCTGAACAACTCGTATACATACCGGCACTAACCCTGGGAATTCTACGTGCCAATTCTACACACTCAGTTTAGCGCCCAAGGAAAGAACAAGCAAGGTCAGGTTGTTCCAGTTTCCCCTGGTGTCGCTCTCCAAAAGCAAGGCCCTGTCCTGCAAGTAACAATTGGTCTGGCTCAAAGCATCGCTGCTCAACTCCTTCAGCAAGGCAAGACATTGCCCAAGCCAATTTCCGGAATGGCCTTGATTGATACTGGTGCAAGTTCTACCTGCATCGACGACGCGGCAGCCCAACAACTTCAGTTGCCAGTCGTGAACGTTGTGAATGTTGCTTCCGCGTCTCATTCGTCTACTCCGCAAAACGTTTATCCCATTCAGATTGAAGTCGTGGGATTACCAATTTCCATTGAAGCCCCCAGCGCTATCGGTGCTGCGTTATCGGCTCAAGGACTTCTTGCCCTTATCGGTCGGGATGTCCTTCAGCATTGCACTCTCTTCTACAATGGCCTGACCGGAGAGATTACCCTCTCTGTGTAACTTTCCTCCTACTGGCACAATTACACCTAACGTGTGCGCTCCGAATTCGTTTGTATGAATCATAATCTTATAGGATGAACATGAAGACTGCAAAGAAGAAACAACTCGAGTCAAAGGGCTGGAAGGTTGGTAGTACTTCCGAATTCCTCAACCTCTCTCCGGAGGAATTAAAATATATCGATCTGGAAATTACCTCAAACAAAAACCCGCGGAAAACACACCGGAAAAAGGCTGACGCAGAAAATAGTTAGCGCAACTCATCAAATCCAGGGAACCGTCGGTTTCAATTGACTTACTCGTTCGTTCACTGTTTGCACTGGGTACATCACGAAAACATCTCGCTCGCTTGCTGGCGTAGTTGCTCATCCTTCAACGACCGGGCAGGCGAAACGGCTGGGACTTGTTACGATTGATCAGATGCTGAAGATGATGGTGAATGCGATTGAGAACCCTGCGGACGGGATACGAGTTGTGGAGGTAGCGGAAATTCGGCGTGCTTTGCTGCATGATGGTTGAAGCGGGCTTTTGTTGGTGCGAGATCAAATGAGAACCACATCGATCCTTGGTCCTTTATCTAAAGAATTTAAATGGGATCGATACACAAAAGCCGATTGGCACATTATTCCTGATAGTGGCCGGTTTAAATTTCCATTGTATCATTGCCGTCAATGCCGATTTGTTGAAAACGTGGTCGTCAGTTTTGAGAATTTGAGCCCATGTAACTCTGCCCGTGGAATCTACAAAGGCTTTAACCCAAACGGTACCCCGTTTCTTGGTTTCGATTATTTCTGTGGGGTAATCGGGCATACTTTATGAATTGGTTCTGGCTCCCGTTCAACAGGGATGAATCCCCAAGGACAAGGTGAATGGTCTTCGTTGTCCAGCATCCGAGGATTTAACCGTGTGGTATCCATTGCATATTGTTCTGTAATGATGAACCGGGTTTGGTCGTCAGTTGAACATGCAAGCGCAACGAGTACCAAAAAAGAGAGCGGGAAAAGGGTGGACATATTAAAGTTGGTTTCTACTTTATGATGGTGATTCCACAAAACCAATTGCAACTAAAGTGTCGCTGCACTACAGAACGCCGCCTACTATCTTCTATCTTCTATCCCTGAATTAAAACTCTGGATTCCGAAGGGGAATTGTCTCCACAATTTCGTCTGACCACCGCAATTGCGTTCTCAAGGTGCGTATGTTTTCTTTAAGCGCCGTGAATGATACCGAACCCATCCGCAAAAGGCAAGGCGCGGCAACGGAGTTGGTTAGCTACACTCTGCTAAAAGTTCGAAGAGAAGTATTGTGGGAAATTGGTAGGCTCAAAACGAAGCAAACTTACGAACTGAATCCCAACACTATATCGCGGTCAAAAATCCAACTGAACTTTTCTTTTCCTGAAAAGCTTACACGGTCGGCAAGCTTTGCGTAGCGCTCGGAAAGATTGCACAGATAATCCTGCGCCTTCGCTGAAACATCCGATAAGCCTTCAATTGTTTCAAGCTTCCAATAGTCGACGAGGTCGGCAATGATTTCCGAGTAGTCGGTGACTGTATACACGCCCGTCTTCTGTGCAACGATGGAATACTTCTCAAAAAGATTTGTATCCTTGCCGTCATACATCAGCACTGCAGGCATGGTAACTTTCGTTTTCATCATCTTGGCAAACGAAAGAACTGCTTGCGCGGGATCGAGCTCGAACACTTTGGACATGAACAGCTTGTATGCCTTTTCGTGCCGCGCTTCATCGCCTGCAATCATACCGCAAATCTTGTGCAGCCGGTCTTCGCCGTATTTCTTCGCGAGCACGCCCACGTTGCGATGCGAAATCTTTGTTGCGCGTTCCTGAAATGAGGTATAAATAAAACCGAGGTAGGGATCGTTTTCCGTTTTGGGATCGAAGCCGTTGTTGATCAAATGATGGACAGTCGTTTCGACTGCGCGCATATCGACTCTGCCTGTGAGATACAAATACTTGTTCAGCAAATCGCCGTGACGGTTTTCCTCGGCAGTCCAGCCGCGGCTCCAGCGAGCCCACGGATTATCGCTTGCGCCCGTTTGATCTGTCAGTCCCTCTAAGCGGTTGAGCCAGGTTTGGTAGGTGGGAAGCGCTTCCTCGGTTACCATATCTCCCACAAGAACAACCAGAACATCGTCGGGGAGAGCCTCAGCTTTCGCCCTGAATTCAATCAGTTGCTCGTACCAGTTTTCTCCCGTCAACCTCGGAAGGAGATCGTGAGGTTGCCAGCTTTCTTCGACAGGAATGAGGAGTTTTCCAATATTATCTTTGACGAAGGCTTCCATGCTTCTCACAACTTCAAAGCGGGAAGACGTAACAGGTAATGCACTTGCAGATGACAAGCCGACTCCAAAAATAATACTTTAAAGAACATTTACTTGGTCATAATATCATTCAATTCATCTTCAATTACAAGGATGAATTTGAGGACATTCCACAAATCAAAAAGCAAAAAAGCTTGCCACCACGGCACCAAGACACGAAGGTGCACGAAGTTTTCTTATGATAAAGCCCCTCTCCTCCCAAGAGAGGGTTGGGTCTACGACCTCGTAGAGGGTGAGGTCACTTTGGAAAAAACAAAAAACTTCATTCGGCTTTGTCGCTGTTTTTAGGAAACTCCAATGAATTTCCCAGCTTGTTTAAGATGGTAAATGAGGAATGGAGGGTATTAAGGCAATAATTCCCTCTTTACTCATGCTTCAGTTTTGTCCGAGGCTGCAGAAGTTTTGCGACTAATCCGGTCCGAATCCTTCAAAGCAAATGTTTCCTACGATGACGGCCTTTTTCGGAGTTCAGCGGTTTCGTTTGGCATGCGATAGAAACCCGACACGATATTTTCGGCGTTGCTTTGTATATATCAATCCTCTTGTTGGTATATTCCTCGTGTATTGTCTCATCGGTTGTTTTTTCCCAATCGAGTTGCCACAACCCCCAAGGAGCTCTCCCCATGAAACTCTGGATAACATTTATTCTCGCCTTTCTGTGTTCATTTAATTCTTTCAGTGCGGGTTCAAAAAATACAGGTGTCGGAACCCGGACTTCCGTTCGTGCTGACAACGGAAGAGTTAACCAACGGTCCGAAACAGTATCTGAAAAAAATCCTTTACCGGTCTCGTTCAACGACATTGAACGTGCGAGAAGCATACCGCTGCCAAGCTCGCGTACGCTCAGTTCATTTATCAAATGGGTGAGTAACGATCCCGCGGCAATTGGTCAGGATGTTGCCGTGAACAGCAGCGGCGGTTATCCCTTTATCGGATGGAATCTTAATTCTCCCCGTGTCTCCTTTCACGACGATGCGACGAATGCCCCTCTCTGGGAATTCAATTCCGATCCCCAAGTGTATAGAAATTTTATTGCGCTCTCGGCGAACGCAGGGATTATTGCTAACGGGAGTTATCGCAATCTTTATTTGTTCGATAAGAATACCGGAGGAATTACTTTTAACTTTTCGATTCCCGCCGGTCGAGTTGCCGGTCCAACGGCAGTCTCGCGTGACGGAACACTTCTGGTCTGTGCCGCTTCTTCTCCGCTTCAGGGAGGAATGCATCGCGTGTATGCTTTTGTTCCGCCTTCAACTACGCCGATCTGGACGTTCGACTTCAGCGACAACCAGAGCACGGGAATCTATGGCATCAACATCAGCGTGGATAAATCCACCGTCATCGTGAACGGCAAGTTCTATGCGTGGGTCTTAAATGCAAACACCGGAGAGTTGCGTACACAAATGGAAATAAATAACACGGAGTCACGCATCGCCATGAGTGGCAATGCATCGATCATTGCTATTGCCGAAAACACCGGATTTGTGCGCGCACTTGCATGGAACGCATCGTTGAACCGATACACATCTCTGTGGCAATACAGGATTCCGCCCGGTGCGTTTACGAACTGGGCAAGCGCTGTGGATATTTCCGCGGACGGTCAGACTATTATGGCGGGCACATTGATTTTCCTGAGCGCCGGATCTGATGGTTCCATCTACTTGTTTGATACCTTTGGTGACGGTACGCCGAATTGGATTGTTCCGAATGTGGGCGACATGGTCAGTCAGGTCGCACTCTCGGATGATGGGTCGATTGCCGCAGCCGCGACGTGGGGAGATTTCGATAACACGAAACCCGACATTTACATCTTCGAACGTAATTCAAACACGCCTGCTTACACTGTAAACACGCCGGGCTCGATGTTTTCTCTCGCCATGTCAGCGGATGGGAAAAACGTTGTCGCAGGCGGCAAGGCTGTTCATGCGCGTCAGTTTGGAAGTGGCGGCAACGTGTATAACATCGCTGTTGATTTTGGCGGTGGGGCGATTGCAGGAACCGTATTGCTTTCCGGTGTCCCGCCGAATCATAGCGGCACGACCGTGCAAGTTCTCGGGACGACGAGAACAGGAACGACGTTACCGAACGGCCAGTATACTGTCGGCAATGTTCCGCCGGGAAATTATTCTCTGCGTGTATCGCATCTCGGCTATGTTGCTCAAACAATCAACAACGTGACGGTAACGGGTACTGATACAACAAGAAACGTCAATGCAACGCTCGCTCCAAGCGGAGCTGCACCGGCAAATTTAGTTGCCAGCCATGGTTTGAATTCCCGCATACAACTAAATTGGACGAACCCGACACTCATGATGTCGCTGCGCGAAAGAAATCTCGCAGTTGATGAATACAATCTTTCAACGTCGATTCCATTGCGCCCGGTCGGAGCTACGCGGCTCATGGCGCTTCCCGAATCTCCGGGTTCTTCTCCTGTTCCGCCTGATAGCATTCGCATCTATCGCAGTGTGCGCACCGGTGGACCGTATGCAATCAGAAAAACCATCAGCGGAGCGTTATCCTCTTACACAGACAGCTCGGCAATTCCCTTGAAGGATTATTATTATCGCATCACAGCGCTGTATGGTCAGGGGGAGAGTGTTTATTCCAACGAATCGTATGGCACGGTCGACAGTTCATTTCTCCAATTCAGTATTACAACTCCGCATAGAACTACGACGCCGACGATTGATGGAGCGCTTACAGCCGGAGAGTGGACGGATGCACTGAAGGTTGATGTCTCGGATGTTTTCGGCATGGGCGGCGGTGTGGCGTTACCACGCGGGAGCGTCTTCATGTATTTCAAGTATGATAGTATTGCAGGGAAGTTGTACATCGCCGGAGAAGATTTCCTGAACACCGACGGGCTGCAGGAGAGCGAGGGATTCGGATTGTATTTTGATGACAACTACAATAGACGATTCGAGCCGGTTGGTACTGATCCTCTTTTACGTGAAGGCAATTATTGGGCGTACCATTTTTCAGCCGGCCCGACTGTTCGCTTTCGGGAAATTTATACCGGCGGCGGCGTGAATGCCGTGGTTGATACAGTGACGGATGGGCAGACTGCCTTCTCATCATCCACCGGACATGTTGTGGGAGAAGTGAGTATTCCAATTGGTTTTTTCAACAGGAATCATCTGCAGATCTTTGGTCCGGATAAAAAAGTTGGCGCCGGATTATTCATGATCGGACGATCAGGCGGCGCCGCACTCTTTCATGGGTGGTGGCCGCAAACGATGGCTAGCGTGTTTACGCCATCCGGTTTCGGCGATATTCGCATTCCAATCCGGTTGCTTGCGCCGCCGAAAGCTCCAGCGAATGTAGCTGTCGTGAAGCAGGGAAATTTTCTTAGAGTCACTTGGACAGATCCTACACAGGGATTGAATAACGATCCGCTTACAGTTCCCGTTTCGTTGCAGCTCTATAGAAATGGAACACTGTATCGTACGTTCGCCACCGGTGTACAAGGTTTCACGGATTCCACTGTTATTGCCCAGGGTTGGTACGAATACAAAATGCGCGGCTCCATCAATGTTTCAACTCAAACCTACTACGGTCCGTATAGCACCACTGCCGGCACATTCGCAGTCACCGATCCGCAGCTCACCGAGGTGGGATACGATGATGGCATTCCCGAAGTGTTTTTTGTTGTCGACTTCACGTACGATGGGAATAAATTCGGCATCCGGTTTACGCCGCAGCAATATCCTGCGCGGGTATATCGTGTGAAGGCGTTCACGAACAATGGGAACAGTCCTATAATGGTTTCAATTCATGACGATAGTCTTGGATTTCCGGGACAGATGAAGGCGGGGCCGTACATCGGCGAATCGCATCAATCTGCCGGCATCGATAGCTTTGTTGTGACGTTGCCCGCCGGCGATCCGCCATCAATTACCAGCGGCGACTTCCATGTGGTTCTCAGCTATCTGCCGTCAAGTCCCGGCGCCCCGGGCATAGGGGGCGACTTCACACCACCGGTGGATGGCCGGACAAAATTCTTCACGACATCGCAGGGATGGCAACCGCTTACGAACGCCGATCTCATCGTTCGTGCATTCCTGACCGGACAACCTGTGGGCGTGAACGAAGGGCCAGAAGTCCCGACGCAATTCGCTCTGAATCAGAATTACCCCAATCCATTTAATCCTGCCACGAAAATACAATTCCAGGTCGCAGTAACGGGACCTGTTATGCTCAAAGTTTTCGACATGCTCGGCCGGGATGTGGCGACGCTGGTAAACAAAGAACTGAAACCGGGAAAATAT
Source organism: Bacteroidota bacterium (assembly GCA_038247945.1). Classification (GTDB taxonomy): domain Bacteria; phylum Bacteroidota; class Ignavibacteria; order UBA10030; family UBA6906; genus CAADGV01. The sequence goes on along the minus strand of JBBRUI010000039.1, from coordinate 7,636 downwards.
GAAGCGACATTGAATGCGGAGAATCTTTCCAGCGGGGTGTATTTCTACAGGCTTGAGTCAGGAACATTCAGAGTAACGAAGCGAATGCTTCTTCTCAAATGAGGAAGTAGAAAGAGTGGGGCCACGAGACGCTTGCCGGTTGCAACGAATCGTACACTGTTGTACATCTTTTGCGTCAGCGTATGATTTCAAACGAATCATTGACATTCATTAATACCTTTCATAGGTTTGAATGGTACCTGCACACCCACTTGGGATTAGCAAACCTCTCTTCAGCAAATTGTTTTTAAAAGCATGAATCATTTCAATGATCATCTGCCTCTTGCTCACTCCGGCGCCAAATTGTTTGCAATCAAATCATTACTAAATCACTCACAATTAACAAATCTTTTAGGAGGAGTCATGAAGATCTCTAGAGCTTTCTTCATTTTTTCCATTCTAGCGATGGCGGTTCTCTCGCTTGGATCGACAGCGAGCAGTCAGCTTCTCGTCGAGAATTTCAGCTACACTGCAGGAGACACGTTGCGCAATGTAGGTGGTTGGACTGCACATAACGCCTCGGGGACAAATTCTCCACGGGTTAGCTCCGGCGGACTCAGCTATACCGGATATGTGCAATCAGGAATCGGCAACGCGGCATCTTTCACAACGAATGGTGAGGATGTTAACAAACTATTTTCGACTTTCCCAAACGGTAGATCGTCAGGATCGCTTTATTATTCGATATTAGCGAAACTTGATAGTTCCGCAACTACGGGTGATTATTTTTTCCATCTCTATAAAAGTTCCGCCACGTTTAGCGCAAGGATTTTTGCAAAGAGGGCAGCCAACGGCAACATACGTTTTGGCATCGGGAGATCAAGTGTCGCCGCGAATATCAACTATTCAGATTCGATATATACCGTCGGCACAACTTATTTACTAGTCGTAAAGTATACTGTAATAGCTGGAGCGACGAACGATACTGTTGCGCTTTGGATAAATCCTCCAACGACTGGCTCTGAGCCCACACCCACTGTTCTGCAATCCACCGCAGACAGAGGCACGGTAGATATCGACACGGTTTATGGCGTCGCCCTTCGACAAGGGTCTGCGGCAAATGCGCCCATCGGTACTGTTGATGGGATTCGTGTAGATACTGTTTGGTCACTTGGTTCCGCCACGCCACTCAGCGGCACGTATACGATCGGCGCAGCAGGTAACTACACAACACTATCGGCAGCGGTAGCGGCACTGACAACACTGGGCGTATCGGGCCCGGTGACATTCAATTTCATTGATGCATCCTACACCGATACAGCGCAAGTCATCACGCCGTATGCAGGCCAGGGAACAGCCAACACGGTAACATTCAAACCGGCAGCGAGCGTTACACCGCGCATTGTTATCGCAGGCGGCTCGGCAACCAATGCGGGCGTAGGCATTCGCATGGACAGTGTCCGCGGAATTGTGTGGGATGGCTCCAACTCAGGCGGCTCAGATCGCAGCATGACGATTGAGAGCGATACCAATACGACAACGGCACGCACGCCGTTCTTCATCCGCAAAGGAAGCCGTAACGTAACGTTGAAGAACCTCATCATTAAAGGGAACCGCCACTCAGCGGGCGGCATTCCGAGTGTGGTGGTTCTCGATAACACCGGCTTCGCTTCTTCAGGCGGACAGCACGACATTACGATCACGAACTGCCAGTTGATGCGCGGGAACAACGGTATCTTTGCCAACGCAGCAAGTGGTGCAGTACGCGATTCGAACCACACATTCACCAAGAACCTGATTGGTGGTGGTGCGAGCGCATCGCTGTTCGATCATCTTGCGGCAGCGGGCGTTACCATGACGGGCAACCACAATGTTCTGGTCGACAGCAATGATGTGAACGGTATTAAAGTAGCAGGAACTCCTGTAGGTATCCGGATCAATGGAGCAAATACCGGAGTTCGGGTAACAAAGAATCGTATTCATAATCTTGTCACGGTCAGTGGCGGCGCCCGGCCTATCTGCCTGATTGTGGGCAATGCGATTGCAACAGGTCCGGCGGTTCGAAGCCGGGCAGTGTTTGCCAACAATATGATATACGATGTACACAATTTTGGCCCTGGTGTCAGCGGACGTGCGGTGGAAGGAATATTCTACAACCCAACGGGCGTCCCCAACAGTGCCAACGGCAATGGTTCCACGGTGGAATGGTATTACAACTCATTCAATTTCGACCTGGCAGCAGGCGAAGGAGCCGGAACAAGCGGGTTTGTTTTTGATGGCAACTTTGCCGGATCCAACACCACCGCCGGCCAGTCGGATTCCATTAAGTTCTACAACAATATCGCCTCGGTGAAACGAGCCGATACCACGGGGGCACGGATGTTCCTCCTCTTTGGCGAGGCGTCGCCCGGCCATTTGGCGTTACAATCAAATAACAATGCATATTATTTTGTCAATCCAGCTACCCCCTTCCCATTCGCCCAACTTCCGAATCCTTGGCCAAACGGAACGGGCTTCTCATACGTGTATTCGGTAACAGAGTTCCGCGATTCAACGCGTCTTGACAGCGCGAGCGTCTTCGGCAATCCGCAGTTCGTCAGTGCAACCGATGCACACATCCGCACTGATATTGGAACACCGGTGGAAAGCGCCGGCAGGCCGATCGCGGGTATCACAACCGACTTCGACGGCAACACGCGCAATGCAACCACACCGGATATTGGCGCAGACGAAGGCACGTTCCTACCTGCAGTCGGTGTGCATGACATTGGCGTCGCGTCTATTATCGCAGCCACTGCCTTCGATTCTCCAGGCTCCGTCGGCCCGATCAATGTTGCGTCAGCAAATCCACTCAGTAAGGCACTTGCTGCCCAGTATCAAAGCAAACTTGGACAGGATGCAGAGCAATCCGCTGGCGACGTGAAGGATGAGACGACGGCTTCTGAACAAACAAAGAAAGTGGTTGCATCAAACTTCAGCATGGACCAGCGCTTTGATGTGGTAGCCAACGCGAGAGAGCAAATCGCACATGACGAGCTCTCCGCAGGGTATCTCTCTGCAGTTGCACGCCCTGCTTTTTCGAACGGTGCTTCGGTGCCGACAGCGGCTTCGTCAGTACACGTTACAGGACTTGGTGACTTTGCGAGTGATGTACCTGCCAACTTCAAAGCATTGGTACGCAATTTTGGTGCATTCGTTGAGCCGACATATCAGGTGGGCTGGACAATTGATGGCGCAGCGCAGACTACAGTTAGCCAACCACGTGCACTGCAAATCGGAGCGACAGATACTGTACTCTTGACGTGGGCCACTCCGACAGTCGGCGCGCACGTTTTGCGGGCATTCACAATTCTCGCGTCGGATCTCAACCGTGCGAACGATACAGCAACGTACAATTTCAATGTAGCACCGAGTGACATAGTCTTCCAGCAAGGCTTCAATGATCCGATGCCGCCATATCCTACAGGCTGGACAACGAAGAATCTTGACGGTGGTGGAACCACGACATGGTTCCAAGGTAACCCGGCGGTCTTTACAGCATTCGAAGGCACAGGGTACATCGGTGCAAACTATAACGCGGCAAATGTTCGTTACATCGATGAGTGGCTTGTATCGCCGAACACCGGCGGTTTGTCGGCAGTCGTGGACAGCCTCATTTTCTGGCAACGAGCTCCGGGTCTGCCATCCTACTTCCCCGATTCACTCCAGATTCGGGTTTCGACTACAGACACGGCAGTTGCCAGCTTCAATATCGTCCTCGATTACTTCCGGGTCGATTCCGGTTCGTGGCGACGAAAAGCATACGCGTTGCCGAATGGTACCAATCGATATATCGCATTCCGGTATCTCATTTACAACGGTGGCCTCACCGGTGATAATTCAAACTACATCGGTATCGATGGGGTCCAGATCAAACGAGCGTTTACGCCAACCTTAACAGAAGCGTTTGCCGATCACGTCACCTCGGCATTCCGCGCGTCGGTCACCAACGAAGGCAACATCGGTTCGCTAAATGCATTCGTCGGAACAGGACCGGGCAACGGATTCCAGTTCAATCCGGTTTCATCGGCGGGACAACGGTTGTTTGAAGGCGCGTTCATGCTCGGTCTCGATTCGACGCGAGTATCGGATGCTGCGCGTAACAATGTAAACCCTGAGGCGTTTGATGCAGATTTCAAATTCCTCTCCAACCTTGATTCATCTGCTTCCAGTGGAATTCGCAGAGTGATCACAACTTCGTACACCGACTCGTTGGCAGAAACGCCGTTCCGCGTTCGCGTCAATCAACGGACGGTCAGCTACGATTCGGTTGGCTTGAACAACATCCTGCTGGTGGAGCTTGATCTCGTCAATACCTCTGCAACCCCGTGGACTTCACTGTACGCGGGCGGCTTCTTCGATTGGGACGTGAACTCGGCAGGAACCGATCGTGGCAGCGTGATCGTTGATTCCACGAACACCATCCCCGGCGTTAATGGCGGCAACCCATTCCCATTCGATATGATAGAGATGCACCAATCCGCTTCCACGAACAGTTGGATGGGCATTGTGCCCCTGCATGAGAACCGCTTCAAAGCGCGACGCGTCGCGATTTCAAGTTCGGAAGTTTACCCGCCGCGCATGACCAACGGAGACAAGTGGCGCTATATGACAACGAACCGCGCAACGAATCCGAACGGTGATGCAGGCGTTGGTGCAGATCATGCACAAATCTTCGGCACCGGACCGTACAGTGTTGCGGCTGCCGGCACGAAGCGGGTAGGCTATGCGCTTGTCGGCGGAACGTCTCTCGCCAACGCCGTCGCAGCAGCGCGTGCAGCGCAACGGGCGTGGGTGCAACGATTGGGGAACACACTAAACGTCATCATCGTCGGCGTGGATGAAACAGCCGGCTTGCCTGAGGTTTTCGAACTTGCGCAGAACTATCCGAATCCCTTCAATCCTTCAACAACGATTCGTTACGCGTTGCCAGAGGCGGCGAATGTTAAGCTTAACGTTTACAACCTTCTCGGTCAGCAAGTCGCGACGTTGACAAACGAAGTCCACAACGCTGGCTACTACGACGTTGTATGGAACGGCCGCAACCAAACCGGCGCACAGGTAGCAACAGGCGTGTACTTCTATCGCATCGAAGCAACACCTGTCAACGGCGGCGCTCCATTCATCAGCTTGAAGAAGGCGTTGTTGCTGAAGTAAGCGCTCTTCCCCGCCAATTCAATCGGCGGTGTCTTTCTCTCTCAAGGGCTCTGTTCAACAAAGTTGGACAGAGCCTTTTGTTTGAAAAACTTTCATGAATCTTATCCCTCTCATCATTCCGTACATTTTCTACCACCCAATCTCTTGAAATGCGCGGGCAGCCGGAAATTCCTTTGTGATTCTCTCTTCAATTATTCTAATCCTTTTAGCACAGGGCAGATGTCAACAAAGAGATCGCCATTAAACGCGGTCATATTCCTTTTGAGGCACTGTAAGCCATTGACATTAAGTTCTACTTTCTAAGGTTTTAACAGTTCTCTTCAGCATATTCTCATCAACCTTTTTTGTGTAGTCGAAAATACTTCCAGCAGCTATTCGCCCCAATAAAGAAAGTAAACCCGAAATAACAATCACACCACATTCATTAATCTCCGAAGGAGGAGCAATGAAGATATATAGAACATCTCTGCTTTATGTAGTCACGCTGGCTATTCTTGTGCTTGGAACAACAGCAAGTGGACAGCAGGCAAAACCGATCCCTCGGGCCAAAGCAACCATTATCAGGAAGGACGCCGGGAGACTTAAATTGCAACTTAGCCAGTTCAGCGATTCTGTAGCGTTGGTAAAAAAGGATATTGACAATTCGATAGACCAGATCAAAAATGACCTGGATAGCATGAGTGAAATGGGTGAAATGGAGAGCCTCCGCCTGCAGATGGCCATGGACCGGTTGAGTAAGATGATGAGCACGCTCAGTAATCTTATGAAAAAGATCAGCGGGACGGCGCAAAGTATTACACGGAATCTGAAGTAATGCGGAAAAACATCAAGGTACAATTGGCAGGGACACAGAATATCGTGTCCCCGCTTTTATTTTGGGGATTTGAATGTTTGGAATTTGAAATTACAGAGATTGAAGGTGAGGATCTTTTCCCGAGAATGTATAAAAGTTCTAACGCTAGTATTTCTTTATTGAAGAGTCGATCGTATCGGCCCATGCAAGAATTCCGCCGGTCAGATTGTACAGATTGGTAAATCCATATTTCTCCTGGAGTTCGTTGATCACGCTGGCACTGCGTCGTCCACTTCTGCAATACACGACCACGGTTTTATCTTTATCGATTTTATTCGTGTTTACAGCGATGGTTGCCATGGGAATCAACTCCCCGCCGATGTCGGCGATGTCCTTTTCATTTTTCTCCCGCACGTCGATTAGCTGAAAATCTTCTTTTCCATCCATTTTCTTTTTCAATTCCTCTACCGTTATGGATTTCACCGGCATTTGCATTGTTGCCGCCTTTCATTAGGTGTCGATTATTTTATTCTGTTAGATGATAATCAAATTTCTTTGGACATTAAACGGCGATTGCTTCTCACGGACACCTTTAATATTATGAGCCCAGTTTCTTTTCGTTGCCCGCCACATCTGATCAGGTGTTGCTATCGAGATGGTTATCATTGCAGATTCCAAGATTCCACATGCCATTGAAGCGTTCAAGCAGTTTGGTGAGGTCAAACTTGTCGCCACACAGCAGTTGACTCATGAAGTTGTCAAGAATGCCGATGCCGTCCTGGTACGTTCGGAAACGCCGGTAGACGCCTCTTTGTTGGACAACACAAATGTTCGCTTCGTCGGGACCGCAACAATCGGCACAGACCATCTGGATATTGATTATCTGCAAAAGCGAAAAATTGGATGGGCGAGTTGTCCTGGCAGCAACGCTAATTCCGTTAGTGAATATGTTCTCGCTGTGTTGCTTGAACTGGCTGCCCGCTTTGACATTTCCCTCGGCAATAAAACTCTTGGCATTGTAGGTCACGGAAATACAGGACGGAAGGTCGGGGAGAAGGCAGCAGCAATGGGAATGCATGTGCTTCTTAACGACCCACCTCTCGCGATGGAAACGGGAGCTCCGCACTACCTTCCACTGGATGCAGTGATGGAAGCGGACTTCATCTCGCTTCACGTTCCGCTCAATAAAACGGGAGAGCACCCCACATTTCATTTGTTCGATAAGCACAGGCTTCAGTTCATGAAGGGCATCCTCATTAATTCTTCGCGCGGCGCTGTGGTCGAAACCGGTGCGCTCAAAAATGTTCTGAGATCAGGCCATCTTCGGGCGTGTGCGTTAGATGTGTGGGAACATGAGCCGGCCATCGATGCGGGCCTCCTCCGGCTCGCGGCGATAGGAACTCCCCATATCGCCGGTTATTCCTACGATGGGAAACTAAAGGCCACGGAAATGTTAGTGGAAGCCCTGGGCGCATTTTTTCAGTTGCCATATACTCACACGGTTCATGAAGAGAACGAAGAAGTGGAAGAAATTTCTCTTCCGGATCCGCCTATGTCGCTCGAAGCGCTTGTACGCCACGCTGTACAGCAATGCTATTCAGTTGACGAGGACGATAGAGATTTGAGGGGTATAGATTCTTATTCAGCGAATAAGCGCCCCGCATATTT
>JBBRUI010000038.1:0-20417 GCA_038247945.1 Bacteroidota bacterium | reverse complement strand
TGTGGTGAGCCAGCATTCCGGAGATAGAATATTCCAAACCAGAACAAATCCGAAATGAACATATCCAGATCGCCATCTCCATCGATATCGGCGAACCGGTACGCGGCAGCGCCGTGATTCAGATGATCTCGCATGCTTCCGGACGCGCTGCAGCTATCGCCGAGAATCAGTATGTTCTGCTAGTTTCCGGTAACGAATGAATACTGCGGCTGCGTTCTTGTGCCGATATTCTGGTAAAGATTTACCGAGCCGATTGTGTTGGCGGAAAAAAAATCGAGATCGCCGTCTCCGTCTATATCGGCAAAGGTTGGAATGCTGTTTCCTCCGGCGTAGACATCCGCTCCGCCTACGTCATGGACGGTCGGGATGAAAAGTGTAAACTGCGGTGACTGGAGAGTGCCTGTGTTTTTGTAGACGCGGAGTCCGGTGTACAAAGAATCTTCGGTGCAGAGATCAATCTTCCCGTCCCCGTCAAAATCCACCATCGTAAACCAGATGGAGAATTTCGGAAGGGAGACGAAATCGTTGCGGAGTTTGTAATTGGGAGCGAAGCGCGTTCCTTCGTTGCGATGGAAGTCAACAACCTGATCGATATCGAAAACGAACAGATCGTAGTCGCCATCGCCATCAATATCCACGAACTGATGCTGAGGAGAATTTACGCCGCCGGCAAAAGGCTGGCCAACGGGATTTCCATTTGCCTGCACCGGAAAAGGCTCAACTTGCCGCACGAACGGCTGGGCGAAGAATTCAGAATGAAAAAGGAAAGATAAACCAATGCAAAACAGAACCCGCATCATCATCGAAACAGCACAAGTTTCTTTGTTTGAGAAAACGTTCCCTGCCTGCCGGCAGGCGAGGCGGCTGTAAGATGATAAAAGTAGATGCCGCTTGCAAGTCCGCTCCCGTCGAAGGTTCGTGTGCGCTCTATTCTCGTCCTCTGCCAACGCGCGGTACTATTCAACTCATCGGTAGCGGACAAACTCATAAGCAGGAAATTATTGCGCTCTATCTGAATGGATATCTCGCACCAACTATTGCTACCAAAACCAAACACTCTCGTGATGCTGTCGAACGGTACATCAGAGATTTTGAATCGGTCCGTTTGCTTGCTCCAAAGTTTGATGATGTCGATACTATCTCGCGCATCAAACGTGTTCACAGAAGTGTATTTTTCGGGGCCGTTAGTTGGTCTCCATGCGACTTGAGGAGTTGATTGACTCCAGAAAAAGAGCTCAATCAGAAGGAGACTACACACGAATCTTAGCCGAGCGATATTCATTTTGGTTTCCTCATTAAAAAGACTATCACCGTATCGTTCACAGCGTTGAGTACCATACCCATCCACACTCAGCCGGAAGAACCACCGGCTCTGATGGCTTAGCGCCTACACCTTGAATCATATTGCCTCCAAGTTGAGCGTTGTAGTTGTACTTTTTGCTGGAAGGAAGACCGCTGATTGTCCAACTGCCGGCTTCACGGTTTCTGTTCACGTACACGACCACGCCGTTGCTATACTCAACTCTTACTCGTCCCATAAAATTAGGTGAGGTAATGTCATCAAATTCGTCGGGATGATCAGCAATGTACTTCGATGCGGTTTTGGCGACTCCTTTCCGGTCAAAGTACGAAATGTTTCTTACGGTTGCTTTCGCAAGTAGTCTTTGCATCGGAAGGACATGCTTGTATTCAAGAGGAATTTGTACGAGAGAGTGATCGCACGGAGAATCATTCAGGCAATTGTGTGCACTTTTCGTTACCAAGCCTCCGTGTCCGTATGCTATCTCCGTTGCAATGAACGTCATTACTTCCTTCTCCGTAAAAAAAGTATCCCATCCTCGACCATAGAATTCGTAGATATGGCCCGCTCCGTGGAAAGAAGATTTTGATCGAAGCTTTCTGAGATGGAAATCAACGAACAGTGGTGCCGAATATCCGCTGACGGCTGGAACCGCCGTCTTAATCCTCGCTTCGAAATCGTCGAAGTATCCCGCGTAAAGGAGATGACAACCACCTTCGCCCTGGACCGGGCCGTTACGCGTACCCTCACGGACAGCTTTGGCCGCTGTTCGATATTTATGGAGCGTGTACAAGAACATGCCGGCGCTGTCACGGCCGGCGTTACCGGGACTTGCATCGAAGTCGACGTAGCTATTTACCGTTCCATGGCGCGGAATAGCCACCGGTCCTGAGGGGTTAAGAGCACTCGTCACGTCAAGGTAATTCCAATCAGTTCGATATGCTTTGTAGATTGCCGCAGAGACCTGTTTAGCAACATCAAACACGCGGGAAGGTTTAATCGCCCAGGCATTCTCATCGCTGTTGTCGCCGACATACGCCCAGGCGGGTTGACTTCCTGTGCCCGGCAATTTTGAAATGAGCAAATGATTTACCGGAATGTCCGGCAGTCCGCCTGCTTTTGAACCGGAATACATGTCAATGTAGTTTTGGTGGAGAGCGAGTGTGTAGCCCAGGGATTGGAGTTTGTTCCGGACTTTCAGCAGAATCTGATTTCCGGTATTTCCCAGATGCTTGTATTCCATGTTAAAATCATTCGCAGGCACCACTCGAGGGTTCCCTTTGTCGTAGCCGGACCACCACCAATCCTTTACAATCAATGCAACATTTTTAATTCCCAGGTTCTTTAAGCTGTCAAGATACGATGGAAGAGACGTGTGGGGGATAAGCGGCTCAAGAAGCTTTGGAAAAGGTGGATGATAACTGACAATAATTTTGTCTTGCAACTTGTGTTTCAGCGGAGCCACCGGGCCGACAACGTTCGGCATCACATCGTCGATATCACCTGAGGTTGTAAGATAGATTCTTTCTTTGATCTTGTTTCGAATCCCGTCTGTGCGCGGGAAATACTCTGTGGGCGCGGTGAAAAGCACCGGTTTCGTCTTAGTAGCGTCCGGCAGCATCCTCGAACAACTTGTTCTTTCCCAATCAAAATACATTGATGTAAAAGATCCGCTTGTTTTTTCGTGAAGAAGGCTTGTAATGGGCAGATAGGGCACAGGCACAACAACAAGATCATCACGGGCACTGTAGCCTTCGCCGAGGGTTATGCCGGCCCCGTTCCCGTCATCGCCTGAAATATCGATTACGAGAGTCTTTCCTTTGATCTGAAATGACATCCAATAGCGGTGCGCCTCACGATCATTCAGGGTCATCCGCCAATGCAAAGCAATGCTGTCATGATTCATGAACTGGTCATCCAATTTGAACGAAACCCCTGGTTCGCACGGATAGATAATACGTTCACCATCTGCGGCCAACACCCCGCCGCACATCGCGGGGACGAAATAGTTTTTCCCATCTTTGGACGCCGTGAGCCCGATGAAGTTGCCTCTATTGCCCCCGTCCGAGCCCATGTTGTATCGGTAGAGTGGAATGTTGTTGAAGTAGAAAGAGAATGAGAGACCGTCCGGGCTGCGTTCTATCTTATTCGTGCCTGCGACACGGGTGGGTTGCGGTGTGGTTTGCGCGACTGTCTGTTCCTGGACGCAAATCCAAAGTGCAAGCAGCAGGGCAAACCGGGAGATTAATTTCTGATTCATTCGATTGGGAGGATTTTTACCTGAGGAGAAGGAGTTTCCTTGTTTGTGTAAAACTACCTGTGCTCAATCTATACAAATACACGCCGCTTGATAATCCACTGCCCTCGAAAATTCTTTCATGCCTTCCCGGAATCATCTCTTCATTTACCAGCGTCGCAACTTCTCTGCCGAGCAGATCAAAAACCTTGAGCGACACAAATCCGAAATTGGCCCCGCCTGCCGGACGGGCAGGAATTCGGAATTCGATATTCGTTGTTGGGTTGAAGGGGTTGGGGTAGTTTTGCTTCAGTTCAAATCGTATCGGCGTGGTTAAGTGCTCTTCAACTTCAGTCAAGTAATTCCAGGCCTTCAAGATGCCATGCGTTTCCGTTGAAACAAACATTGTGTCGGTGTACGGGCTGACAATGAGACTTGTGAGCCTCCGCGTTGGTAGCGCGTTGTTGTACATCGCCCACGTTGCGCCGAAGTCAGTCGATTTGAGGATTCCTTGTTCGGATGCGGCGAAAAGAGTACCGGGCGAAGCATACGATTTCACAATGCTGACGACTCTTCCATTTGCGTACACGTGTGACCACGCGACTCCTCCATTGGAAGAGCGAAATACACCGATGTCCGACGACGGATCTCCGAACGAACTTTTGACGCCAAGAACAATCGTATCTCCCAATGCAAAAACTGAAAGTGGTGTGTCATTGAGATGAAAAGGAAAAGTGGCAGACACCGAGAAAAGAGAATCCCATGTTGTTCCCTGGTTAGTAGAAACATACAAGCGCGTCGGACCGTAGCCGTCTGCTTTGTATACAATCTGGTGGGAGCGTTCATTGAATGCCAGTACCTCTCCAAAGAAAGAACCGCTCGCCCGTTGAAGCAATGTCCATGATGAGCCGCGGTTCGTACTCCGATGAATACCGCATTCAGTTGCAAAGACAACGGAATCGTTTGGGCTGAAGATAACACTTAGTGGTGTGATCCAACATCCGCCTGGCAATCGATTCGACCTGCCGGACATTGGAAAGATAGACTTGAACATAATGAAAGAAGGCTCGGTGTAGTAGTCAGCGTAGCCAATGTAGACAGAGTCATCCCACGGAGAAAACTCTAAAGAGAAAAAGCCGTAGCCCGGGAACCACTCGCTTCCTTCGTATCCCCTTAAACTGTAGTTCCACTGAGAACCGTTCTGCAACACCGCAATTGAACCAGATGTAGCGGCAGCAAGTCTGTAGGTTGTTGGATTCGACCATTTGCCTGAAACGCGTCGGACGTTTTGCCAGTTGACCGAATCCGGCCCCATAGATTGCCAACCTTGGCAGAATACTGATGTGGTGAAGAAAACAGTCAGGATAATTAAAAGGGATGGCATAGGAATCTCCTCATTGTTGTCGAAGTGTTCCAAGCGCCAATCCAATCTACAAAGGGTACAAGTGAGGCGCAATACTTTCTCTGAAGACTCTGTGGATCGCCTGCCTCAAAAATACTTCTTGCACTTCATTCTGCGAACTATTATGTTATGTATAGTTATTCAACTAGATGCATAATTATACAATGAGGATTTGCCATGCTCGTTCATGAATATGTAGCAAAGAAATCTCTTGTCCGCACCGATGCGGTTGTGCAACATCCGGCCTATGCTGCTTTGCGTGGCCGGGACTTTCTTTCCGTCGATGACTTGTCGGTTCAGGAAATTCATTCATTGCTCGAGCTGGCTGCGGATATGAAGGAGCGCCCCAAGCATTACTCTGAGGCTCTCGCGGGGAAGACGCTGGCGTTAATATTTGAAAAACCTTCGTTACGAACCCGTACCACATTCACGGTCGCAATCGCGCAATTGGGCGGAAGCGTCGTGGATTTCCCGCCGGGAGATGTGGGCCTGGGCAAGCGTGAATCCGTCCATGACGTTGCGAAGAACCTCGAGCGGATGGTGGATGGCGTAATGATCCGGACGTTCGGCCAGGAAATTTTGCTTTCGTTTGCAAACTATTCATCCGTCCCGATAATCAACGGACTGACGGATCTTGAGCATCCGTGCCAGGCGATGGCGGATTTCCTGACTCTGTCCGAGCACAAGGAGAACATCAGAATGCTCAAGCTTGCGTATGTGGGCGATGGAAACAACGTAGCGAATTCACTTTTGCTCATGGCCGGGAAATTGGGAGCGATACTCGTCATCGCGACGCCGCATGATTATGCACCGGACAAGGAAGTAGTTAAGCGTGCGAAAGAGCTGGCGGTGGGAAACGGCGGAGAAATTATCGTGACGGAGAATCCGGTCGAGGCAGTCAAGGACGCGGATGCAGTGTACACGGACACGTGGACAAGTATGGGCCAGGAAGCTGAATCGGAAATACGCCGCAAGATTTTCAAACCATATCAGGTGAACCGTGAACTGTTCTCGCACGCCAAGCCCGATGCATTATTTATGCATTGCCTGCCCGCGCATCGCGGTGAAGAAGTGACGGACGAAATTATCGATTCCCCAAACTCGGTTGTGTTCGACGAGGCTGAGAACCGGTTGCACGTTCAGAAAGCAATTCTTTACGCTCTGCTTCGCGACTAACGCTAGTACGCAACCGCGGGCGACTTCCGAAGATATGTATCTTCGCTGAGCTGTTTCAGCATGAACTCCGCAACGTCCGCCCGGGAAATTCTCACCGTTGTAATGAAGCTTCCGATATTCTCGCCATGCCGGTACGTTCCTCTTTGACTTCCGTTCGTCAGCTGTCCAGGCCGGACAATGATCCAATCCAGATTGCTTTTTCTGATGAGTCGTTCCTGTCGTCCCTTGTCGCGAAAATAGAAGAAGACGATAACCGGAATAACGAACAGCGTATAGTACAGTCCAAGCCTTCCAACACTGTCTCCAACCCCTAACGAAGTTTCACAAACGAGCCTTCGCACGCCGTGTTTTTCCATAGCGCGGATAACGTTTCCTGTTCCCTTGGAGAGAATTGTGGATGGCACGAACCAGCGCTTGTGGCCGAGTGCGCATACGACGGCGTCCTTGCCTTGCACAGCGAGCCCGACTGTTGCATAATCGAGAACATCACCTTTCACCACTGCGAGACGCTCGTGCGTCAACGTAATTTGAGGAGGGTTGCGTACGAACGCAGTTACGTGATGTCCCTGCGCAAGAGCCTGAGTGACGAGCTCTCGGCCCGTTCCCCCGGTGGCGCCGATGATGAGGATGTTCATTGAAATTCTTCCTTCGCACTTTCCTTTTTACAGTTCCTTAACGACAGCATAGCCAGAACCGAAGGCATAGTCAAGCTTGAGTTTAGACTCGTGACTCTGTGATAAGTTTTGGTTATGCTACTGCATGTTTTCTTCTCGAACAAACTGGCACCACGAACCAAACAATCTCACCCGAAAGCTGCAACAGCTCCGGGCATCCGGCCGTACCATTATCGATCTCACTCTTTCCAATCCGACTGAAGCAGGTTTTGAATATCCTGGAACGGAAATTCTTGACTCGTTGTCTAATCGTTTTGCGCTTCAATACAGGCCTGAACCGTTCGGACTTCTCACGGCAAGAGAAGCTGTGGCAGATTATTATTCAGAAAAGAATATTACAGTTAGCCCGAACGACATTCTTCTCACTGCTAGCTCAAGCGAAGCGTACGCGTTTCTGTTCACGCTCCTTTGCGAAGCCGGAGATAATGTTCTTGTTCCAAACCCGACGTATCCACTGTTTGAATTTCTTACTCAGTTGCAAAATGTCGATGCGCGTCCGTATCAGCTCCGATACGATGGGGAGTGGCACATTGATATAGGCTCCGTCCGAAGAGCAGTGACGCCCTCTACGAAAGCAATCGTGATCGTCAATCCTCATAATCCGACAGGAGTGTTTCTCAAACGAAGCGAGTTGGAAGCGATGAACGACATCGCCAACCAACACAGTCTGGCGCTCATTGTTGATGAGGTGTTTCTGGATTACGGTCGCGGGGAGGGTAATGCAAGTATTAGTTTGAGTGGAGCGAGGGTTGGCTCGACCGCTTCCCACGAGGAAACGCTTACATTCACACTGAACGGAATTTCTAAATCATGTGGACTCCCTCAAATGAAGTTAGGTTGGATGGTCGTGAGCGGAAAGGATGAATTAAAACAAGAAGTGTTGAAGCGGTTGGAGATTATTGCCGATACATTTCTTTCCGTCAACACACCCGTGCAACATGCGCTGCCACAGTTGCTCAAGTCGGGGCGAATGATTCGCCGGCAGATTAGTGAGCGGGTGCAGGAAAATCTTTCCATTCTCAAGAACGCTCTGCATAAAAACTCATCATTGTCGTTGCTGACCACAGAAGGAGGTTGGTACGCGATTCTCAAAATCCCCGGGACAAGAACTGAAGAAGAATGGGCGATACAGTTGTTGGATGGAGCCGGCGTGTATGTCTTCCCGGGATATTTTTTTGAATTCCAGGAAGGCGATTTTCTTGTTGTAAGCTTATTGCCTTCGGCCGATAACTTCAGGAAGGGAATCGAAGAGATTGTCCGGATAATAAAGTAGGGCGAACGAGCGTTCGCCCTGACAAATCTAATTGTTGGCTATAATGTCCGCGCTTACACCAAGCGATCCGGTAACACCGGGCAAACCCTTTGCCCACAGAGTGTAGTTCTTACCCGCCACAAGAGTCGTCGTGAGTCGTGCCATGACTATCTGCGCTGGTCCCGCTGTGCGAACAATTAAAAAATTATGTACGCCCGCATTGATGTCAGTGAATCGGGTGCCGGCAAGATATAATGTCGAAGGAAAAATTGTGGTTGAGGTTGTCGCATTCACTGAGTCAATAACTTCCAGATTTGTTCCCTTCACTGCCATGTGAATAAAGCGAAGCCGTGCTTTTCCCGGCGCTGGAGTTGCGAGCGTATCAAAAAAATAAGGGGTCGTGATTGCTGTGCCCGTATCCGCAGCGAAAACAGTCGCAACAAGGCTTGTAGTAACAGGAAAAACAGGAACCGAGACAACTACTGTTTGGGTTCCTGCGATTGTTGCCTTCAGGCTATGAATGCCGACAGCAACGTTTACATAGCCAGTATTGTTGCCATACTCAAGTCTGCTTTGGACGCGAGTAGTATCGACATATATATCAAGCGCCGGCCCGCCGGGTGAGGCATGGACTGCCATGACTTTTGCCGGAGGAATTGGGTCGCCTCCCGGATCGGTGGGGTCATCGTTCTTGCAACCGGCAAAGGAGATCATGAATAAGGTAACTGCGAAAAAGAACATTTTACTGAACATCCCGAATCCTCATTATGGTTGTTTGTTCTCGGAGCGATGTCGTCCTCTCCACATGATCTCTAACAATAGAGGGAGTCAAGCAGTTCCGAAATTCCTTGTCTTAGAAAGACTTTCGTCTACAAAAAAGAAAAGCCGTCTCGCGAAAGACGGCTTTCATAAACTTCTCCGAACGAATCAGTTAATGACAACCGATGCATTCTCGATCAGGATGGTTCCGAAATTGGAGATCGGCGTTCCATCCGACTTTTTGATTTCCAACTTCGCCGGAGTAATCGTGAAGTTTGCAGTACCGGCTGCGGTAGCCTTGCATTTCAATTTCACAATAACGCCGCTGCCTGTCAAACTCAGGTTCGACCCTGCTTTGTATGTAACGCCGAACGAATATGTATTCGGTGCGCCGGGAACGGGTCCCCGCAATGAGATGATTGCCTCCGCGGGCCCAAACGCAGGTCCCACCACGCTTTCTGTTATCTGCACTTTGTCGTTGGAGAATGTTATCTCGGCGGCTGCACCGAAGGCAGAAGTGATGTTGTAGAGAACGAATCGTATGTCGAACGTGCCGTTATTCGCGATGCTTGTCGTGGAAGTGTACAATGTCGCGGAAAACTTCGTCGAGTTCGCGGGAAATGTAAAATCCTCCGTTGTCGGTGGCGGAATAGTTCCTCCATCGTCCTTTTTGCAACTGAAGATCGTCAGAGCGAGTCCGGCGACCAGTAGCCATATCGAGTGTTTCATTTTTTGTTCTCCTTACTTTATCATCAGCATTCGTTTGGCTGCCGAGAAATTGCCGGCTGTGAGTTTGTAGATATACATACCGCTTGCAGATTTTGTTCCGTTTGTTGATTGGCCGTTCCACACAACTTCATGGTTGCCTGTCGCAACATCGCTCAACACTTTTGACCAGACTTCCTGTCCGGCAATGTTGTAGATGGAGAGATGTGCCTTCGCGATCTGTTCAGGAACTGTGAAACGAATTGTGGTTGACGGGTTGAAAGGATTGGGATAATTCTGGTGCAGGACAAATTCTGATGGAACGACGCCATCGTCTTCCACTCCGGTTGTAATGTCCGCGCTGTAGACGCCGTTTGCATGTGTTCCCGCAACCACGACCCGGTCAGACGGTCGTGAGTCAAGGGACGTAACCACGACGTTGCCGATGGTGCTCGCGCCCTCTTGTGCCCAAACGGTTGACGCTCCGTTCAGCGCTGTCGTGGAATAGACACCTGTACTTGTCCCGAGAACGTAATATGTCGAGGCTCCGATGGGGACAATTGTTACGGAGCGGCAAGATGGTCCATTCGTCCCTGCGAGATTTCCTTCAACATCGGCCCATGTCGCGCCGGCGTCGGAGGAGTACCACAAACTTGCCAGACTGTAATTGGAGAACACCACGAAGACTTTATTGCCGTTGGTAGGGTCGACTGCCACGCTGGAAATGAATCCCGTTGGTATCGCGGCGCCTATATCAACGCCTGCAGGATCTCCCGTATTCGCGTTATCAACTCGTGTCAAGTATCCTTGCGGCGAGCGTGCGATGTACAATCGGTTTGCAGGATTGGCTTTCGTTACTGCGAGCGCGCTCACTTGCGTTTGTCCTGCGATGGCGCTGTTGTTCAGTCGTGTCCAGTTGATGGACGTTGTGGTAAAGTTGCCGATCGGTATTGCAGTGATGTCGCTGTTTCTCCACGCATAGTTGCCTCCCGCATAATACATGATGTTGGAGTTGTTAGGATCGAGCACAAATGGATTTACGAACAGCTGGCCGGCGGCGCCTTGCGGGTCAATACGAGCCCACTGTTGCGGCGACGGTCCGGAAATGACACGATATGTGAAACCATTTTGTGAAGAGGCACAATGAGTAATTCCACCATTTGCAATTGCTGTGAATGCGCCATCACCCCCTTGGGGATTGACATCAATCCATGACGCTGTTGGTGAGGCTGAACTTGTACCCCAGCATCCGTTATCCTGCAAGCCGCCAATGATCGTGTTGCTGCCCATTGTTGCGTGGTCGATCGCAACGGTATAGAATTGTGTTGTGACATAGCCATTGCTTAGTTGCTGCCATACCATCGGGGTCGCGAGAACATTTGTTGTCCTACTGACGCCCCCATCGTGACCTGAGAGAAGAACGGAAGGATTGTTGGGAGCGAACGCAAGCGAATGATTGTCGGGGTGGTGGTTTGCATACTGCGAAACGTTGTTCACTGTCGCGTAACCGCCTATCCATGTCGTATTGCCGGTCGTCGCGAATCCATCTGTTGACCGATACAAATTTGTTCCGCCGATGATCACAACGTTCTCATTATCCGGTTTCACTTTGATGACGAGGTCGTATGAACCTTGCGAATCGAAATTGCCAACCGGCTCGCCATACGCCGGCATGTTTGCAGAGAGGTTCTGTTATGTATTTGCGGTGGCGTTGTACTTCCAGATGCTGTGGTTGTTCACGCCAAGGTTTGGAGTTTCCGCCAGGAAATACACAGTGTTGGAGTTCGATGGAGCGATTCCAATCCCGATGCGGCGCACAACGCTCATGTCGCTCGGACTGATATTCGTCCAGTTCGTTCCGTCAGTTGATTTCCACACTCCTTGCAGTGTGGTGCTGCCCGGGCTTCCCGTCGCATAAATTGTACCGTCCGAAGCGATTGCAACATCAGTAATCTCAGAATACGGCCCTGTCTCCGCTCCGCCTCGAACAAGGGTCCAATTGGTGCCACCGTCAATGCTGCGATAAATCGCATTGTATGCGGCCGCGTAGACGTTACCGGTAGTTGGATGAATCGCAATGTTCCAGACGTAGTCCCATGCGCGGTCGAACGATTGCGGGTTGCCACCCACAGTCGAAGCAAGCTGCGTCCACGTTACGCCGTTATCAACTGATTTGAAAACTCCGTTGCCGGTGTATTCGGCAGAGAAATTCCCGCCTGCACTGTTGCCAATTTTTTCCCCGGTTCCATAATACCACGTTGCGGTCTGGCCTGCACGCGTGTCTTGCGTAAGACAACTCACACTGTGTAAAGAACCGATGGCAGTTCTTTTCGTCCATGTCGCTCCGCCATCGGCTGAACGCCACATGCCGCCACTGACTCCACCAGCGTTTATCAGGTTGGCGTTGTTGATGTCAATCCCGAGTGCGCGTGTGCGACCACCAACGTTCCATGGTCCGCGTGAAACCCAGTTTGCAACTTGCACATTTCCGGTTTTGTTGAGTGCGTTCACTTGTTCGCGTGTTGGCATCGATCGAGCAAATTCCAACTCCTTCTTTCTGATTTCTTTTGGAATCTGTCCTGTTGCCGGATCGAGTAACATCGTCCACTCGTAGCGCAGCCGCGCTTCGGGATCCTCTTTCGTCCCCATCGAAGATTCATCTTCCCACATCTGCAACTTTGGCGCGTCCATACGCGTGTAAATAAACGACGTAATCATAAAGACGAACACCGCAGACAAACCGGCGACCAGTAGCCATATCGAGTGTTTCATTTCTTTGTTCTCCTTATTTTATCATCAGCATTCGTTTCGCTGCCGAGAAGTTGCCGGCTGTGAGTTTATAGATATACATACCGCTTGCAGATTTTGTTCCGTTTGTTGATTCGCCGTTCCACACAACTTCATGGTTGCCCGTCGGGACGTTGTTCAGCGTTTTTTCCCACACCAATTGCCCAGCAATGTTGTAGATGCCAACCTTCGTCTGTGCAGAGAACCCCGGCAACGTGAACTTTATTGTCGTTGAAGGATTGAACGGGTTCGGATAGTTCTGTGCAAGCGCGTAGTTGAACGTAATGCCGAGTGTTTGCTTCATGTACGCAATTATCTCGCTCCGGATTTCTTTCATCGGGCCGGATAACGTTGGTTCGCTATCAATCTGGCGAAGCAATGCACTGCATGCCGCCAATCTATCGACCGGTGAATCTGGAGCAGAAGCATGCGTCAGGCTGTAATTGTTGATGATGCCCTGCACGTCAGCAGCGTTCACAGTTCCGTTCCCGTCGCAGTCTGCGTAGGTCGCTTCCGTCGGAGTCCACACTGCAGCTGTTTGCTGTCCCCACGTAAGGGAGCCGCCTGTACGTACGGGCCCGGTTGATCCGAAGAAACGCCCAATAGGTAGAATGTCGCGTATATCAGACGTGCCGTCATTGTTTGCATCGCCGGCATACACATTCACTGTTGTCCCGCCTGTGGTACCGGAATTTGAGTACACTCCATTTGCATGCGTTCCCACCACAACAACGCCATCTGAAGTGCGCGCATCAATCGAGGAGACCACAACATTCCCTATTGTCGTAGAGCCTTCCTGCGCCCAGACGGTTGTAGATCCGTTCAGCGTAGTTGTGGAATACAAACCGACACTTGTTCCAACATAGTAGGTCGTTGTTGTTCCCGAAGGGACAATTGCGGCGTAGCGGCACGAAGGTCCGGTGCTAACACCGCTAACAACAGTTCCGGCAAGATTGCCTTCGACATCGGTCCACGTCGTGCCGCCGTTGTTTGTATAGTAAAGGCTAACTAGGTTGTAGTTTGAGAATACTGCAAGAACATTATTTCCATTCGTCGGGTCGACTGCAAGACAGGAAATATTCCCGCTCGGCAGCGCACCACTGATGTCCGTGCCTGTCGGGTCGCCGGTGTTCGCGTTATCGACCTTCATAATGTATCCCACGTTGTGGCCGATGTAAAGTCTGTTCGTGGGGTTTGCTTTCGAGACAGCCAATGCGCTCACAACAGTTGTTCCCGGCGGAACGCTGTTCTGAAGCGTTGTCCAGTTTACAGTTGCCGGGTCATTTGAGCCGAGCGGAATCTGCGTGACATCAGAATTGCGCATCGCATTCGCTCCTCGTCCCATATACATCAGCTTCGAATTGTTGGGATCGAGAATAAACGGGTTGATGAACATGTACCCCGTTCCTCCCGGATCGACGCGGGTGAACTGCGTTCCAACCAAGCGATACGTTCTTCCGTTCTGCGACGAAGTATACAGCGATGTCCCGCCATCGGCAATGGCAGTGAACGCGCCATCGCCGCTGCCCTGTGCAGTCCATGTCGCGGTTGCACTCGAGGAGGTCGTCATCCAACAACCATTATCTTGCAAGCCCCCAAGGATCGAATTGCTGCCGGTGGTTCCGTGATCGAGCGAGACGTTATAGAACTGTGTTGTCAGATATCCGGTACTCAGTTGTTGCCACACAATCGGCGAAGCAAGAATATTCGAAGTCTTGCTGACTCCGCCATCATGTCCTGAGAGAAGAATGGCAGGACTTCCGGGAACGAACACCAATGAATGATTGTCGGGATGATGATTTGCATATTGGGAAATATCATTCACTGTGGCGTAGCCACCGATCCATGTAGTATTGCCGGTTGTAGCGAAGCCGTCTGTTGAGCGATAGAGATTTGTTCCGCCGACGATAACAACACTGGGGTTGTCCGGTTTTACTTTTATGACCAGATCGTAAGAACCTTGAGAGTCGAAATCTCCAACTGATCCCCCGAACGCCGGCATGTTCGCTGAACGATTTACAAACGCCGGGTTTGCCGTGGCGTCGTATTTCCAAATACTATGATTGTTGACTCCGGCAGAAGGGGTTTCAGCCACAAAGTAAACGATGTTGTTGTTTGACGGAGCAATTGCGATTGCGATGCGTCGGGTGCTTGCGGGAAGATCTGTCGGACTAATATTTGTCCAACTTCCCGCGGCGCCTGTGGTTGATTTCCAGATGCCGCCTATTGCACCATCCTTGCTGCCGGTTGCATAAATCACTCCGGCGCCATCGATTTGAACATCGGTCATAGGCGAATAGGTGGTTGCCCCGCCCAGAACAATTGCCCATGTCGTTCCGCCATCTGTGCTTCTTTGAATCGCACCGTATGTTGCTGCATAGACGTGACCGTTCGTTGGGTTAACTACAACATTCCAAACGTAATCGAAAAAATTGTCAAACGTGTACGGTTTTCCAGTTGCCGTAGCGGCAAGAATTATCCACGTGGCCCCGCCGTCGACTGATTTGTAGATTCCATCCCCCGTGAAAGACGCCCCAACCGACGCGGCGCTGTTTCCCAGAAATTCTCCGGTTCCATAATACCACGTCGCTGTTTGCCCGGTTCGGGTATCTTGGGCCAAACAAGTTGCACTATGCAGCGCGGCAACCGCCGTGGTCTGTGCCCATGTTGTGCCGCCATTAACTGAACGCCAGAGGCCACCACTTACACCGCCTGCAAGAATTGTGTTGGCGTTGGAGACATCAATTCCCAGCGCACGGGTTCGTCCGCCGACATTCCACGGTCCGCGTGAAGCCCAATTAGCTGCTTGCGTGCTGCCGGTTTTGTTGAGTGAGGCGATCTGCTCTCTGGTCGGCAGCGTACGAGCATATTCCATTTCTCGCTGACGTATATTCCGGGGAATTTGTCCCGTCACCGGGTCGCGCAGCATCATCCATTCGTAGCGCAGCCGTGCATCCGGATCGTCTTTGGTTCCTATCGTGGTTTCGTCCTCTTGCATCTGTATCTTCGGGTCCTGAACATTCACATGGAGGAATGTCAAAAGCAGGAAGACAGAAACTGCAGACAAAACCCCGAGAAGCGTAGCATTCTTCTTCATTGGATTCTCCCTTTTTAGTGATTGAAATTTATTTCTTCTCATATCCATAAATCACGAATGCCGGTTCGGTTTGTCCCATTTCCATTTGTCCACTTACGAGTGCCACAAACCTGGAACCTACACTCAGGCCGGGAAGCGCCGGCTTTATATCCGGATAATCTTTTGCCGTGGGGCGAAGTGTGTTTGAAAATCTTATCGAGATTGTCTGTCCCGCTGAGAGAGTTTTCGGAAATGCCGATCCGTATCCCAACACGGTATCGATTCGGACGGTCGCCATGCACGGAGCTATGCCGCACGGATCTTTTTCTCCGGTACCTTTCAGAGTGTTGCTGATGGAAACAACAGTCGCTGCCACCTTGCAATTGTTTGGCGCGATTGTCGGTCCGGGGTCCATTACGATGCGTTCTTTGGCTGCACGAATTTCTTCGGAGCGACCACCATCTTGTTTCGATGCACCGCAGCCGGTTAACAGGCTTCCGCTGAGCATACAGTGGAAAAAGAAAAGTATTGTTTTCATAGAGGGTCCCTTTGTGAAAATTGATAAATCCGGACTACGGGTTGATTGCAGTAAACGTGATCTTCAGAAATAGTACAACGTCAATTCGTTGTGTAAGAAAAAGTTGTTAGGGAGGTTGAATCTTGCACTACACTACAAAAAGAATCCTTCTTATTCAAGCGTCGAGTCATTGATTGAAAAAATAAAGTCACATAACAGGATTACTCATTCCTTTGAGCATCAACGGTATTTTCCTATATTTTCAGCATAACTCTATTTCTCTATGGCCCACACAGAACTCATAGTTATACTCGATTTCGGGTCGCAGTACACCCAGCTGATAGCGCGCAGAGTGCGCGAGCTTGGCGTGTATTCGGAACTTCATCCTTACAACATTTCTATTAAAAAAATTCGTTCCCTCAATCCCAAGGGCATTATACTTTCGGGAAGCCCCTACAGCGCGTACGAAAAGGGAGCGCCGATTTCTACTCCGGAGATTTTCGAGTTGGGAATTCCCGTTCTCGGAATTTGTTACGGGCTTCAGCTCATGGCGTATCAACTCGGGGGCGAGGTGGATAAAGCGGCCCGACGCGAGTACGGGCATGCAGACTTGCTGATCGATGACCAGTCGGATTTGTTTGATGGATTAGGATTGAATGGGGATTCGCATACAAAGGTATGGATGAGTCATGGCGATCATCTGACGCGGTTGCCGCGTGATTTTACGCCGATTGCTCATACTGCCAATTCACCCATATGCGCCATCAAGAATCCGGCAAAGAAAATTTACGGCATCCAGTTTCACCCCGAAGTCGCTCATACGCCAAAAGGAAAGGAAATTCTCAAAAACTTTCTCTACAAGATTTGTGAATGTAAAGGAGGCTGGAGTTCCGCCGCGTTTATTCAGGAATCCATTGAACGCATCCGGGCCAAAGTAGGAGATGGAAAAGTTATCTGCGCGTTGAGCGGCGGCGTCGATTCTTCGGTGGCTGCTGTGCTGCTTCACGAAGCAATCGGCGATCAGCTCTATTGTATTCACATCAATAACGGTTTGATGAGAAAAGGAGAGTCCGAACAGGTTGTGCAGACCTTCCGCAATAATTTTGGGATGAACCTGGATTTCGTCGATGCGACGGATTTGTTTCTTGAAAATCTTCGTGGTGTTGCCGATCCCGAGAAGAAGAGAAAAATTATCGGCAAGCTGTTCATCGATGTCTTCGAACAGGAGGCGAAAAAAATCGGGCAAGTGGATTTTCTTTGTCAGGGTACACTCTACCCGGATGTGATTGAGTCTGTTTCGTTCAAAGGCCCGTCGGTAACAATCAAGACGCACCATAATGTTGGCGGATTGCCGGAGAAGATGAATCTCAAATTGATTGAACCATTCCGCGAATTGTTCAAAGATGAGGTGCGTGCCGTAGGAAAGGAGCTTGGACTGAATGATGAGTTTATCTGGCGCCATCCGTTCCCCGGTCCCGGACTCGCAGTCAGAATCCTCGGAGAAATTACTCCGGAGAGATTGAACATTCTTCGCGAGGCGGATACAATCTTTATAGAAGAGATAAAAAAGGCGGGACTGTACAGGGACATCTGGCAGGGGTTTGTAGTTCTGTTGCCGGTACGCTCAGTTGGTGTGATGGGAGATGACAGAACGTACGATTATACCTGTGCAATCCGCGCAGTAACAAGCGTCGATGGAATGACGGCGGATTGGTTTAGAATGCCGCATGAAGTTCTAGCGTCAATCTCATCGCGTATCACGAACGAAGTCCGGGGGATCAATCGCGTTGTGTACGATGTTAGTTCGAAACCGCCGGCTACGATTGAGTGGGAATGAGGTGGGATTTCTGATTTCGGATTGGGGATTGAAGAATGTTGTATTACAGATTTCGGATTGTGATTCTTTTGAAATGATGAGCTGCCAAAAATGAAAAAGTTTTTCTCCTTTGTAAAGATTGAACACACGCTCTTCTCGCTTCCGCTGATTTACAGTGGAGTGATGCTGGCAGCGAACGGGGCGATTCCGCCCTTGAGAATTCTCATTCTGGTTCTCACCGCAGCAACTGGTGCACGGACTGTCGCGTTCGCCCTTAACCGCATCATCGACCGGAGACTTGATGCAAAGAATCCGCGCACTGCAATCCGCGAGTTGCCCAGCGGCAAGATGACATTATGGGAAGCATCGTGGGTTATGGTCGCAGGAATGGCATTGTACTTCGGTTCGGCATACTTCATTGCAGAATTCTGTTTCATGATGTCGCCAATCCCGCTTGCCGTCTTCATCATCTACCCCACTATGAAACGCTATACGCCACTTGCCCATTTCGGGGTTGGACTTGGGTTGGCGATGGGGCCCCTCGGCGGATGGTTCGCCGTATCGCCGTCCTTCAATAATCTTCTTGTGCCGGCGTTGCTTTCACTGTTTACGGTTTTCTGGGTTGCCGGATTCGACATCATCTACGCGACCCTGGACGAGGAATTTGATCGGAAGGAATCGTTGTACTCATTCCCTTCACGATTCGGAAGGAAACGGGCACTCGAATACTCTGCCCTCTTCCACATCATTGCGTTCGGATTTCTTGCGGCTCTTTTTTTCTATTCGCCCCTTTCACTCATCGCTCTGCCGCTTCTTTTGTTGACAGGTTATCTTTTATACCTCGAACAAAAGAAAGCTGAAGATGTTGAACTTGCATTCTTCAAGATCAATGCTGTTGCAGGAGTTTGTGTGTTTGCAATGGTTCTAATCGGAGTCTTTGTATGAAAATCGTAGTTGGTATTACGGGCTCATCGGGTGCAGTGTATGCGCTGGATTTTTTGAAGAAATGTCCCGCCGATAAATATCTGATCGTCAGCTCGTGGGGGAAAATTCTTCTCAGAGACGAGTTGAAGATGAGCGAGAAGGACCTGAAGCCGTTCGTGAAGCGCACCTT
This sequence comes from Bacteroidota bacterium, assembly GCA_038247945.1. Classification (GTDB taxonomy): domain Bacteria; phylum Bacteroidota; class Ignavibacteria; order UBA10030; family UBA6906; genus CAADGV01. The sequence continues at coordinate 1,603 of JBBRUI010000038.1, read as the reverse complement.
TTCGGATGATGACCTCGCAGCGCCGACGGCATCCGGCTCGAACCACCTCGATGCGTTCGTTATTCTTCCTGCTTCGACATCGACGCTCGGTAAGATTGCGTCCGGAATTGGGGACACTCTGATAACAAGAACCGCACAAGTTTGTCTTAAGGAGCGCTACAAGCTGATTATCTGTGTCCGCGAGACGCCGATGTCCACGCTCTCGCTTGAGCAATGTGCCAGGCTCTCAGGATACGGGGCCATTATTATGCCGATCTCTTCTCCTCTCTATTTTGTGCCTGAAACTGTGGATGAATACGTGGGGGCGTTCACGGAAAAAGTAATGGGACAGCTTGGAATGAGAACGGCAAAGGGGTGGCGGGCAAAGGAGTTCGAGTAACCCGGATGACAAGCTCCCGAGCAACCTTGCGGCTGAGAAAAAGACGGTTGGTTTTTCCGGTAACCCGTAGTATATTAGTGCAGGTTATTTGTTAATAACACTCACCAAAGAAGAAGGACGGTATGAAATTTAGTTTATTTTCTTTGTTGATTGCAACAGCGATTGTGCTTGGAGGTTGTTCGACTGATTCCTCTCTGGACAGTCCGGTTACCACAGCGTCGGCTCTTGACAAAACAACTGCTGAGACGCAGACAGCCTATCAATACTTCGGGTACAGCCGTGATGGCTCTGTTGTAGTACGCGGAACGCTTACGGTTTCCATTTCTGCAGCCGGCCGCGTTACGGGCACATGGGAGTTTCGCGGACTCGACCCCGCCCGCATCGGCCCGCAGGTTGGACGTGGAGCTTTAACCGGGACCATGGCCAATGGAGTTCTCTCGCTTAATCTAAATCCCCGAAATGTGGACAACAATGTTCTGTTGAACGGACGTCTTAACCGCAATGAATATGTCGGTCGATGGGAATGGGTTGGCTTACGCGGAGTTCTCAACGGCGGAACATTCAGGGCGGGACGAGGTATTGCAGAAGCTGTTGCCGACTAAACGGAGTTGGAATTTCCAAGCGAGCCGGGTCTCCGGCTCGCTTTGCGTTACAAGACTGCTGCGCTCTGTTCCTCGCTACGAGATTCTTTTTGTATGAATCATCCCTCCCGCAGAGTTTCAACCACCATCTGGAAAGCCGGAATTCCGGCAGTGCTTGTAGTTGCCGTTGCCGCATACTTCATTTTTCGAACTCCCGCTGCTGTCGAACTTCCGAAGCAACTCGGCGAATTATCACTCGTGCGTTCGGTTGATGGCGAGAAGGCAAATGAAATTCTCGACCGCATGCACAATAAGGAGGTAACTCCTGCAACGAACGCAATAGGCATGTACACTGGCGGGTTGGGAGAGGCGGTTGTCTACCTTTCTGTGTACTCTTCCGGGCGGGATGCGTCGAAAGCGTACACGATGATGGTGCGCAACATCGAAAAAGGAAACCCGCTGTTCACAGATTATCGTACAGTTCGCATTGCCGGCATCGATGCATCGTTTTGTGTCGGGCAGGGGCAGAATCACTACTTTTTCGTTTATGATAATCGTCTCTACTGGCTTGCCGCAGATTCCCGTGATGCTGAGAAAATGGCGAGTGAGTTGATGAAAACGCTGAAGTAGTTCCCGTTCATAC
>JBBRUI010000037.1:0-20641 GCA_038247945.1 Bacteroidota bacterium | reverse complement strand
TCATGGACCATTCCATGACCGAATCTGAGCCATTATGGCGTCACGGATTGGTCCGTGACGCCCCCTGTTCCGTTTTCAACACACACCTAATTGCGTTTAGCTTTCTTTTCCGTCAGCTTCATTCCTTCAAGTTTTGCAATCTCATCACGGAGTTGCGCGGCACGTTCGAACTCAAGATCCTTGGATGCCCGCAACATCTCTACGCGCAGTTCTTCCATCAGATCTTTCTTTTGGTCGGGAGTGAGGTACCGGACAACGCTTTCGGCAACCATCGGCATTTTCTGCCGCTCGCGGCGTGCATCGCGGTCAGCCTTTACATCCGCAACGGCGGTTGCCGAGAGAATTTCATTGACTGTTTTGTAGACTGTCTTGGCAGTGATCCCATGATCAACGTTGTACTGAAGTTGTTTCGTGCGGCGGCGCGAGGTTTCTTCCATCATCCTCGACATCGAGCCGGTAACGGTATCAGCATAGAGAATGACGCGGCCGTTCAGGTTTCGAGCAGTTCGGCCTGCAGTCTGAATAAGAGATTTTTCGGAGCGAAGAAATCCTTCCTTGTCGGCGTCGAGGATCGCGACAAGCGAAACCTCCGGCAAATCGAGACCCTCGCGCAGTAAGTTCACACCGACAAGAACATCAAACTCGCCAAGCCTTAAATCCCGCAAGATTTCAACCCGTGCAAGCGCATCCACTTCGGAATGGATGTACCGGACTTTCACTTTGATATCGGTGAGATAATCCGTCAGGTCCTCTGCCATCCGTTTGGTCAATGTCGTCACCAGAACACGCTCCTGACGTGCCGAGCGTGTGCGTATCTCGGCAATAAGATCATCAATCTGATTTTTAACCGGACGAATTTCCACTTCCGGATCGACCAAACCGGTCGGCCTGATCACTTGCTCAACGATGACGCCCTTGGATTTTTCTAACTCATAATTGCCGGGCGTTGCGCTGACGAAGATTACTTGCTTGACCATCGTTTCCCATTCATCGAACGTCAGCGGGCGATTGTCGAGCGCTGAGGGGAGGCGGAAGCCATACTCAACGAGTGTCAGCTTACGCGAGCGGTCGCCGTGATACATTCCGCCGATCTGCGGAACCGTTACATGCGACTCATCGATCACGAGCAGGAAATCATCGGGAAAATAATCGAAGAGGCACGCTGGACGCGAGCCGGGCGGGCGGGCGGCAATATGCCGCGAATAATTCTCAATGCCTGAACAATATCCTACTTCGCGCATCATTTCAAGATCGAAACGCGTGCGTTGCTCAAGCCGCTGCGCCTCGACAAGCTTTCCAGCTCTGCGAAGCTCTTCAAGCCGCTCCTCCAATTCCTGCTCTATTCCCTTGTACGCTTTCTCAAGGGTTTCCTTGGAGGTCACGAATTGTTTGGCGGGATAAATCACTTCATAGTCGGTTTCAGCGAGAACTTTCCCATCATTCTTGTTGATGTAGGAAATCCTTTCGATGACATCGCCGAAGAACTCCACACGGATGGCTTCTTCATTTTCGTATGCGGGGATGACTTCAACGACATCGCCGCGAACACGCATGGTGCCGCGCACAAACTCGAAATCATTCCGCATATAAAAAATGTTGAGAAGCTTGCGGAGGAGATCGTTCCGCTCCATCTTCTCCCCTTTGCGAATGACGACAATCTGGCTCGCCCATTCCTCCGGTGCGCCGATACCGTAAATGCAACTCACCGACGCCACAACGATGACGTTCCTATCGCCGCTGAGCAATGCGCTTGTTGCGCGCAGACGAAGCCTGTCAATCTCATCATTGATGGATGCATCTTTCGCAATGTATGTGTCGGATGTTGGAACATATGCTTCCGGTTGGTAGTAATCGTAGTAGCTGATAAAGAACTCAACCCGGTCGTTCGGAAAGAAACTCTTGAACTCGCTGTACAACTGCGCCGCAAGCGTTTTGTTGTGCGACATGACGAGCACCGGCTTGTTCACGTTGGCGATGACATTCGAGATCGTAAATGTCTTGCCGCTTCCCGTTACGCCGAGCAGTGTCTGGAATTTGTCGCCTCGCAGTACACCCTCAGTCAGTTGCCGGAGAGCTTCCGGCTGGTCGCCGCTGGGTTTGTACTCGGATGTAAGTTTGAAGATGCTCATAGTTGACTTCACTCTATTCAAACCTCAACGCATCAATCGGACTTAAGTTTGACGCTTTACGTGCGGGATAGAACCCGAAAAAAATTCCGACTGAAGCAGAGACTGCGAATGCAAGCAGAACTGCCGATGGAGACACCACAACTGGCCAGCCGGCAAATTGGGCGAAGAGATTCGAAACACCGAAACCCAGTCCAATCCCTACAATACCTCCTGCGACACTTAACATTATCGACTCGATGAGAAATTGCCACAGAATGTCAAAGCGCCGCGCACCAATGGACATGCGAATCCCGATCTCGCGCGTCCGCTCTGTTACGGAGACGAGCATGATATTCATGATGCCGATGCCGCCGACCAGCAGCGATACGAGCGCGACACCAACAAGCAGCATCTGCATAATGTTCGACGTGGCTGTTGCTGCTGTTGCAATGTCCGATTGGTTGCGGATTGTGAAATCATTATCCTGCCAATCGGCAAGACGATGACGTGTACGCAAGACTTCCGTTACCTGCGCTTGTGCCTCAGGGATCCTGTCCTTCGATACAGCCGACATCAGTATCGAGCCGACAAAATCAATTCCCTGAAGCTTTCGCTGGACCGTTCCAAACGGCGCAATAATAATATCATCCTGATCCTGCCCCATTGCATTCTGCCCCTTGGTCCCAAGCGTTCCGATTACTTTGAACGGAAGCTTCTGGATGCGAATGGTTTTCCCGATTGGATCTTCCTCCGGAAAAAGTCTGCTGACCACGGTCTGTCCCACCACACATACCTTGGTTGCTCCCCGCACATCCTGCTCGGTGAACATCTCGCCGGTTTCAATGCGCCAATCGCGAATGCGGATAAACTCCGTATTGCCACCCTGAATGCTTGTGCTCCAATTAAGATTTCCTGACACCACTTGGCGGCCGATCCTGTTGCTGGGCGTTACCGCATCAACGGCAGGGCATTGTTCGCGTATCGCAGTTACATCCGTTTCGGTGAGTGTTTGTGCAGCACCTGCACCGGAGCTGACGCCGCCTTGAGTTGTTGCGCCGGGGAACACGAGAAGAACATTCGTTCCAAGACTCGCGATCTGTGCTTCGACTGCTGTTTGCGCTCCTTGTCCCACCGCGACCATTGCGATGACTGCACCAACGCCGATGATAATTCCCAGCATCGTCAGCAATGCCCGCGTCTTGTGGCTCAGCAGAGACTCCGTCGCCATCTTAAAAATTTCGAAGAACTTCATTCGTGTCGCCTCATTAGATACCGCCTCTGCGCCCGCCACTGCCACCGGGCATACGTTGCGGTGCGAACGGGTTTGGCGTTGTACCGGAGGCCGGAGTTGTGGCGCTTACGATTCCGATAATCACATCATCTCCCTCTTTCAAATCCGAGCGAACGACCTCAACATAGCGGCTGTCCTGCAAACCGCGTCGCATGCCGCGAGCAACAGGTTTTGCATCATGCAACACCCACACACGTGCCCACATAGTGCCTTGCGGCATGTTTCGTCTGCCTTCTCCCCGCCTGACTTGTCCAGTGGTGTCCCGCGGCATTGACCGCCGGCGCCGCGTTGTATCGACTGCGCTTGTATCAATTTCATCTGCAGGCGGCGTGAACCGCGTTGCCTGCAGCGGAACACGCAGCACATCATCTTTGCTGTGCACTTCGATGGAGACGGTCGCCGTCATTCCAGGCATAAGCTTTTGATCCGGGTTGTCGACACCGATGATCACATTGTACGTTACAACATTCTGGGTCATGATCGGTGCCAGGCGGATTTGCGTAACGACTCCGTGAAATGTTTCGTCAGGATACGAATCGACCCGGAACGAAACATTCTGCCCGACTTTTACATTGCCGATATCGGCTTCATCCACACTTGCCTGCACCTGCATTTTCCGGAGGTCCTGCGCAATTGTAAAAATCGTCGGCGCACTCAGGCTTGCTGCAACCGTCTGCCCAACGTCCACGTCGCGTGAAATAACAACCCCGCTGATCGGAGCCTTGATGGTGGCATACCGGAGGTTTACTCTCGCCCGATCAAGAGCGGCCTTTGCCTGTGCATGGGTTGCCTTCGCTGCCTCATACGAAGTTTTTGCTGCGTCCATTTCCGCCTGCGAAACAAGTGATTTCGCGGACAATTCAGTTGTACGCTGAAACGTCCGCTCATTCTCATTCACCTGGGCTTTCGCTCTATCGACATTCGCCTGCTGCTCGTTCACCGATGCCTGAAGAAACGTCGGGTCGAGCTGAGCAAGCAACTGGCCCTTCTCAACTTTTGTATTAAAATCCGCGTACAGCTTCGCAATCGTTCCCGAGACCTGAGAGCCGACAAGCACGGTGGTAAGAGCTTTCAACGTTCCCGTTGCACTGATAACCACCGAAATATTTCCGCGATCAACTTTCGCTGTACGATATTGTATTTTGTCCTTGGATTCTTTGAACCAGAAGTACCCGCCGACCGCGACCACCACAAGACCCAGACCGATCCACAACCATTTGTTCTTCATTAAGTACCCTGAATATTCTTCTATAGTTCATCAACACTTTTACGTCCGGCGAAACCGTCAGCAATGCGATGCCAATACTTGATATCGTTCTCTCCAACTTTCCAGCAAAGGTACACTTCCTCCCCGTCGCCGCGGATATGAGGAAAATCGATCAGCCCCTGTTCAAGGCCTTTCACAACAATGCCGCGGCCTTCCAATCCTTTTACGATTTCAACAAGTGTTTCCATTTCAGGTGGGAAACTCCCGTCGCCGTTTGGCCCCCTGCCGCCAAAGTATTCATGCCGGTATACATCCCATCCTTTGGCATCCAATTGTCTCTTCAACTCGGTCAGCTTGCTCGCGAGAGCGTGGACAAGTGTAAGCTCGTGTTGTGCTTCTTCGAGAGAAAAATGTTTTGTATGAAGATGTTTTGGCATTTGCTTTCTATTAGATACAAATCAGGAGAGAATGTTTAAGCTTCTTCCTTTATAAAGTAAAATGTAATGAAAAGGTAGTGATTTGAGTGTAGGATGTAAAGCAGACGGGGAAAGGATCAGGGGATGCGTACTTCCTCAACAACGAAGTTTGCATCGTGCTTTCTCAAGACGATCAGCACTGTTCGTTGTCGCGGCTTGGCATCGGTCTCGGAACGCACCATCACCTGGTAGTAGCCCCAGATACGTTCAGCATCCGATGTGGAAGAATCCACGACGGCAGGCGAGCCGAGAATATCGAGAACGTGTTGGGATGATTTTCCTTTGAGCGCAGAAAGTTCTTCCAGGCGCTGCACAGGCTTTTGCTCCATACAGCCGTGGAAAAGAATCAGCAGAAAAATGCCGGCTACCCGACTCACAGTTTCTCCAGGATAAAATTCGTCATCTTTGTAAACAGATGTTTTTGCGCGGCCGCATCGCCAATACCGTGTGTCCGTCCGGGATAAAACAGTGTTTCAAATTGTTTGCCCTGCTTGATAAGCTCATCCTCAAATACAATTACGTTTTGCCAGTGCACATTATCGTCCATTGTGCCGTGAACGATGAGAAGATTGCCTTTGAGTTTCGAGGCGTATGTTATGGGTGACGTAACCTTGTAGCCTTCGGGATTCGACTGCGGCGTATCCATGTAGCGCTCCGTCCAGATCGTGTCGTAGAATTTGAAATCCGTTACAGCGGCAACGGCAATCCCCGTCTTGAAAAATTCCGCTCCATACGTCATAGCCATGAGGGTATGATACCCGCCGCCACTCCATCCCCAAATACCTATACGCGACGCGTCGATGTACGGCAACGAGCCAAGATATTTTGCGGCTTCGATGAGGTCCTTCGTGTTTGGAAGTCCGAGCTGTCTGTTCGTGCTCTGTCGGAATGCTTTTCCACGCCCGTCGGTTCCCCGCGGGTCTACGCTCACAACAATGTATCCTTGCTGCGCCAGCAATTGATACCACAGATAATTTCTGCCGCCCCAGCGATTTACAACTGTTTGTCCGCCGGCGCCATACACAAACATAAGCACCGGATATTTTTTTGTAGGAGAAAAATTGGCAGGCTTCAACATGAAGCCGTTTAGTTCAAACGAGTCCTGAGTTTTGAACGTAAAGAAAGAATGCTGCGTAAGAGGCAGACCTTTCCACGAATCCAATGAGTTGGCCACAAGAGTTGCGGTTGTACTCCCATCGGTTTTCTTCAACCAGATTTGTGTGGGCTCGACGGCGTTCGAGTATGTATCGATCATTACGCTTTTATCCGGAGAGAGAGATGCAGAATGCCATCCTGCTTCTTTTGTCAGTCGCTTTATTCCCGTTCCGTCGAGCTTGATGCTGTAGACGTGTCGTTCAAGCGGAGATTCCTTCGCAGCCGAAAATATCACAATGCCTCTTTCTTCATCGACACCAAGAACATCCGATACATCCCATGCTCCTTTGGTAATTTGGCGGACGATCTTTCCATCGAAGGAATAAAAGTAGATGTGCGTGAAGCCGTCCTTGTATGAAACCCAGACGAACTGTTTCGACTTCTTCAGGAACGTTAAATCATCACGCTCTACTTCCAACCACGCAGAATCCGTTTCCGTAAGAATAGTTCGGAGCGAGCCTGTCAAAGTGTTGGCAAATAATAGGTCGAGCGTGTCTTGCCCGCGGTTCAAGCGTTGCACACACAGAACGTTCGGATCGTTCGTCCATTGAATGCGCGGCACATATATATCGGGATTCGTGCCGAGATTCAACCAAAGTGTCTCGTTGTTTTCCAGATTGATGACGCCGATCTGCACAAGCGAGTTGCGGTCACCGGCTTTCGGATAGCGCATTGTCTCGAGAACAGCATGAGAATCATCCCGCGGGTATCGTACGAGAGGAAATGTCGGCACGGCAGATTGGTCGAGCCGCCAGAATGCAATTTGTTTGCTATCCGGTGACCACTGCCAGCCGTCGATGATGGAAAATTCTTCCTCGTACACCCAATCGAATTTTCCGTTCAACACATTGTCCGATCCATCGAACGTCAACTGCGTTTCCTTCCCTGACGCTACATCCATCGCGAAAAGATTGTTCCCGCGGACAAAGCCTATTTTCTTTCCATCCGGAGACAACTTGATGATTGCTTGTTCTCCGGAATCGCGTACCATACGGAATGTTTTCGTCTTTACGTTATAGAGACCAAACCTTCCGCCCGTTTTTGTCCGGCGAGCCGTTAGAGTTCCCGTCACCAGAATATTTTCGCCGTCCGCCGACCATTCGTACGAGCCGATGCGCATTTTTTTTCCGTCATCTTTCCCAACCACCAGGGAAGCATCGAGCAGAATTTCCCGCTTGCCGTCTGCAACGGTGTAGGAATAGATGTTACGCTGTTTGGTTGCCGTGTCCCCATCCATGTAGGAGAATTTCTTTCCTCCCTCCATCCAATGAATTGTTCCGAATGACTTGAAGGCCGAGTTCAACCGGAACACTTCGTCAATTGTCCACTGTCGTTGGTCGCTTTGTCCGAATACTAAAAGCGGACAAAGAACAATTGCCGCCCAAGCTGCGAGGATAGTTTTCATGGTTTTTATTTTAGAATGAGAAAAGAAATACGAGCGAACGTCAACGCAGCTTCTCCGTCTTCCCGGCAGCAGCACCTCGATACAGCAGGTAGCCTAACACGCCGAAAAGAACAACAGCAATAATATCTGTATCCCAAAGGAATCGCAGATAGTTGTAGCCGAATGCAATAGCGCCCGGCAGTCCGGTTTCCTCGTCGATGAACCCGGGAATAAAATTAAGGAACGCTCCTGCAACTCCAAGCAGCGCTCCGCCTGCGATAAGTCCGGAAGAAAGCAACGTACCTTCACTTTCCTCCGCGGAATCCGGTTCGCGCTTGTATCGCTTGTCGGCAATCTTGCGGACCAAACCGCCGACATAAATCGGCAGCGTTGACGAGAGAGGAAGATAAAAGCCTACAGCAAACGTAAGCGCGTGAAGCCCGATCATCTCCATGAAGATCGCCAAGCACGCTCCGATCATGATGAGTCCCCACGGCAGTTTCTGCTCAAGTAACCCGCTGATGAGCACGGCCATCAGATTTGATTGCGGGGCGGCAAGCTCCCGTCCACCAATGCCATCAACACGCCGGTAGATTGCCTGCTTTGTTTGCGGATCGACGAGATAATTTCCGGGCTCGACTCCCTGCACATCCTGCACTTTGACGAGGAGATATGTCTTCCCGTCATTCTTGCTTTGAATTTCTTCCGCACGTCCGATTGAAATTGACGGAGGCGAAAATGGTTTTTCGAGGATGGTCTCTTTCGTCTGACTTTCATTCAACAGCAGCATGGTTATTCCCACCACCGCCGCCGAAGTCACGACGCCGATGAGAAGCCCGAACTGCTGCGCGCTGGGAGTTGCGCCGAGCAAATGTCCCGTCTTCAAATCCTGCGCGGTCGTTCCCGCGTTGCTGATTGCAATGCAGACGACGGCACCAATGACGAGCGCAAGATACGTGTAGCTTTGTCCCGTCCATCCGACAGCCAGAAAAATCAAACACGTCCCCATGAGAACAGCGATCGTCATTCCTGATAACGGACTCGATGACGAACCGACGATGCCCGTAATGCGAGCCGAGACAACCGAGAATAAAAATCCAAACACAACTATCAATACAGCGCCAAGAAGATTGACGCGAAATGTCGGGACAGCCCAGATAAAGATGATAAGTGCAAGAGTACCGATGCCAACGATTGTAATCGGCGTGTCGCGTTCTGTTCGCAAAACGGTTTCGCGTCCTGCCTTTCCGCCGCGTTCCCCTGCGAGTTGTTTGATGGACGCGCGCAGCGAATCCCAGATTGCAGGGAAAGCCCGAAATAATCCGATGATGCCGCCAGTCGCAACGGCGCCCGCGCCCATATACTTGATGTAGTTGCGCCAGATATCCGTCGTACTCATTTCGCTTATCGGCACCGTGCCGGGATAAATCGGCATAGTTGCATGTTGTCCGATGAACGCGATGATTGGCGATATGATGAACGCAGCCATCAATCCCCCACCCACCATGATGAGCGACGTGTGGTAGCCGATGATATATCCGACGCCCATCAGTTCAGGAGCAACATCGAGGGAAACAGATGAGCCGGGATAAAATGCAAAGTCGCGCCCGACCGATGGTTTCCAAAATCCGAACAGTGTCGGCAAGCCTTTCCACAGCGCACCAAGTCCGATCCCCTGGAAAATTTTCTTCGCTGATGTTCCTCCGACCTCCCCGGCTTTGAGAATTTCCGCGCACGCAGTCCCTTCCGGGAAACGCAAGTTGCCATGCTCTTTCACAATCAAGTATCGACGCAACGGAATCATCATCAACACTCCAAGTACGCCGCCTGTGAGTGCAATGAGTAATGTGATTGATGTTCTGAGAGGGAAGCCGAGGAAGATGAGTGCAGGAATCGTGAACACTACCGCGGCGGCAATCGATTCACCGGCAGAACCCACGGTCTGGACAATGTTGTTTTCAAGAACAGTGTTGCCCCGCATCTTTTTCAGAATGGTAATTGCCATGACGGCGATGGGGATCGATGCAGAAGTCGTGAGGCCGACACGAAGTCCGAGATACACAGAAGCAGCACCGAAGAGAATCCCCAGTACCGCGCCTAACAGAACACCCCGGAATGTCAGTTCAAGGATTGTTTTTTCGGGCGGGATGTATGGAGAGAATTCTTTCGTTGCCATGATAGGTGATGGATTTGGATGAGGACTATTTGACTGACTGATAACGGACGAGACCGCTGAGGAGAGAATCAACTGCGTTTACGTGAGACGAGAGACGTATCGAAGAAACCGACGAGTTTGCACAGGTTCTATTTGGGTGTCAAGTTCGCTAAGCGAACCGCGTGCAATCGAAAAGAACATTCCCCCTTTTCTCAATCAAGACACAAACATCTATAGGTACCTTCAGAGTTCGTCTTCCATTCTAACGTCTCGCATCTCACGCTTCTTTCAATCAATTCACATTCCTCAAAATCCCGAGCAGGAAATTCCAAAACTTCTCAACGGTATCGATATAAATTTTTTCGTCCGGCGAGTGTACGCCTTCGAGAGTCGGGCCGAACGAAATCATGTCCATCCCGCTCATACGTTCGCCGATGATGCCGCATTCAAGTCCCGCGTGAATAGCCTTGATCTGCGGATCCTTGCCGTATAATTGTTTGTAGGTAGATTGAGCGACTTTGAGGATTTCCGAATCGAGATTTGGCTTCCACCCGGGATAGCCGTCCGTACCGGTAACGGTAGCGCCGGCAAGATTGAAAACAGATTCGACGGTGTGAATGATTTCTGTAATCTCAGATTCGACAGAACTCCGCTGACTTGTAGCAATGCTGATTCCCTTCTTGTCTGTCAAAATAACTGCAACGTTGGTCGAGGTTTCAACAAGCCCCGGAATGTCGGCGCTCATCTTGATAACGCCGTGAGGTAGGGCTGAGATGGTTTGAAGGAGTTTCTTTTGCAGCGACTTGCCGACGACTTTTTTCATCTTTGGCTTTTCTTCATCGATCGACACGCTGAGGTCCGGTTCAACACTTGCCAGCTCCGCTCTTGCAGTCATGTTGAAACGCATAACCGCTTCGGCTGCAACTTTCCATTTTCCTTTTGGAATGAAAACAACGGCTTCCGCTTCGCGGGGAATTGCATTTCGTTTGTTACCGCCTTCAATCGACGAGAGCCTTGCGCCAAATTCAGAAACGGCAAGCAACGCCCGGTTCAAAATCTTGATCGCGTTGCCTCGGCCCTTGTCAATTTCAAGTCCGGAGTGTCCGCCTTTCAACCCGGCAACGCGAACCATGGCTGTCATCGTTTGAGCGGGAGCTTTCTCGAATGCAACCTTCCATGTCCCGGTCGTGTCGCGGCCACCGGAACAGCCGACATAAATCGACCCCTCTTCTTCCGAATCGAGGTTCATCATCGTTTTACTGTCGAGAAATCCCGATTGAAGATTGCTTGCGCCGGTGAGACCTGTTTCCTCATCTACCGTAAAAAGAAACTCCAGCGGACCGTGAACGAGAGACTTGTCTTCCATGATCGCAAGGTTTGTTGCCACAGCAATCCCATTGTCAGCACCAAGGGTCGTTCCGTTCGCCATCAAGACATTATCCTTGCGGACAAGCTCGATCGGGTCTTTCATGAAATCATGGACTTTGCCTTTGTTCTTTTCGGCAACCATATCGGTGTGGCCCTGCAGGCAAATCATCCGGACATTTTCTTTTCCTGCCGACGCAGGCTTCTTTACAACAACATTGCCGAACTTATCCGATTTTGCCTGGAGTCCCATTCTCTTTGCAGTATCGAGAAGATACTTCGTCATCTTTTCTTCATGCTTCGATGGACGCGGAATGGCGGAGATTTCCGCGAAGTATTTCCAGACGAGTTCCGGTTTGAGGCCTTCAATTGCTGAGTTCATTTCTTCACTCACTTTCTTGCTTAGTTCATAGAAGTTCTTGTTGAGATTCGAGATTTAATTTTGTGCGGACGAAGCGACGGACCTCAGAGGCAGTTTCGACTGCAAGGTGTGCTTCTTCGAGTGTCGGGTCTTCACCTGGATACCTGAAGTCCACAGCGTAAGGGTCGAGCACTGCCAGTGGTAAGCCCAAATTCTTGAATTCAGAATCGTTGCTTTCACATAGTGGCAGCAGTTCCTTAACAAGAAAATGAGTTTGGGAAAACTTGATGCCGTACTCCACTAAGTAAGCTTTCAGGTATTTTTCAGCTGACTGTTGGCAAGCGAAACAATCATATGTGCAGTGATTGCAGACCGCTTCTTCAAGAGTGTTTGCGCAGCGACAAAGTCTCCTTCTGCCTTTCGTACCCACTTTTCAGTTTCTTCGTTCATAGAGTACTCTGCCTTGCTCATAAATCTCTTGCACGAACCAGTCTCTTCCAGTCAAAGATTTTTGAACTTGCTCGGGACTTCGGACTACAACGTCTATCCCAAACCCGTTCGCACTGATGACCTCATTGACGCGTCGAATCCTCTCCACCGAACTTCCCTCCATTTCCGCAACGACAAAAATATCCAAGTCACTATCAGTAGTTTGCGTGCCGCGGGCATATGAACCGAACATGATAACCTTGATGGGGTTTATACCCTTCACAATGTCATCAACAACTTGTTGTATTGTTTCTTGAGAAATCATTGAAATATTTGATCGGTGGTTCGAAAATCCTTTGCTAAATTGTGGAGAGACTCTTACTCAACGGAACTCACAAGTTGCTAGTGACTTCAATGCGAGCCAACCAAGAAACCCTTCGCTTCGCTCAGGATGAGGGTTACTCAATCTTCTCCTGCGGCTTCTGAGCAACGCGGTACAATGTCAATCCCATAATTGCAAAGCAGATGACGCCGAGAAGTTCATAGCCTGTTACGCCCAGCGCGCCGGAGATTGCGTGTTCCATGCTGAAGCTCCCCATCCGTTCTTCAAACAAGACCGTGAGGATTGCGACGATAACGCCCGTAAGCGCGCCGCCGGCAACGAGTCCGGTAGCGAAAAGACTGCCGGTGCCAAGTTCACTGTTATCCATATTTCCACCTTTGCGTTTCGTCGACCAATCCGCGAGTCCCTTGATTGCACCACCGACCCAAATCGGAAGCGTTGTAGAGAGTGGCAGATACGCGCCAACCGCAAACGAGAGAGACTTCACGCCGCAGAGTTCCATCGTGATTGAAAGGAAAGCGCCAACAAGGACGAACTGCCAATCGAGATTGAACGACAGCAAACCTTTGATGAGCGTTGCCATCAACGTACCCTGGGGGGCGGGAAATTTGTCGGTGCCGATCATGTGCTGAACCCCCCGGGCTGCCGCCTCCTGCGTTGGCGTGTCGAGAATTTGAACCGTCGCCCCGATGACAAGTGCCGATGCAATTGCACCGACGAACAACGAGATTTGTTGTGCACGAGGGGTTGCCCCCACAATATATCCAGTTTTTAAATCCTGGCTGGTCGCACCGCCGTTTGCCGCCGCAATACAAACCATGCCGCCAACGACCAACGCCATCGGTTCATATCCCATTCCTGTCCAGCCGATTGCAATAAACACCAGACACGTTCCCATCAATGTTGCAATCGTCATTCCCGAAATCGGGTTGGAACTGGAGCCGATGATACCCACAATGCGGCTTGCAACCGTGACAAAGAAAAATCCGAACACGATAATGAGCACACCGAGAAGCAGTTTGCCAGGAATACTTTCTCCCGGCAGTTGCGGCATGAATGCCAACAGCAATACAAGCACAATGCTTCCGCCGATCACTGTTGTGAACGGCAGATCGCGTTCCGTCCGGCGAACGACAATGCCGGCTGTTTTATCTTTCATTGAAGCTACGCTATCTTTGAACGACGAGATGATTGTAGGGAGAGTTTTGATGAGCGTGATGAACCCGCCTGCCGCAACCGCGCCCGCACCGATCTGCCGGACATACGCACGGTAAATTGCCGCTGCGGTATTGCCAAACGTTTGAGTTGCCGGATCCCACGCGCCCGGACCGCCTGCGGTCAGTAAATCTTTCAAGTAACCGAGTTTTACAAGTTGCTCGGCAATCGTTGCCGCAGGAACAAGCGTTGCAAGCAGCGGAATCAATCCCAGCCACGCCAGCACACCACCCGCAACCAACACGCCCGCTATCTTCGGCCCGATGATGTAACCGACCCCGAGGTATTCCGGAGTTATTTCTCCATTCACAGTTGCAGACGGAAAATATTTATTCGTTTGACTCGTCACCCAAGCCGGAGTTTCGGCAATAAAGTGAAAGACTTTCTGGAGGACTGCATAACCGAGGGCGAAGAAGACGCCCATGTATGCCGTCTTTGCAAAGTTCCCGCCTTTATCTCCGGCAATTAACACGGCGGCACACGCAGTCCCTTCAGGATATGGAAGAACGCCATGCTCTTTTACAATCAGCGAGCGGCGCAGAGGGATCATCATCAGCGTTCCCAAAATTCCGCCAAAGAGTGAAAGTGTAAAAATTGTCCAGTAGTTAAAATATTCGAAGCCGACACTCTTCCCCGCTTCATTCATCGAAAGGAATAAGAATCCGGGCAGCGTAAAGACAACGCCTGCCGCAATCGATTCTCCGGCCGAGCCAGCGGTCTGGATAATATTATTTTCAAGGATGGTGGTCTTGAACCATTTTTGCCCGATGGAAATTGCAAGCACGGCAATCGGGATGGAGGCAGAGACGGTTAAGCCCGCTTTGAGTGCGAGATATACCGTTGCGGCGCCGAAAATAATTCCGAAGCCAGCGCCAAACAAGATTGATTTGACGGTAAGCTCGGGAATAATCTGCTCGTCGGCGATATATGGCTTATGCGGTGGTACGATTTGCTCTGCCATGAAGTGCTCCTTTGGAAGTGGTGGGGTTTATTTGTTTCGCATAAAGACAGCCTTCGTCACGTAACCGGCAATTTCGGGATTCTCCTTGAACCTGCGCATCGAATACGCGTACCAGCTTTCGCCGAACGGCACATACAGGCGCACTTTGTGTCTATCCTTCACCAGTTTGTTCCGCAACTCCGGACGAACGCCGAGCAGCATTTGAAATTCGTAATCAGTTTTCTTTAAGCCAAGTTGGGTGATGGTTTGGTTTGCACCATCAACCAGAACACTGTCGTGTGTTGCAACGCCCACATACGCTTTCGATTCAAACATCAACCGTAACACTTTCAGGTAGTTCTTCTGAACGTCTTCCCTCGACTGAAATGCAATTGAAGCCGCTTCTTTATAGATGCCTTTGCACAACCGGAAGTTTTTCATCCCATCGCGTATTAGCGATTGTGCATCATCTTCCGTCCGAATAAGATATGCCTGAAGCACGATCCCTGTATTTGGAAAATCCTTATGAAGCGTACGGAAAATATCGATCGTGTCTGTCGTGCACGTCGAATCTTCCATATCAAACCGCACGAATATGCTCTGCTGTTCGGCAACTTTGAGGATCTCCCGGACATTCTCTTTGCAGAAGTCTTTGTCGAGCTTCAGGCCGAGTGAAGTAAGTTTGATGGAGAGATTGGAATCGAGTCGTTCACGCGTGATGGCGTGAAGAACATCGAAGGATTTCTTCCTCGACTCGACAGCTTCCTCTTTTGTAAAGATGTCCTCGCCAAGAACGTCAAGCGTTGCGCATGCGCCCTCGCTTTTGATCTGGCGGACACACCGCACTGCATCGGAAAGCGTCTCGCCTGCGATATAGCGGCTTGCAAACTTACGAACAATGGACTTTGGAACAAGAGGAAGACTGCTGACAACAAGCTTATTAAAAAGTGACATTGATAATCAACGATTGTAGTTAAGCGATAAGACTGATGGCGAAGAAAAAGGAGGACGGACAGGACCGCAACGCAATCCAAAAAAAGATAGTCAGGGACACGTACAAATGCAAGGAAAAGTCCTCAGAAGAATAGCAACCGAACAACCCATACTGCCGCCAACATTCCGGCAACATCTGCAATAATCCCGACCGGCACAGCGTGTCGGGTTTTCTTGATGGACACAGAACCAAAATAAACCGCAAGCACGTAAAAGGTTGTCTCCGAACTGCCATACATCGTCGAGGCAAGAACGCCGATGAACGAATCCGGTCCATGCACTTTCATCAGTTCCGTCATCAATCCCAAAGAGCCGCTGCCGGAGAGCGGACGAAGAATGGCGAGCGGCAAAGTCTCCGTCGGCATTCCGATGAGCGATGCAAGAGGAGAAAGAACTGTTGTCAGCAATTCCATCGCTCCGCTCGCGCGGAAGATCGCAATTGCCACCAGCATTGCCACCAGATACGGAATGATGCGAACCGATGTGTTGAAACCCTCTTTCGCACCCTCAACAAATACCTCGTACACTTTCACTTTTTTGAAAAATCCCCAACCCAAAAAGACAAGCAACAATAATGGAATCGCAAAAACAGAAATTACATTGATAATGGAACGGAAGGTATCAGCCATTGGCGACCTCGCCTTCTTTCTTGAAACGCGGGAGGCGTTGCAACAGTTTGGCGGCGATAATACCTGCAGCAGTCGCACAGCCGGCGCCGACAATGGAGGTACCAATTATAAGTCCGGGATTGGCAGAACCAACCGCCGCCCGCACCGCAATCGCAGTCGCCGGAATGAGAATTAATCCGCCTGTGTTGATTGCAAGAAACGTCACCATCGCATTCGTTGCCGTGCCCGGTTTGGGATTGAGTTTGTTCAATTCCTCCATCGCTTTCAATCCCATCGGAGTTGCGGCGTTGTTGAGTCCAAGCATGTTGGCTGCAATGTTCATGATCATCGCACCGACGGCGGGATGATCGGGCGGAACATCCGGAAACAACCGCTTCATTACCGGAGAAAGAACCCTCGCCACAACTTTCAGCAAGCCGGCTTCTTCCGCGACTTTCATGACGCCGAGCCAGAGCGCCATGATGCCGATAAGTCCGAGCGCGAGCGTGACAGCGACGCCGGCGATATCAAGGGAAGCTTGGGTAATTGCTTTCATCTTCACATAGCGGATCGGCTCGATCTCGAGTTGAACCGTTGCGTTCTTCCCGTCTTCCGAAATCCGGAATGAACGCACCGTACCGGAGAGCTTTTCTTTGCTTGCAGCCCCCTTTGCCATGCCCTTCCATTGTTTGGGAGAGGAATCACTCATTGGCAAATTGAACATCCGAGTCCCGTTCGCCGAGGTGATGATTGTAATCGGTTGACGAACATTCGTCGCAGCGGAAGTCCCATAAAACGAATTGAAGTTATCGGCAGGAATTACAACATCGCCTTCGACCATCATGTTTTGGGATTTGCTCACCTCGACAGTGGCCTCGAGCGGCATACCATTACGATTCGTGTTTCTCGCTTCGTCGTAAATGTCGGTCCCGGCCGCAGCCAGAATGCCGATAACGATCAGTGAAAGCCAGATGTAGTTTAGCATGGGCGTATTGGTTTTTTGAGAGTGGGAAAGTTCATAGAGTTTATTGAGTTCTTAGAGTTCATTGAGTCTAGCTAGAGTCGCGTCCCAGAAATAACTTCGTTAAGTCGCGAGTATCAAATTGAAGATGTCGTTTTTTTCTTGAGCAGACCTCATCCCCCGGCCCCTTCTCCTAAGACGAGAAGGGGAGGAAAAAGCACGGATTTCAATAAAGCCCCTCTCGTCTCAGGAGAGGGGTTGGGGTGAGGTCAGTATTCGCCAGTGACAAACCAGATTCATTTCGTAAAGGAACTTGCGACACGCAATAGTAGAGTTTTGGAACTCTATAAACTAAAGACTCTACCAACTGTACAACTCTAAAAACTAATTTTCACATTTAACCGCGCACTTTGACTTTGTCGAAAATCGAAATCAGGTCGAACCCTGATCGACAAATTATCTCCAACATTGAAATCATACAGGCTCGCATCAACATACGCATCGACAAGATTCACGATATAGTAGATAAAAATATACCACGAAAACGCATCACGCTGGTCTTTATAGAATTCTCTTAGCCGTTGAAATTCGAAAATGTCCCCGGGAGTCTGGGTCGTAAAACTGTTCGTATAACGCTCCCGGTAATGCTTCGTACTGTCATTATACTCAAACCATCGCGAAGCAAAATAATAACCGAACCCAAGCAGGATCGGAATTTTCCAATATGATTCGTTGTAAAACTGTCCGGCACCGGGAAGCACGGCAGAAAGTGCCAGGGCAACACCCGGCGATTTTGTTGGATGGTATGCGGTCGAGACCGTGTCCATGCGTTTGGGTTGTAATGGCGGTGCAGAATTCACGACACGGGCAGAGTCATCGGGCGTAAAGAATTTCGGAGGAGGAAGCGAGTCAAGTCGTACTTGCGATGGAGCGCGGGAGCCGAGGAAGAGAATTACCAACAAACCCGCAACTCTCATCACGCACCGTTACTTGTTGGCAAGGAAAGCAATCACGTCAATTTCAACGCGGACATCCTTGGGCAAGCGCGCAACCTCCACGGTCGAGCGTGCGGGGGGGTTTTCCTTAAAGTATTCACCGTACACTCCGTTCATTGCTGCAAACTCATTCATGTCTTTAATGAAGACGGTCGTCTTCACGACACTGTCCAGGCTGGAACCCGCAGCACTCAGAATCGCCGTTAGATTTTCCATCACGCGTCGGGTCTGCACTCTGATGTCGCCTTCAACAATGTTTCCCGTCGCAGGGTCAATGGCAATTTGTCCGGCGGTAAAGATCATTCCGTTGCCGGCAATGACTGCCTGACTATAGGGACCGATTGCGGCGGGGGCGTTTTTGGTGTGAACAATTTGTTTGGACATTTTTCTTTCTCAGGTTTCTATGCGACAACTTCCATCTCAAGAATCTTCTTTTTTACCGCACGTGGAAAATCAACAAAGACGAAATGACTCTGGTGGTAAAGATAGTCCTCGCCACTCTCATCAACGATACGTACGAACTCATCTTTTGCTGCTCGCGCGTCCGGAACAACGCGATAGACTTTACCGACAATGAGCGAAGCCAGATAGTCGGTATTGTCCACGCATAGTGCAAATGGTTCTGTTTTTCTTCTCAACTTATCCAAGTAACGGATCGGGTCAACTATGAATGGTCGAGAACATATCCAACAAGCGATCAAGATCGTCGAGCGAGTAATATTCAATCACGATGGTTCCGCGGCCACCATCATCCTTCACTTCCACTTTCGTCCCGAGAGTTTGCCTGAGTTTTTCTTCGATGCTTCCCAACGAGCTGTCCCGCGGCGTACCGGAATCGCCGGACGCTGTCTGCGATCGGATTAATTTCGTTTTTCCGTTTTCACGAACGCGTTTCTCCACGTCACGAACGGAAAGCCCGCGGTCGATAATCTGTTCGAAAATACTCAACTGAAGCACCGGATTTTCAATCGTGATTAACGCGCGGGCATGGCCTGCACTTATATCGCCCTTACGAACAGCCGCCTGAATGACATCGGGCAGCTTCATCAGCCGGAGGAAATTCGTAATCGTCGAGCGGTCTTTCCCGGTCTTCTGCGCTACTTGCTCAATCGAGTAGTTGAGTTCCTCGGTCAGACGTTTGTAGGAGATAGCAATTTCGATCGGGTTGAGATTGGAGCGTTGAAGGTTCTCGATGAGAGCAAGCTCAAGCAACTCATCCTGAGAATGGATCTTGATGATGTACGCGGGAATCTGAACCAATCCCGCTTCCCTCGAAGCCCGAAGCCGGCGTTCGCCGGAAATAAGTTGATAACCACCCTCCACCCTGCACACCGTGATCGGCTGAATGATTCCTTTCTCCTGAATCGAGCGCTTCAGTTCATCCAGTTCAACAGGATCGAAGTCAGCCCGCGGCTGAAACGGGTTCGGCCGGATCTTATCAATGTCAATGTGTGCAACGGAATTCTCCGAGGCGCCGTCATCCTGCCGGCCAACAATTGGAAACGGAGAGGTGGGGCGCGGGATTAGGGACGCAAGACCACGGCCGAGGACCGGCCTATTCTTCAGGCTCATATCTGGGACACTCCATTCTGCACGGGCATAATTTGTATGCGATGATTGTTGTTCGCCAGCAGTTCCTGCGCGAGGTCCATGTAGTTCCGTGATCCCGCTGAGACAGCATCATAGAGAATGATTGGTTTCCCGAAACTCGGCGCTTCGCTTAACCGGACGTTTCGCGTAATGATAGCTTTGAACACTTTGTTTCCGAAATATTTTTTGACCTCCTCAATGATCTGGTTGGAGAGGCGAAGACGGCTGTCGTACATCGTCATCAACACTCCTTCAATATCCAATTGCTCGTTCAGTTGCTTCTTCACCATGTTAATTGTATTCAGAAGCTGGCCGAGGCCTTCGAGGGCGAAATACTCACACTGCACCGGAATGAGAATTGAATCAGCCGCCGTCAGTGCATTCAACGTAATAAGTCCGAGCGATGGCGGGCAATCAATAAAAATAAAATCAAATTGGCTTCGCAACGAGTCCAACTGGTTCTTCAGTCTCTTCTCCCTGTTCTCCAACTCCACCATTTCAATTTCTGCGCCCACAAGATTTATGTGAGATGGAATAAGAGAAAGATACGGCATCTGCGTTTTAGCTACTGCTGAGAAGGCGGGGATATCTCCCACCATCAATTCATAGCTGCTCCTTCCTTCGGACGAGCCCTCGAATCCCACTCCGCTCGTTGCATTGGATTGCGGATCGATATCGACAAGGAGCGTGCGTTTCTCGGCCGCAGCAACACAAGCGGCGAGATTCACGGCAGTCGTCGTCTTTCCGACCCCGCCTTTTTGATTTGCTATGGTGATAATTTTGGCCAACACCGGTTCCTATGAATTCAAAGCAGCGGCAAGTAAGAGAGAGATAATCGCCAGAGCCACGTTTATCTTTCCGAACAATAGCATTTGGTTGTAGAAGGGACGAATATTTCCGGACTGTCCATCCGCGGCTCCTATTTTTTCGATCATTCGAAACATTCTCGCGTAACCGAAACCAAAAAATACCATGACACCAAAAACTAACTGCTTCAATCCAAGAATCACCGACCAACGATCCGGATATTCAAAAAAAACAAATCGCGGACTGAACAACATCAGC
>JBBRUI010000036.1:0-20838 GCA_038247945.1 Bacteroidota bacterium | reverse complement strand
GGCAAGACAGAGCTTGTGTATTTTTATAAGGCTCCTCCTCTCAGTACCGTGTCCCAATCAACGATGTAGTTGTTATCTGCGACATGTTCGTAAATCACTAAACGGTTGGTGTCGCCTTGGCTAGGAGGAACCTTATAAAAATACACAAGCTCTGTCTTGCCGTCATTATCAATATCATCAATCAGCAGAGCTGTGACTGGTTGGTTTTGTTCTCTGCTTCTCCACACCTCATGAAAATTCAGCGGGGAAAAATTATTATTTACCTGCGGCAGAGACGCAAAGCTTGTGTTTGCATGCAGCATGTGCTCGTGCAAGATTTTTTCCTCACGCCCATTTGCATACGTCAGATACAAGTCCCCCCAACTGGTGTGGTCAAGAATCATCGCGTTGAAGTAGTTGCTCTTGCGCCATTCCATTTTCACAACCTCACCGTTCACATTTTGTTCAATCACTTGATCAAAATATCCGTTGCCTAAGTTTTGCCACACCTGAACTTTGCCATCAGCATAGTATGCAAGGTCGAGCCAGGGGTCCGGGTTAAACAAGCCGAGCGCTACGTTGGAAGGCAAAGGCCGCACGGGCTGTCCATTGCTTACCTGAACGCCAAAAGACTGGAGCGTTCGCTCTTCTGCGCGCACCGTACCATTGATGACGAGCGAAAATAAGAGAATGAGAAGAACCGGAAGTGTTCTGATGAATCGCATGCAAACTCCTGCACATAAATGAACGAATAGATAATTCCCAGCCTCTTCGCATCACATGCTGATGGATGAGATGAGATGAGATGAGATGAGATGAGATGAGATGAGATGAGATGAGATTGCGCGCCTGTTCTTTCAACCTCACGCGCCAATCTCCGACAAAGAACAGAACCAAAAGCAGGGAAGTGTTACAACGTTGACACCTGAAATATACCGCATGATCGTGCGGAAGTCAAATGAACGGTGAATTGTGGCGAAAACCTTGCCGAACGAAATGCCAATTGTTAATATAGCTCTCACGTCGATGCGTTGATTCTGGTGTATGCTTCGCGTATATTTTGCTAAGTTTTTTTCACACACTACGATTCCATGAATATTCATCCCACAACATTCACCGTCGGGCTTGTCCAGATCGCAGTAGAAAAGAATCCGGACGCGAACCTGAAGCACGGAGCGGCAAAAGTCGAAGAAGCGGCGAAACGCGGAGCGCAGATTGTGTGCCTGCCCGAACTGTTTCGCTCACAATATTTCTGTCAGAAGGAAGACGTTGCGCTGTTCGATCTGGCGGAAACTATTCCCGGCCCCACGACTGAAGCGCTTACCGCTGTTGCACGCAAGGCAGGTGTCGTCATCGTTGCGCCGATTTTTGAGAAACGGGCGATGGGCGTCTATCATAACAGCGCCGCCGTCATCGATTCGGACGGGACGATTCTGGGCCTCTACCGAAAGATGCACATTCCGGACGATCCGGCGTTCTACGAAAAATTTTATTTCACGCCCGGCGATCTGGGATTCAAGTCGTTTAACACCAGCAAGGGAAACATCGGGACGCTGATTTGCTGGGACCAATGGTATCCCGAAGGCGCACGGCTCACAGCGCTGAAGGGCGCGAGCATTTTGTTTTATCCCACCGCAATCGGCTGGCACCCGAATGAGAAGGCGCAGTATGGCGCGCAGCAACGCGATGCGTGGAAGACTGTACAGCGGGGACATGCAATTGCCAACGGCGTGTATGTTGCAGCGGTGAACCGCGTCGGGCACGAGAAGACGGTCGAAGGGGGAGCCGGACTCGAATTCTGGGGCACCTCGTTTCTTGCCGACCCTCAGGGCGTGATCATTGCCGAAGCGTCGACCGATAAGGAAGAGACTCTGATCGGCGAAATTGATCTGGCAAGAATTGAAGACGTCCGGCGCAACTGGCCCTTCCTTCGCGACCGGCGTATCGATGCATACCACGGCATTGAACAGCGTTTCCTCGATGAGGACAAATGGAAGGAGTGACGCCAGCAGCACAACGGTATCGCATGCCGGCAGAATGGGAACCCCACGAGGCCACATGGATTGGCTGGCCGCATAACAAAAGCGATTGGCCGGGAAAGTTTGGAATAATTCCATGGGTCTACGGGGAAATCGTCCGCAGGCTCAGCGCGGGTGAGATCGTGCGCATACTCGTCAATTCAAAAGAACATGAAACAAGTGCACGACGGATATTAAAGAGAGTCCATGCAGACCTCTCGCAAGTGGAGTTCTTCCGCTTTCCGACAAACCGCGGGTGGACGCGGGACTTCGGGCCCATCTTCGTCAAGCAGGAACAACATGATATTGCCGTCGCCGGATTTCGTTTCAACGCGTGGGCAAAATATCCGGACTGGAAAAAGGATACAAAGATTCATGTGCGCGCAGCGAAAGCGCTCGGCGTGCCCGTTTTCAATCCAACACATAACGGAAAACCTGTCGTGTTGGAAGGCGGCGCAATTGATGTGAACGGAAAAGGGACATTGCTGACGACAGAAGAATGTTTGTTGGATCAGACAACGCAGGTCCGCAACCCGGGAATGACGCGGAAAGAAATGGAAAAGATTGTAGCGGACAATCTCGGAGCGACAAACGTCATCTGGCTCGGCAAGGGAATCGCCGGCGACGACACTCATGGACATGTTGACGATCTTTGTCGCTTCGTGAATGCGAACACTGTTGTGTTGTGCAGCGAAGATAATCCCACGGACGCAAACTACAAAACGCTGCAGGAGAACCGTGAGCGACTTGAAGGGGCGAAGCTTGAAGACGGATCAAAGTTGGATGTCATTCCCCTGCCGATGCCGTCAGCATTATATCTCGATGATGTTCGCTTGCCGGCGAGCTACGCAAACTTCTACATTGCGAACGCAGGCGTGTTGGTTCCGACATTCAACGACACGAATGATCGCGTCGCGCTTGGAATTCTCTCGGACTTATTTCACGATCGGCCGGTGATCGGAATTCATGCCGTCGATTTAGTATGGGGATTTGGAACTCTGCATTGTTTGACACAACAGCAGCCGCATCGGTAGATGTTTTCAGGCAAGTTTAAAATTGATATATTTCCATAGGACTTAAATACAGACCTATTGATAATGAGAGAACCATGATTACAAAGGACAGCCCGAAGCGAATCGTTGTAAAACCCCGGAGAAAAAATTCTCGACAACCGTCTTATCCCCACATCGAGCGCAAAACGGGAGTTGTTGGAGGCGAACCGGTTGTGAGTGGAACCCGCACAAGTGTTCGTGCAATTGCAGGGTACTATCAGATGGGTAAGACTGTCGATGAAATTCTTGGACTGTTGAGTCATCTCACTCACGCCCAGGTACACGCGGCGCTTACGTATTACTTCGATAACAAAAACGAAATTGACAAGCTTATAAAAGAGAACTCGGATTATGAACGCTGGGAGAGAATGGCCCTCACCCGACCCAAACAAGGCAGATGAACCCGCGCTTTCTTCTTGATGAGGACACTCAATTCGAGCTTGCAGAAATTCTCCGCGCAAGAGGTGTGGATGCGATCCACGTGCAGGAATCAGGGCGAAAAGGCCTTCCGGATGACGCACAATTGCGCTACGCAATCAAAAACAAACGGGCAATGCTGACTTTCAACGTCAGAGATTTTGTCCTGCTCCATAATTTATATGTACGAGATAACACTGACCACTTTGGTATCATCGTATCAAAGCAAATTCCTCTTCGCGTTACCCTGGCAAGAATTCTCCGGATCGTGCAATCTCAGACTCAAGAATCTCTCAAGAACAACCTGCTCTTTCTCTATGAATGAAGCTGCGGATGAACTTGCAAGAACAAATTCTGCTTCGTACTATTAGCCACGCCGTTCTCGGAACGGAATAAACCAACTCCCACCCATGGAGGAACAACAATGAGAACATCTCTCAAAGTTACACTGCTCAACCCTACGCTTCTTTTGATCATGGTCCTGGTTGCGTCCGGGTGTTCTTCCTGCTATTGCTGAAACACTAAGGCGGGAATGAATGCCGTTTAAGCTTCATTCCCGCTTTGCATTCCCGCTAAGCTTTATTACTTAGCGAGTAGCAGCTTTCCGACCTTATTGAACTTC
Organism: Bacteroidota bacterium; assembly: GCA_038247945.1. GTDB lineage: Bacteria > Bacteroidota > Ignavibacteria > UBA10030 > UBA6906 > CAADGV01. The sequence continues at coordinate 16,750 of JBBRUI010000036.1, read as the reverse complement.
ACAGTGCCATTGGCATCAGTTGCAGTGAGCCGAACGAGATAGACTCCGCTGGCAACATCGGCGGCATTCCAAGTTGCACTATGATAGCCTGCTGCATAATTGCCGTTCGTAAGCTCGGCAACCTTTCTGCCCAACACATCGAACACATTCAATGAGACGTAACCATCTTCCGGTAATTCGAATTTGATTTGTGTTGATGGGTTGAACGGATTGGGATAGGCGTTGTGAAGTTGATACGCCGATGGCTTGCTCAACGATCCTCCATCTCCACCCGCAGCTTTCCAAATATAGCTTGCGAAATTGATCTGCACAGTGGTAGAATAATCCGATAAATTGTTTGCAATGTCTTTTGCAGTCAACTTGTATTCTGCCATGCAGTCTCCGCCAGGCATCACAGTACCTATGCTCCAATCTGTGTACTCCCATGTTGTAGAATTTAGAGTTGCCACTTGGTACCAATTACTCGTACCGCAAATGGACCCAACAGTTCTTCGCCAAAGCTGATAAGCCGATTGCGAATTGAGATCTCGTTCAATGTTCGGAGCCCATGAAATTCTCGGATAGCTGTAGCCATATTGATCCGGAGGCGTTCCCGTAACTGAGACGCCTTTGGGCGGCGCGGGCGCGGGGTTGCCGGTGTGTTTATTGACGTAAATGCCGGAAGTGTTAGGCCCCTCTATTGGGCTGTGGAATCCTACATACACAACGCTTAGCCCTCCCGTGTTTTGGATATCTGCCAGGACGTACTTTCCCGTTCCGTCGTACGGGCCGGCGGAGTAGAATGATTGTTGTGGAGTTCCGTTGAAGAATGGTTCTGACCGCTGGTTGATAAATACTCGGATTGCCCCCTAATACCCTCCGATGACAACATCGTTCCAACCATCGTTTTTGTTTGCGTCATTCGGGCCACCCATGTCGCCAATCATTACTTTCGTGTGGCTGGGAATTTGGTACGTGTCTGAAGTCCATCTTGGTGACGTGCTTATTGTGCCATTAGTGTTGTTCAAATACAGTCTTGCAATGCTTCCAAGATTGCCGTCATATCCCACAACAACAACGTCGTTGAAGCCATCGTTGTTCACATCGCCAACGGCTATGGCTGTGATCGAGTTGTTGTATTGACCCGTTCCGAACGGGAAATCCTGCTGACTGCCGAAACCGTTGCTATTGTTGTTGGTTCTAACAGAAACCGTATTGCCATAGAACGAAACCAGATCCCAACGGTCACTTGAGTTTTGAGGATAGAAGAGATCTTGATTCATCTGAGCAAGGATTATCTGCGTCGCCACCATCGATACCGTCGTTGGAGAGTTGCTGACTGTCCCATCATTATTGCTGAAGTAAATCCTTACCTCATTGATACCATTCGTAACAGCGAGATCGTAATACGCATCTCCCCCATTAAATGGCCCTCATGTCCCATCCGTCGCCTTGCCCGATAATGGGGTCTGTGAAGTATTTGTCGACATCCCGTTACCGGTGTTGAGATAAATGTACGTACCACCGTCACGCAACACAGCGAGGTCATTCCAGTTGACGGACGTGCGAAGTTTGCCGAAGACGAAGTTGTTGATGCGATTGTTGTCGTCGCAATTAGTGAAATCGCTGAAGAAGTTTCCGTTTTGAGTTGGAAATGCCCCGCTTTGATTGTTGTAGTTCTCGAAGCCGATATAATTAACTCCCCCGATTCCGTAGATGCTGCTGAACCCGATGGCAAGGTCCACGTAATGGTCATTCGCAACATCGTTTATCGCTTCGAGATCGAAGTACCATGTGCGCTGATATGTTTGATCGCATGGTGTGTAATTGCTCGGCGTCGGCACAGAGACGGCTTGCCGCGATGTCTCGAGATATGCAGTTGAAGAACCACCGCCTCCGGAACGACTTGTGCTGGAGAGCAGGAGGGAGATGGCAAGTAACATCAAAACTGTTTCATAATGTTCCTTTCATAAGTTTGTTTTCGTAGTGTTTTTTTTGTTGTTTGTGATTGGCAAACAAAGAAGGCGCTCTGGAGCCTGAATGCCTCAGACGCCTTCACTACCCTTATCCGGGATGTTGTTTGCCGCTCGATCCGCTGTACGCGGATGAGTGATGTTCCGGGCGGGGATGGTTCGAACATCACCGCCCGGTTTGTATTACTGCCCGAACGAATATCATTCTCTCGCCTCCTTTCTTGTCATTTAATTAAGACCATCCTCTTCGTCAACACACCTGTTTGGGTTTCCAACTGATAGAAGTATACTCCCGTTGAATGCTTCGAGCCATTCCAATGTAAAACGTGCATGCCAGCGTTTTTTTCTTCATTCAGCAAAATCTCCACATTTCTTCCCAGAAGATCATAAACAACCAACCGCGCATTTCCTTGTTTTGGCAAAGTGAACCGGATTGTTGTTGTTGGATTGAAGGGATTGGGATAATTCTGAGACAGTGACAATTGTTGAGGGAATTCATTTGCAGGCGGAACTGTAGTCACGCCGCTTACTCCAAATACTTCCAATCTGCTCCCGAGCCAATTCGGGTAAGAATACTGCGCAAAGAGCAAATTACTAATCGTATCTTGTGCGAGCTTCGTGAAAAAGAATTGTTGTATGGAAATAGAATCACGATGCCAAGCACCTAGAGGTTGTCCTATCAGCGAATAGAAATTCAAGCTACTCCAAACAGTGTCATAGTTGGGGTTCCAGGTATTAGCGCCCGCGACTACATGCTGCCCGGCTATGTTACCGACATTGACCCATAATGGTGCGTTTCGGATGGTAGTTGAGTCCGCCCACATCACACTCCATGTTGTATCGTGCTGCCACTTGAGAGCGAATAAGGAGCCATGACCGATCGGTCCGGGTGCGCCGCTGATAAACTCTTTGTTTGTATCGGCATCAAGATTAGCGAACATCACTGCTCCGGTGCCCGACTGTAGTCCGGTGTAAATCTCTCGGGTCCGCCATGTTCCCAACGCAGCGCTGTAAGACAGGTAATGGACGGGCACAGGCTCATTGAATCCGAACGACCCACCCGCCGGCACAAGGTCGTCCCATCCCTCTCCATCCATTTGTCCCACGGCCAAGTCAAACGCGTACCCGCTGAATCGAGCAAGGGTCCCGGAACCAAACGATATGAATCCCTGACCGTTTGGGAGAAGTGTCTTGCTCGAGAACTCGGCAACATAGATGAGGGTTCGATCTCCCATCGCGTTACCGTCGCTCGTTAAAGCAGTTATCTCTTTCACGCCGTTATGATTCACGTCGGTTTCCATTGCCTTGAACAAAAGACGATCATAGCCAAGGTTGGAATTGAAGAACCTGTATTGCCGCGGTCCGTAACATTCCAGAAACGCCACGGTCGGAAGCACACCGATGCCTCTGAGCTTGTAGGTGAGAATGATTTCCTTATGTCCATCTTTATCGATGTCAGAAAAGCCGTAGCCTGCATTAAATGTGGTAATCGTCGTGTCCCAGTCAATCACAATGGAATCGATTCTAAAACATTTGTACACAACAAGCCTGTTCACACCATTCGTGTCCCCTACATCGGGATAGAACATGTACACCATCTCCGTCTTCCCGTCGTTGTCAATATCCCCAACATCCACCTGCAAGCATGAGCCTGGGTTTCGCTCGCTTCGCCATTTCTCAGTAAAATTCAAGGGAGGGAAGTTGCTTGTTGATTGCGGCATAGAAGAGAAACCGTTGTTCGCATTCAGTATCCACTCGTGAGAGATGGTTTCCGTACGTCCATCGGCATAGGTGAGTATCAAGTCAGCCCAACTGTTCTTGTCGAAAATTGTTTCGGTGAACATTCGGGTTTTCTTGAACTCCATCTTTTCCACCACTTCATTACTCCGCTTCTCCCACACCGGCTCGGTCCCAAATGTTCCGTTGCCTAAGTTTTGCCACACTTGTACTTTGCCCTGTCCCTCATCGTACCATGCGAGGTCAAGCAACGGATCGGGATTGAACAAACCGAGGGCTACGGTGGAAGGGTACGGACGCACGGGTTGACCGTGCTTCACTTCTACGCCAAACGAGCGGAGTGTCTTTTGTTCTTGCGCCTCTCCGGGGATACGAACGAGCGAGAGAAGCATAACAACACCAACACAGCATGAACGGATGGATCTGAAGATGCTCATAATACACCCTTGAAAAGGTTGTAGAGATTGGTGAGGAAGATAGAGGAGATCAGGAGATTTGGAAAGAACAGGAGTCGCGTGGTTGGCATGAGTCCCTCCTGTGTGTTTGTGCTGCTTACAATCTAATCAAAAAAAAAAACGAAAGGCAAGTAAAAGTTGCGGAAAAATTTCGTGCGCGGAATCTCTCTAATGTTCTTCCTTCCGCGGGGCTGCCCTCACGTCGTCGCGGACAGCCACACGATAAAAATCATCTTTGCGTTTCTTCCAGAGGTGTCTTCGTTACCTGTGCAACAAATCAGTGCCCTCTTCCCCCGTACTGCTGAATATGATGATGACCGCGCGGAGAATCGGATGAGTAGCCGGGATTCGTAAACGGCATCTTCGGTTTCTTTGCCTTGAGCAACGGACGTTTCACCGCGCCGAGGGTTATCTCCTTCTCGTCTTTCATTTCGCCTTCCGCCAATCCTGACTGTTTCAACTCGCCTGTTTGCGCCTTCATCATTGCCATCCGACCGGTCATTCCATGCACCTGTATCAATCCCATTTTGTACGTGCCGATCAGCCTGCGGGAATGCTCGCTAAATTTTCCCGCTATTACCGCGTCCACATTTGCAGAAGCAGCCTCTCGTAACATCTTCTGCCGATCCTGAGGAGTAATATTACGAGTAGTCTCTCCCTCATCTGTTTCTCCATCAACAATCATATACCAGGCAGCGTGTTCAAAGTTCTTTGCCACCAGGCTGTCCAACCGGTCACCGAGTAACGCAATTAAGAATCTCATAGCAAACCCTCCCCGCTATTATTGGAAACCGCCATGCCGGAATACCGGCAGGCTTATGGCTTACTGACATCACCCTCAATAATCAACATTGTAAAAGAACAAAGGTTCCTCTGGAATGTTTAGCGGGCTTTTTGTTTAATGAATAGGAACATACACGCCAAAACTTACCAACTCTAGAACCAATCAAGCCTTAAACTATGAGCTCAAAGACTTACACACTCGTCCTCGTCCGCCACGGCGAAAGCACATGGAACAAAGAAAACCGCTTCACCGGCTGGACCGATGTTGATTTATCCGATAAAGGAAAAGAAGAAGCACGCAGCGCGGGAAAAGTTCTAAAAGAAAAAGGTTTCGTCTTCGATGTTGCGTACACGTCCGTGTTGAAACGGGCGATCCGCACACTGTGGTCCGTGATGGATGAAATGGATTTGATGTGGATACCCGTCTACAACTCGTGGCGGTTGAACGAGCGGCATTACGGCGCGCTGCAGGGCTTGAACAAAGCCGAAACGGCGGAAAAGTACGGCGACCAGCAAGTAAAAATCTGGCGCCGGAGCTACGACATTCAACCGCCTGCGCTTGAGAAAACAGACGAGCGTTTTCCGGGACACGACCAACGCTACAAGGACCTGAAGCCGGAAGAGATTCCTGCTGCAGAATGTTTGAAAGACACTGTTGATCGCTTCCTCCCCTACTGGCATGAAACGATTGCGCCGGCAATCAAGTCGGGCAAGCGCGTGGTTATTGTTGCGCATGGCAACAGTCTGCGTGCGTTGGTGAAGTATCTCGACAACATTTCGGAAGAGAACATCGTCGAGCTGAACATCCCCACGGGCATGCCGCTCGTGTATGAGCTGGATGCAGACTTGAAACCGCTGAAGAGCCATTACCTCGGCGACCCTGATGCGGTGAAAAAAGCGATGGACGCTGTGGCGGCACAGGGAAAAGCTAAGAAGTGAGTAAGAATTCCGTGGATTGGCGGGCGGTAGTGAATATTACAGTTCGTAAATCGTGAAGTCATACGCTAAAACAATTATCGCAATTACACTATTGCTCGGCCCGTATATCTTCGCCACCTCGCCGACTCTTCCCCCTTATCACCAGTATTCCGTTCGCGGTAGGATCACTCGCCCAGCGGGAGGCAGCGTAAAGGATTTGGCCGTTCTTCTTCTTGCTAAAGAACGTTTTTTCAGTGCCAACACATTTCAGATTCTTCAAGGCAAAAGAGTACAGGGCGAACGCGCGATAAGTCTCACGGATTCCGTTGGAGTGTTTTACATTGTGGCCAGCAGCGAGCAAAAGGCCGATTCGCTGGAAATAGGAATTGTCTCGCCTGACCGGCCGCTTGTTACGGGAAACCCCTTTTCACTCAATGGCGTGCAAAGCATTCCGCAAGAAGAAACATTTACAGACACACAAAATGGGAGCGGATGCTCTGGCTGCGATGGGCCAACCAAAGTCACCAGCGTAGTCGCTTATTCATATTACCTTCCCGATCAAACAGTTGCGCTCACCTGGTAGATTCCAGGGTTGAACGCAATTCGCTTTTGCTGTACCTTGATGCATGAAACAATTTCTTGAACGATTCTTTTCTTCTCGTGCCTACGCAGTCGTCGGCGCTTCTGAGAACCGGGAAAAATACGGCAACATCGTCTACCGATATCTGCGGGACAAGAAGTTCACTGTCTATCCGGTGAATCCGAACCATACCACTGTTGAAGGCGACAAGTGTTACGCTAAAGTGTCGGATCTTCCAGCCGACGTAAAGTCCGTGGTGTTTATTGTGCCGCCGGTAAGAACAGAGCGGATCCTTCGTGAATGCAAAGCCAAAGGCATTACGGCCGTGTGGATGCAGCCGGGCGCCGAGTCGAACGATGCTGTGAGGTACGCGGAAGAGAACGGCATGGCGGCAATTTACGATGCGTGCGTGATGGTCGTGCTCAGCCCGGTGCAGTCATACGATCATCTCAACACGTGGCTTGCCAGGGCAAAGTAACACTTCTTTCAGAGTTCATCTCTCTCCGAAACAATTCATCCAAAAGTGTTGTCTAATCCCGTACACTATCGGGAGCGAGACCATCCATGCTCACCATCCAAAACATTACCAAGCGTTATCGCTCCGGAACAATCGCCGTATCTGATTTTTCGTTGAACCTGACACATGGGGTTGTCGGATTGCTGGGCCCCAATGGGGCGGGCAAAACAACATTGATGCAAATGATTGCAACGATTACCTCTCCGACAGCCGGACAAATTTTCTTTCGTGAAAAGAATATTGCAAAACATGCAAACGAGCTTCGATCGCGGCTTGGTTTTCTTCCACAGGATTTTGGCGTGTATGACAACCTCACCGCATTCGAGTTCCTGAGTTTTTTCGCCTCGCTGAAGGGAGTCCGAAGCAAGTCCCGTGTCATGGAAATGCTGGAGATGGTGAATCTCCACACGGTCGCACATCGTGTTGCAGGTACATTTTCAGGCGGCATGCGGCAGCGCCTCGGCATCGCGCAGGCGCTTATCAACGGCCCTGATCTGGTGATTGTCGATGAACCAACCGCCGGGCTCGACCCGGAGGAGCGGGTCCGGTTTCGCAACATTCTCTCAGACATCGGCGCCGGAAAACTCGTGATTCTCTCCACGCACATTGTCTCAGACATTGAATCCGTTGCAACACAAATTGCGGTGATGAAACAAGGAAGGCTACTCGGATGCTCGACACCTGAAGCATTGTTGCAGAAAGCGAAAGGCAGCGTGTGGAAAACCGTTCTTCCGTCAGAAGAGTTTGAACGGATCCGCACCTCGCTCAAAATCTCCAATTCGGTCCGTAAACCGGATGGCGTCCATCTTCATATCGTTAGTCCCACGTGTCCCCTTCCGGGCGCGCTTCCTGCAGAGCCGGACATTGAAGACGCTTTCATCTACATGATGAACTTCGCGGAAACGGCGCGCGTATGAACCTCTCATTTAGACGGATGTCAGCAATCGTCAAGGCGGACTTTTTCATCCGCTTTCGGCGCACATCGACCATCGTGACCCTGCTTCTCTTGTCCTTGCTTGCATACTTAATCGTGCCCGCTCCCTCAAGCGGACGAGCACTCATGGTCATCGCCGACCGACGGGCTTTGCTCAACTCCGCGGCCATCTCCGTAGCAACGGCGATGATGTGTTCAATGCTGCTGACCATGATTGGATTCTATCTTGTAAGCAATACACTTCGTCGCGATATTCGGGCGCGCACCGGATTCATCATTGCCGCAACATCAATGTCCAATCTTGAATACCTTGCGGGAAAATTCCTGGGGAATATCGTTTACCTGTCGGCAATCACCGCCTGTTTCATTCTTAGCACAATGGTTATGCACCTGATTCGCGGCGAAGCACCTCTGCAACCGCTTGTGTATCTAACGTCCTTCGTCGCTATTGTTCCGCCGGGCATCGTTTTCGTTTCGGCCATCGCGCTTCTCTTCGAGAGCGTTCGGTTTCTCTCCGGCAAGATTGGCGACGTTCTTTATTTCTTTGTTTGGATGGGCCTCGTTGGAATATCTGCGGTAATCGCTGAAACCAAAATGTCAGCTAACTTCGCAGCGTTGTTCGACATCCCGGGGATCAGCATCATGGTCCGGCAAGTGATGGATGAGGCGAACACCACACACGTTTCCATTGGTGCGAACGAGTTTGATCAAAGCCTGCCTCCATACATTTTCAACGGTTTATCGTTCGGGAAAAACTGGCTCGCAATCAGGGCGGCTTCGCTTTCATGCGCGCTGCCGTTGTTTGTTATTGCATTCCTGTTCTTTCATAGATTCGATCCGGAGAAGATTAGCGCGGGAGAGAAAAAATCATCGGATAATATTTTCACAATAATAAACATAAAGCTGAAACCGCTGGTACGATGGCTTGAAGCATTAAAGTTCGGAGGATCGCAACCCGCTCTCCTTCGCGCAATATGGTTGGATATGCTTCTCACATTCACGCTCTACCCGATTACTCTCATTGCGTTCGCGGCATCATTGGTCGTTTCATTCGCGCTGCCACACTCTGCGTTAATGAGCGGAGGAATGCCGGTTATGTTCTTCGTGCTGGTTGTAATACTAGCGGATGTTTCTACGCGTGAAAAAACTGCGGGGATGACTTCACTGATGTTCACGGTGCCCTCGATCAAGAAACATTTTGTCTGGTGGAAGCTTGGCGTGGCGGTGGCACTGACATTGCTCTTCACTGCTGTTCCGATCGTGCGAACAATCCCCTTCTCAATGAGCAGCGCTTTGTCGATGCTTCTCGGCACAATCCTTATTGCCTCTGCGGCAACAAGCCTTGGCGTCTTAAGTGGCTCGCCCAAGACATTTGCCGTCTGCTTCCTGTTGTTTCTGTATCTTGTTCTCAGCGGCGCAAAGGAGCCTGCAATGGATTTCGCCGGATGGTACGGCATCGCAACGCCGGGCGTTCAGTCGGCATACATCTCCATCAGTATCGTGCTCATCGCAATGGCAGAAATCAAACACCGTCTCTCGCTGCGATAACTCGATCTGTATTTGAATCTCTGGCCAACATTGCATTCCTTAAAGTAGTCTCGATTCGGTATTCTTCCTGCCTGCGGACTTTGTTGTGGATACGTCGGTTTGTCCGAGATTCCTATAAATACGTTACGACATTTACTTCACTAACTAATATTCCGCAAACAAAAAAAACACCGGGTAGGGACATCGGCTTGCCGTGTCCAAAAACGAGCACCAAATCTGGTTTGGATTCGACGCAGTCCAGAGTTGGGACGGGGCAGGCCCACGTCCCTGCAAACTGAACAAGGCGCCTTGCGTAACATCAGTCACTAAGATAAAACGATGAAAAGCATTTGTGTTTTCTGCGGCTCGAGTCCGGGAGCAAACGGCGCGTATGCAACCGCAGCACGTTCGTTCGGTGAGCTGCTCGCGAGAAATGATATTACTCTTATCTTCGGCGGCGGCAAAGTCGGGTTGATGGGACAACTTGCGGACGCGGTGCTGACGAACGGCGGAAGGGCGATCGGAGTTATTCCCGACCGTCTCGCGATCAAAGAGGTGGCTCACGCGAGCCTTACAGATCTGCACGTCGTTGAAAACATGCACCAGCGCAAAGCGCTCATGTATGAACTTTCCGACGGGTTCGTTGCGCTGCCCGGCGGTACGGGCACACTCGATGAACTGTTCGAAGTTTTTACCTGGATACAATTGGGGTTCCTTGCCAAGCCGCTAGGACTTTTAAATGTGGACAGCTACTTCAACAATCTTACATTATTTCTCTCTCACACCGTAGAGCAGCGATTTGTAAAAGCGGAACATCTGGATATGCTTCTGGTCGATAGCGATCAGGAGTCGCTGCTTGCGCGGTTGAAAAATTATACACCGGTTCACGCAAGCAAATGGATCGATACAACAGTATAGCTTTTCGATTTTGATTCATATGGTTCGTTCTCCAAAAAGGCTTTATCCATGACACTCGCATTCGAAACAAAAAAATCCCTTCTCAACATTGCGACAAGTACGGTTGTGACTGCAGCAATAGGCCTCTTGTATGCAGTGGTATTTGGCCATGCACACCCTCATACCGTTTTCAATGGCATCGTGATCGGTGCTATCATAGGATTGGTAAGTTCAATTGGTGAGATATATCTTTTTTCGCGAAACAGGCAACGCCTTTCGTTCCTCGTTATGCTTCTCCTGCGGTCGTTCTTCTACGTTGTGCTTGTGAGCGTTACCATGTTCGCCGTACTCCTCTTCCACGAAATGTGGATGTACGGGACGTCCATGAAGGAAGCTTTTACAGCTTCTGAATTTGAAAAATTTTTGCAGGCGGGTGAGTTCATACAGGTAGTAGTGTACGCGTTGGGAATGAGTTTCATGGTGAACTTCGTCCGCCAGGTGAACCGGCTTCTGGGCCACAACGCATTGCTCACGTTCATTACCGGAAAATATCATCGGCCTATAGAAGAAGACAGGATCTTCATGTTTCTCGACCTCAAGTCATCAACGGCCATTGCGGAGAAGCTTGGGAACAAACAGTACCACAATTTTCTGAATGATTTCTTTCACGATATCTCTTCAGCCATCGTGGAGAGCAGGGGAACAATCTACCAGTACGTTGGCGATGAAGTTGTTGTCACGTGGACGAAAGAGAAGGGACTGAAGGATGCAAACTGCATCAACTGCTATTTTCGCATTGCGGCGGCAATTCATTTGCAGACGGATAAATATGAAACAACGTACGGATTCCTGCCGACGTTCAAGGCGGGTTTCCATTATGGTCCGGTCATTTCAGGTGAGATTGGCGACATCAAACGGGAGATTGTCTATCACGGCGATACGGTGAATACGGCGGCACGCATACGTTCCGAATGCACAAAGTTTAAAAAAGACTTGTTGCTTTCAGCCGAGTTGCTGAGGGAATTAACAATAACAGATTACTACAGTCCGGAAAGCATCGGGAAGATCAAACTGCGCGGGAGGAAAGAAGAGATTGAGTTGTTCAGCATCCTCGAAGCTGCTTAAACAAAAGCGAGCGCCGTCCCCACCTCGGCAGCGCTCGCTTAGCTAAGGCTCATGCACTAGGATTTTAACCGCAATAACCACCGAGCTGAAGAGCCTGTGTGAAAAGTGTCATTCCGAACTTGGTTCGGAATCTATACTGGCAAATTCCGCTCGCTTAGATGGATGCTGAAACAAGTTCAGCATGACATGGTGGATATTCACACAAGCCCTGAAGGGCGTAGCTATAGCCCGCCGAATCAGCTCTTCATTCGCGTTAGTATCTTCTCCATCTCATCCATCACCTTGTTCATCTTCCCCATCGTAATAGTAAATGGCTGGGACGTTGTCATATCGACGCCGGCTTTTTTCAGAAGATCAATCGCGTATTCCGAGCCGCCTGCGGAAATGAACTGCATGTATTTTTTCGTGGCCTCTTTGTCTCCTGCCAGCACCGGTTCTGCGAGTGCGGCTGATGCAGTGAATGACGTCGCGTACTGGTACACGTAAAAATTGTAATAGAAGTGCGGGATGAACATCCATTCCGCTTTGACCTCGTCACCTACAATGCAAATTCGTTTGTCGTGTCCGTAGTATTTGCGCGTAATCTGAAGATACAAATCGTTGAGCTTGTCACCCGTCAGCGATTCGCCTCGCTCCGCCATCTCATGCATGCGCATCTCGAACTCCGCAAACTGTGTTTGGCGGAAGAACGTCCCCTTCATTCCTTCCACATACCCTCCGAGAATCGAGAGACGGATGTTATCATCTTTAATCGATTTCAACATATGGTCGTTCAACAGTACTTCATTGAATGTTGAAGCGACTTCGGCAGTAAAGATTGGGTAGTTTGCCGTCGGGTATGGCTGGGTCTTGTTGGAAAGATAACTTTGCATTGTATGCCCCAGCTCATGCGCGAGCGTGCGTACGTCAGTGTACTTGCCGTTATAATTCAACAGCATAAACGGATGAACGTCGTACGCTCCGCCGTTTGAATACGCACCGGAGCGTTTTCCTGTCGTCGGATGAAGATCGATCCAGCGTTCATTGAATGCTTTTTGAACTACATCAACGTACTCTTTTCCCAGCGGGGCAAATGAAGCAACGATCTGGCTTTGCGCCTCTTCCGGCGTGAAGGCAAGATCGACATTTTTCAAAAGCGGCGCGTACAAATCGTAATAGTGAAGCGTATCGACACCGAGCAACCGCTTGCGTAGAGCCAGGTACCGGTGCAGTGTGCGCAAATTGTTGTTGACATTTTCGACGAGACTCTTGTACACGGGCACGGGAATGTTGTTTGCGTTCAGTGCACGCTCAATTGCCGAGTTATATTTCGACGCACGGGCGAAGAACATATTCTTCTTCACTTCACCATACGTCATTGTCCCGAACGTTGCCCGGAACTCATTGATCTTCGTGAAGAACGCCTTGAACACAATCCGCCGGTCATCCCGGTTTGCGGAAGCCCGGTACAATTCGAACGCCGACTTGTTAATCGTAACCTTCTTACCGTCGCTGAGTGTAACTTCCGGATACGGGAAATCAGCGTCCGTGAAAATACCGTAACTGTTGGAAGCCGCATCGGAAACGAGCGCAGCATCGGCGAGAATTTTTTCTTCCCCTTCGGAGCCCGTGTGAGGTTTGCGCCGAAGAATATCATTGAGATAGAATTTATAGATGGCAAGCCCCTTCTCGTTTGCTGTCCATTGTGCGATTGTCGTCGGGTCGATGGCGAGGATTTCGGGTTCAATAAACGCAGCCTGCGCGCCCATATCCGCCCCGAGCTGTCCCATATCCTGAACCATCCCCAGATACTTTGAGTCGCGTGTGTCGCGATCTGAATTCAGACTTGTGTACAGATACAACCGGTTGTATTCCTTCGCCAGTGAGTAGACCGCATCGAGGGCCTTCAAGAGTTGCTGCGGCGATGAGCCCAGCGTTCCCTTGAACTGTCCGATCTTCGGATACTCGGAGATAAACTTCTCTTTTGCTTGTTTCCAGGCTGCATCCGAGGGATAAACGTCGGCGAGATTCCATTTCCATTTGTCGGGAACCTTCGAACGATCACGTTCCTGGGAATATCCATAAAAGAACAAAGACACCGTGAGAATTAGCAGTAGCGCTGAACGTCGCATGATTTTCCTTTCCAGATGAGAGACCAGTTTGATTGTTTGCAGAGGCAGTTAGTACTACGGAATGAGGAGAAGATGGTTGCGGGAGGGGAAAAAATCAGCTAATGTCGGTAACGGACCGATCTTCAGGGTTGATTCCCCCCAATGGGTCTCACGCTAAGTTGCAAAAGAACCCAAAAAAGTCACCTCTGCTTCGTCCGCGCCAGTATCTCTTCCATCTCATCCATTACGCGGTTCATCTTTTTCATCGTGAGTTCAAAAGGAAGGGATGTCGTCATATCCACGCCCGCTTTCTTGAGCAGCTCGATGGGATAATCCGATCCGCCGGAGGAGAGAAGTTGCATGTACCGCTTCGTCGCTTCCGTATCGCCGGCAAGCACCTGCTCGGAGAGCGCCGCCGATGCGGTGTACGACGTAGCATACTGGTACACGTAAAAATTATAATAGAAGTGCGGAATATGCGCCCACTCGATTTTCATCTCATCATCAACAATAGTGATTCCCTTATCATGACCATAATACCGTTTTCCCAACGTGTCATACAGTTCACTGAATGTTTCGCCCGTGAGAGCGTCGCCCTTTTCTGCCGTCTCATGAATCTTCAATTCGAACTCCGAAAACTGCACCTGGCGAAACACAGTGCCGCGTATGCCGTCCAAGTAATTGCCAAGCAGTGAAAGCCGGATGCTGTCGTCTTTGATGGTCTTGAGCATGTAATCCATCAACAGTGCTTCGTTGAATGTCGATGCAACCTCTGCCACAAAAATGGAGTAGTGCGACGTGCAATACGGCTGGTGCTTGTTGGACAAGTAGCTATGCATCGTGTGGCCGAGTTCATGCGTCAGCGTGCTCACGTCGTCGTACTTGCCGTTGTAGTTCAGCAGTATGTACGGATGCGCGTCATAGACAGCGCCATTGCTGTACGCGCCGGATCGTTTTCCCTCGTTCGGAAATACATCCACCCACCGGTCGTTGAAGCACGTGCGCGAGACGTTCATATATTCCGCGCCGAGCGGCGAGAGTGAAGCAAGCACGTGTTCGTTCGCTTCTTCGATCGTATATTTCAAATCAAGATCCTTCACGAGCGGTGCGTACAGGTCATAGTAATGCAACTCGCTCACTCCCAGCATGCGTTTGCGCAGCGCCAGATAGCGGTGAAACGTCGGAAGGTTTGCATTCACATTGTCAATGAGTCCCTTGTACACCGCCACCGGAATATTGCCGCCGTCCAAGGCGTGATCGAGGCAGGAATTGTACCTTCGTGCCCGCATGTAGAACATGTTCTTCTTGATCTCGGCATACAGGTTCGCTCCAAACGTCCGGCGGAAATCATTGAGCTTGCCGAAATACGAATGGAAAACTTTTTTCCTGTCCTCACGGCTCGCTGCACTTTTATGAAGGGCGAACGATGCCTGATCCAATTTAACTTTCGTTCCGTCATACATTTCAATTTCGGCGTAGGGAAAGTCTGCATTGGAAAAAATACCGTACACCGTATTGGGCGTGTCGGACATTAAGCCCGCATCGGCGATAATTTTTTCTTCGCCTTCCGTTCCCGTATGTTCCTTCCGACGCAGTGTTTCGTAGAGGTTGTGCCGATACATCTCAAGCTTTGGCTCACGGCGGATATTATCGTCAATCGTTGCTCTGTCGATTTTCAAAATTTCAGGTTCGATGAACGACGTCTTCGCGCTGAACTCAGCTCCAATGGCGCTCATCTCCTGCTCCATTCCCAAATAGGTTGAGTTCCGGGTATCGAGGTCCGAGCTCATGCTCGCATAGCAAAAGAGGCGGCTGAATTCTTTTCCCAGCCCGCTGACGAGCTCAAGACATCCCAACAATGATTGCGGTGATTCGGTCACTTTACCCCGATAGGCCTCAATCAATGGAAACTCTGCCACCAGTTGCTGCTTCGCTTCACGCCATGCTTCATCCGACTCATAAACCGCGGTGAGATCCCATTTATGAATTTCAGAAATTTTTGCCCGGTCGCGCTCGCCGGGTAAATTATTGGAGGAGTAGTGACACTGCATGAAGTTTTTTCCAATAGGAACAGTCATCAGGTACGGCTTTCTGTGTTCAAAAATTTGTTGCACAATGTACACGGAAGTTGGAGAAAGGGCAACTGGTTTGGTCATTCTTATTCAAGCGCGTGAACATCCTCACGCCCCGTTTTTCTGTCTCCTCCATCACCGCCGGCGGGAGGAAACACGCCCGATGATTACGCGCAGCTTGTGGGATTCTTGATTCTTCAGAACGAAATCCCTATCATACTTCCGGCTTTTCGCAGATTTTCTTTCCCTCAGCGCGAGTTTTTACTTCGCTGATTTCAATCCAAGGCATTTATTCCGCTTCAACATCAGTGTTTTTTTTCACCAACTATCATGCGGAGTTATCATGAAAAGAGTCGGCTTTCTCTTCGGGATGGAGAACACATTTCCGGGAGCGGTTGTCGCCCGGATTAACGAGATGAATCAGGGAGTACTCGCCGAGTTTGTGGATGTGGGCATCACAAAAATGGCAGAGCCTGTCAAGTATGACGTTATCTTCGACCGCATCTCCCAGGATGTTCCCTATTATCGTTCTTACTTGAAAAACGCGATGATCAATGGAACGGCAGTGATCAACAATCCCTTCTGGTGGAGCGCGGACGACAAGTTTTTTAATTATGCGCTGATGTCGAAGCTCGGCGTCGCCATTCCCAAGACTGTGCTGCTTCCGTCCTATAAACATCCGCCTGAGACGACAACGCAGTCCTTTCGCAATTTGCATTATCCGTTGGAGTGGAAAGAAATATTCGAATATGTCGGCTTCCCTTCGTTCCTGAAACCGCATTCGGGCGGAGGTTGGAAGCACGTGTATAAGATTCATAACGAGGGCGACTTCTTCCACTTCTACCATCAAACCGGCGATCTGGTGATGACGCTGCAGGAGGGAATCGAGTTCGATGATTACTACCGCTGCTACTGCATCGGGCAGGAGAAAGTCCACATCATGCGGTATGATCCGAAGCAGCCGCATGACAGCCGTTACATCAAACCCAATTCATCTCCCGAGCCCGAACTCGAAAAGCGCATCATCCGGGACTGCCTTACCATCTGCCAGACACTCGGGTACGACATGAATACTATCGAGTTTGCGATGCGCGACGATATGCCGTATGCGATCGATTTCCTGAACCCGGCGCCCGATGCAGACTACCATTCTGTTGGGGCAG
>JBBRUI010000035.1:0-20885 GCA_038247945.1 Bacteroidota bacterium | reverse complement strand
GAAATGAACAGCCATCGACCGTCGTAGTCGCCGTTTGTTTCGCTCAGACTCGGATGATGCGCATCGCCCCAAGTGTATCCGCCCAACATTTCTTTCGACTCCTTGTCAAATCCATAACCCGTCGCAGGATAGGGCGTGAACACGGGAATAGTCGAAATGTGCCTCATCGACGGAACGCCGTAAATGTAGATTTGTCCCGAATGCCCGCCGGAAGCAAAAAAGTAATACGCGTCCATGTCTCCGGGTGCAACATACGTCTTTAGAGCCGCTTGTTGAACATCGGAGCGTGCTTCTCCTCCGGCCCCTCGTCCTTTCTTATCTCCTCCGCAACCGACGAGCACCGCCGCGAGCACGACGATGGCTCCAATTGCCAATGCGATCTGTTTCATTGATGTTGACTCCTTTCGGATGTGTTGTGATGGTAGTGAATTGGTGTTACTTTTTGATTATTGCAACCTTGGCTGCCTTCTTCTGTTCTTCCTGCTTGAGTTCATAAGCGTATCGCAATTTCTCAATTGCTTCCTTCCGTTCTTCGGGGGTCAGGATGATCATGGTTGAAAGTACGACTTCCATTGTGCCCGTCGGCTTTGCGAGGAAATCATCCAGCGTGCGACCAAACCGCGATTGAACGTCAGCAACTGCCAGCGCCAGGTCCGGGCCGATTTGCGCCGCCGCCTCAATGCCAAGTGTTGAGACTGAGTGACAGACGAAGCAATTCTTTTTGACGAAGAATGCACCGGGGCCACTCTTCATTCGCTCTTCTTTTTCTTTCTCTTCAGCCGTGGGCACATCGCGGAAGTTGTTGTTCGGAATGTATTCAACCGGAATACGCTCTCTCTTCCAACTCATCACCAACATGGCGAGCGCCTGTGCATCCGCGCTATTTAAATTGAAATTCGGCATCACTGTTTCTGCCACTGACCCCTTCGGGTCTTTCAGGTGCGAAACCTGCCACGTGAACTCTGAATTGAATCCCTTGATGCGTTCATAGTTGAATTGCTCCGGCGCTTTCATTCCTTCATAAGTCAAATCCGGTCCAACCGTTCCGCCGCGCCCGTTGATGACATGGCATGCACGACAGCCTTTGAGCGTCACCAAATCCTTTGCGCGGTTGATTTGGTCGGCGCCTTTGGTCGCTTTGTCGTAACGATGGCATGAGTTACATTTCATTTGCATCAATGCCTTCTTGTCGCTGAGCACGTAAAATTCTCCAAGCTCTTTGCCGAGTACCGGATCTTCCCAGTCTTTGATAAGTCCGTGCGCATCCTCCATGGTCGTTGCGTGCCCTTGTCCGCCGTGGCATGTCGTGCAGGCAAACTTGTCAATCGGATGTTTCTCAAGGATTTCTTTTGGATGAGTACGGAATGGCTCCGCCACTGTCTCCAATCCTTTCCATTCGGTTGCCTGATGGCATGTAACGCATCGGTCAGCTTTGTCCAGCTCTTTCACATAGACCTGTTGCAAGCCGATCGGAACTGTAGTCGCTCGTTCCTCTCCGAATTTCTCTTCGACTAAATCCCGAAACTCAGACTGGTAGCTCTTCCAGTCGGGACTCATGTATTGGTAAGAGATAAACCCCATCAACACGAAGACCGCAATGCCGATGATACTGAGGATGAGTTTATCGTTCTTCACAAACGTGAGTTTGTCTTTGATAGTTTTATGGTCCATAGTTCAAATCCTTCTTGCGTTTCGGTTTGAAGAAAGCTATTTTTCAACACAAAGCTTAGGGTGAGGATGATGAAACGAACTGCAAAGAAAGCTCCATCGCTGAAAGCGCTTCGAGCGCGTCACGACCGCCTGATGCGGACGTTCGACAAGAACCGAGGCTATTACTATTCTCATAAAAACGAGCTTCTGAAAAAGTACAAAGGAAAATACGTCGCAATTTGGGACGACAGTGTCGTTGGGATCGGCTCGGATGTTGACGAGCTTTCAGAAAGAGTATATGCTGAAAAAGGACGCAAACCAGTTTTCTTCACGTTGGTCGCCGAACATCCACAAGTTGTTCGATTTCCCTCCATCAGTCTTTTGCGTAAACCTTCCCATCGCGCGTGAGAACACTTCGATATAGGAAAACTGAAGAAGATGTGGCCGCTCCACACCTTCGGTTGCAACTCTCTTCTCCATCCACTAGTGCAAGAACGAGCCTGATGTTTAGGTTGGATACAGGAGCAGACATTACAGCAATTCCATTTCGCGTTGTTGTGGAACTCGGTCTCGAACCCTTTGATGAAAGAAATATTATGGGTTATGATTCGCATGGAGTGATTTCCCAGACCTACAAAGCATTTTTTCATTTTGGCAATGTCCCTCTTGGGGAAATCGAAGTCGTCGCCACACAAAGCGGCTCTACTCTTCTTGGCCTCGACATTCTCAGTCAACTCAAACTCACCCTCGACGGTCCAAACAAATCTCTTATCATCTTCTAATCCACCACTCCGCAATCCCCAATCCGTACTCCCTCAAAACTTCACCGGCATTTCCGGCCACGCTTCCCACGGCCAGTAGAAATTCCAATATGGTCCTCGCAAGTACGTGCCAATCACCGTGAAGACGAGAATGAGCAGCACGATGCCGAGGAACACCATATTCTGTCGTCGGCGCTCATCTGCAAACCAGACACCGACGGAGTTGTTGCTTGACTTGTCTCGATACGGCCACCAGACTGCAAGACCAAGCAGCAGTCCAGGCAAAAGAATACCACCAATCAACGCGCCATTGATAGTGATGAAACCGAGATTGATGGTTGTGTCAGTAACAATTTCTTGCAGCCAGAGAAAATACCAGGGCGCCTTTGCCGGATTTGGTGTGACCGATGGATTTGCTGGCGTTTCGAGCGGCGCACGGAACAGCATCGTGAGAATCACGGTGACGACAAATGTCGCGACTGTAACAAGCCAAATGCGACGAGTGAGATTTGGAATCGAGGGAACAGAATTCTTCTCTTCATCCACCATCGTGTTTTGCACGTGAACCGTTGTACCGTTCGTGATGCCAAGGAGTGAATACGTTTTCGATTTCACCGGTTCGACTTTTTCTGCTTTCTGATCCAGAACTTCGTGGTCAACAACTGCGAGTCCACCATCTTTCCGCACGCGCCACATGTGCCATGAGAAGAGAAGAAGGACAACCACCGGAAGAAAGAATACGTGCAGCACATAGAAGCGAATGAGTGCGCCCTGGTCAATCGAGTTACCGCCAAGCAGCAGAAAGTGAATCCAATCTCCAACGAGCGGCGCGGCGCTTGCAATATTCGTCCCGACGGTGATTGCCCAGAATGCAAGCTGGTCCCACGGCAATAAGTAGCCGGTAAAGGAAAGCAGCAGTGTCATCACAAGCAGCACGAGACCAATAATCCAGTTCAGCGGACGATTCGCTCCCACCGCGCTGCCGTTCTTGTACGCGCCGGTGAGAAACACTCTGACCATGTGCAAAAAAACAACGGCAACCATGAGGTGAGCCGCTATGCGATGAACCCCGCGCAACAACCATCCGAAGGAAATGACATATTCCAGATCCTTCACCGACGCATACGCTCGTTCAACTGAGGGGACATACAAGAACATCAGCACAACCCCCGTAAGCGTAAGAATCATAAACAGCACAAACGAGATTGTGCCAAGATAGAAGGAGTAGTTCCATGCCAGACTCGCTTTGCTGATTTTGTTCGGAAACCAGTGCAACATCACGTTCTTTACGATTGCATCGCCGGCTTCTTTATCGCTGCCCGGATTCCATGTCCACGTGAGTTTGTTGTACAGTTTTTTTGTTGCTTCTGCCAAGGCCATTGTGAACTCCTGAATATTATCGTCTGTAGAGACGTTGCATTGCAACGTCTCTACGCGTGTTACACCGTTAGTCTGAAATTCTGTTCGACTTCATTGTTCATATTCACCACCAACTGTCCGTCATCCGGTGAGACTTCGAGTTTATACCAATGCAGCGGTGCGGGCGCGGGCCCGGCGTAATTGGTTCCATCGGCATAGAACTTGGAACCGTGACACGGGCAATGGAACTCGAATGGGATGTTCTTCTTCTCGCCATCAATCTCGACCTGCTTCGGCGCATTGAGCTTCGTGTACTTCACTGTGCAGCCGAGATGTGTGCATGAACCGGAGATTGCGTAAAACGATTTTCCTTCCTTAAAGATGTAGAGACGTTTGTCTTCCAAGAACGTCATCCCTTCTGCTATACTTGCCGGCGTACCAATTTTGAATTTCATCGGCGGTTCAAACAACACGTTCGGGATGAGAGAACGGAACGACTGAAATCCAAAACCTGCGAGACCTGCGATCATTCCGCCAAGGCCGAGTTTGTGCATGAATGAACGGCGGCTTTCGTCTTCTTTGGCACCATTGGTTGGTTGTGGGATAGACTTGGTTTTGCCGAATAGCTTCATAACGTTTGCTCCGGTTGTATTGCCAAATTGCTATTTGCGTCTGTACGAAACATGCCTGATGTCAAACCGCCTCTTTCTGTTCGTAGTAAAACACTTCCATCGTCATCGCATCCGTCGGGCACCGGACTGCGCACAATCCGCAGCGAATACAGGTTTCCTCGTCCTTCAACATTGCGGACGCCTGGCCGAACGGGTCGAGGTTATACTGCTCAAGCAGTTTTCCTTTTGTCGCTTCGTCAATATCAAGTTCTGCGAGCGGAACAAGCTTCAGACAATATTCGGGACAAATGTCAACGCAGCGATTGCACATCACACATTTCTCTGCGTCATAAATTGTTTGGATGTGGCAGGACAGGCAGCGTTCAGCTTGCTTCGTGGCTTGCTCTTCGGTGTAGCCTATTTCAACTTCCGAGATTCCGGTACGTCTGTTTAAGTCGATTGACGGCGGAGCCTGTCGTTCGTGCTGTTCGTAATCTTCCGGTCGGGAGAAACGTCGTGTCGGAATTTTTTCTATTGAGAGATTGTAGAATGTGTCCGGCTTGATTCCACGCAAATACTCATCCATCGAAAGAGCGGCACGTTTACCGTTGGCAACAGCGTCGATGATATTGCGCGGACCAAACGCAACGTCGCCACCGGCATACACACCCGATGCAGTTGTTGCGAGCGTTTCAGAATGTATCTTGATAAGTTTGCTCGGAGAGAGTTCAACGCCATCGCTTGCCTTGATGAACGAAAGGTCCGTCTGCTGTCCGATAGCGAGAATGATGGAATCCGTTTCGAATATCTCGGAATATTCTGTGTCATATTCGGGATTGAACCGCCCGTTCTCATCGTAGGTTCGCTTCACGCCGATGAACTCGATGGCCTTCACTTTTCCATTCTCACCGATGAATTTCTTTGGTCCACGTTGCGGATGGAAAACAATGCCCTCGTGTTTTGCTTCTTCAAATTCCTCATATCCTTGTGCGGAGCGAAGCACGGGCATCTCGGCAAACGATTCGAGGCTTGCGATATGAACTTCCTGCGCACCGCCACGCATTGCCGTCCGTGCGGCGTCAACCGCTGCGTGGATATCCGAACTTTCACCATCAGCAGCCCCGCGCAATGCCGTCCGTGCCGCATCAAACGCAACAAAACCGCCGCCAATTACCAATACTTTCTTGCCGAGATTGACACGATACCCGTTGTTGATGTTCAGCAGATAGTCGATTGCTTTGATGACGCCGTCGAGATTGCTTCCTTCGATATTGAGGTCACGTCCTTTTTGTGTTCCAACAGAAATGAATACAGATTCATAGCCTTGCGATTTCAACTCCTGCAGTCCATACTTCTCGTTGAGCGGTGTGTTGTACCGAATCTCGACGCCAAGAAATTTTATCTTGTCAATTTCTTTATCAATCAAACTGCGGGAAAGGCGATACTCGGGAATGCCGTGGCGCAGCATACCACCGGCGACATTTGTCGATTCGAATACTGTTACCTGATAGCCCATCAGTGCGAGGTCGTGAGCACATGATAGTCCGGCTGGGCCTGAACCAATGACGGCGACCTTTTTGTTCTTGACAATGCTCTTGCGCGACTCAATCTGCATTGGCAAGTGCCAGAGCCATTTATTCCCCGGCTCATTCTTGCCTTCGAACAATTCATCCTGCGTGTCCGGCTCTACTGATTCTACACCATATTTGTCCGTGACAAAGCGTTTCAACGCACGGATGCTTACGGGTGCATCAATCTTTCCGCGGCGGCAATGGTCCTCGCACGGAGCAGCGCAAACTCGTCCGCACACACTTGCGAATGGATTGGGCGACCGAGCGGTGAGATACGCATCCTCGTACTTCTGCTCTGCAATGAGTTGGACATATCTGCCTGCATCCGTGTGAACGGGGCATGCAATCTGACACGGTACGAGACTTTTCCAGAATTCGATATCGGGAATCTGAACCGGAATCTTTACGGGCATTTTTATTTCCTACCTAAGTCTCTTTTCTTGCCACGATGACGAGGTCTTTTGAACTCCCGGGGTTATAATCATTCAGTGAAATACTTCCGAAGGATTTAACATCATAAAACCCGCAACGGGTCAGGAACGTATTGATTTCAGATTGTCGCCACGGCCGGAGAGAAATGGAATTCAGTGTGTGCTCGATACCGGCATTCTTCTTTTCCAGCTTCAGGATGTTGAAGCGAATGATTTCTTTTTCAAAATCGTAAAACCTGATGAAGGTTGTATTACCGGCCTGCCGTACATTCTGAACACGCTCACGTTTTTCAAGGATCCGATCATAGTTCAGGATTTGAATGACAAGTACACCCTCAGGCTTTGTCACGGAAGCAAAACCAGCGAGAGCAGCGCGAAGGTCATCATCATGTAATGTGTGTGCGAGCGAATTGCCGAGGCAGAACACTGCGTCGTATTGTTGATTTAATCTGTCTGCAATGGACTGGAAGGTCGATGCCGTTGTGTTGATGGATAGTCCGAGTTTGCGTGCGTGTAAGGAAACGTTCTCCAGCATTGTCGGAGAAATATCGACGGCAGTTACAGTGACGCCAAGTTGCGCGAGAAGCAGGGAGTGAAATCCTGTGCCGCATCCCGCGTCCACCGCGGTCTTGATCCCATAGTCTTCAACGATTTTCCGAAATACCGGACGCTCGGCCTCAAACCGTTTTTCAAATCCAGTCATAACATCATAGTCGATGGCAAGCGCATCGTAGAAATCCGCAATACTTGTTTCTTTCGTTATCTCAGTCATTGGGCCCATACTGCGGCACCTCCCCGCGGAAATGTTGGTACACCGGATTGTTGAGCTGTTGAAAACGCCTCTGGTATTCTTCTTTGCTGATTCCGTTCTGCCAGTTGCCGGCGAGCATTGCAAACCCTGTGACCGCAGTAAATAGTCCCACCACGAGCGTGGCGAGCACCCAGTTTGGAACTGCGGTCTTGCTTTTTGAATGTATCCGAACATCGAGCGTGCTTTTCACCGGACATGCTTGCACACACAACATGCAGCTCATGCACTCGTCACTCCAAACCCGACCGGATTTATGGACCTTGATGTTTGAAGGACACGCCTTCGTACAAAGCTCGCAATCTGTGCACGTTGATTTGTTTCGCGTGATCTTGAGTGGCGAAAGCCATCCGATAACCCCGAGTAACGCTCCGTAGGGACAGAGAAACCTGCACCAGAAGTTCTTGATGAAAACGGACAACACCATCAAGACGACAATTGTCCATACAGCAAACGTCGTGATGTTTGCAAAGAACAAATACATCTTGATGTCCGCTACTTTGTTGTATGGACTGTAGATGAAGTTTTCGAGATTGAACACATCCATCTGCCAAATCGAATTGGCAAAAAAGAAGAGAAGCAAATACTTGAGAGAACGAAGCGGATAGTCCAGCCAGCGGGGCGTAACAAAATCCCTCTTAAACAGTCTTTTGCCCAGCATCCATAACGACTCGCTCAGTGTCCCAATTGGACAAAGCCAACTGCAGAAGGCTTTTTTCAACGCAATACTGACAGCAATGATCGCGAGCAGAATGAACAACCCTGAGGGGTGGACGTCGTTGATAATGCCGGTTTGCATCCAGTATTTCAAGCTCATAAGTGCGCTGATGGGGAGAAATCCTTCGGCGCCGGGTGGGCGCTCAAAGAACGGTTCGGTTCCGCCGGAGCTACCCCATTGCATGAAGAGGTAGAACTCCACACCAATCAACAGGCAGAGAAGTGCAAAGCCGAGCTGGATACCGGAGCGCAAAAACTGCGGATCGTCCTTTAATCTCCAGACAAAGCGTTTATACCAGACAGGTTGCACCGCAAAGTTGATTTTCTTTTTGCGCAACTCGGGAGGAATCTTTTTTATCTTAGGGGAGATTAGCTGGATGTGTGAAATTGGTGCTTTTGCGAGACTGATAATATCTATCTCAGTATTGCTCCCGGCCATTATTTCGCTGATGCTTTCAATTCTCATTTTCTATCAGACTGTTCTCATTTGTGCGAAGGTACCCTCAAACTGACCCTTACTAAAGTACACCAGCCTCTTATCTCATGGATAAGGCAACTTCAATGCCATATTCAGACCGTTTAGTCTTAAATAAATAACCAAAAAAAGCCCTCTATTGCACTGATCGATATTCCGACTTTTTCATATCTCTGGCCATTTCGGCGATGTTCTTGCTGACGAGCATTTGATAAATCTCATCCCGTGTTTTTCCCCACGCCGAATGAAGGGCACAAGGGTTTCTCCCTGAACAGCTATCAAAACCGAGGACACACTTCTGGGTGAACTCCAACCCATCAACAGCGTCAATAACGTCGAACAGAGTAATGTCTTTGGCCGATCTGCCGAGGGCAAAACCGCCCGTAGGTCCTTTGAGCGACGAAAGGAGGGCTTTTGCCGCAAGGCGTTGAAAAATCTTACCGAGAAAATGATACGGAATGTTAAGTTGCTTCGTCAGCTCCTTTATCGAGGTCATCTCACCCTGTGGCTTTAGAGCAAGATAGAGCACGGCTTGAATGGCGTACTCGCACTGGCGACTGAAAATGACGCTCATAGTATTCGGAGTTATTTGTCTTAAATATCCAAGCTTTCTATGCAAAAGTCAAGCGCTTGCATTCTCGAATGTGAAATTGTAAACTGATGCGAAATGAAACCGCCTCGGACATAATGGATCTCGCCCTTCCGTGGGAAATTTACCCACTCATCTTCGTGGTTGCCGTGCTGTATTCAAGCGTCGGGCATGGAGGCGCGTCGGGTTATCTGGCGTTGTTCGCTTTGTTCGGAGTGGCCGTGCCCGCAATCGCGCCGATTGTACTTGTTCTTAATATCCTCGTGGCATCGACAAGCTTCGTGCGCTACAACGCGAGCGGATTTTTTTCCTTAAGGAAGTTATTGCCGTTCGTTTGCCTCTCAATTCCCGCGGCATTTATTGGCGGGGCTCTTCACATTTCGCCGGAGCTGTTCACGTTCATTCTTGGTGTCGCACTGATACTGAGCGCGTTGCGGATTGTTGTCGTGCGTCAGGATCAAGGTGTCATAACCGAGCCGTCCCAGTTGACGTTGTGGAAATGGGGCTTGCCCATTGGCGCGTCACTCGGATTCATTTCAGGGATGACAGGAATTGGCGGCGGAGTTTTTTTGAGTCCGGTGTTGCTTCTTGCACGCTGGGCAGATGTGAAGAGAAGCGCTGCATTGGCAAGCGCGTTCATTGTGTTGAACTCCATCAGCGGACTCATCGGTCAGCTTACACGCACGACGTTGAGTCTGCAAGTTCTCCTTCCGCTCGCCGCCGTTGTTGTCACGGGTGGAGCAATTGGTTCGTACGCGGGAGCGGCGCGTCTCAAATCCCGCTGGCTTCAGGTAATTCTTTCGGTGGTCCTGGTCATCGCCGGAGCCAAGCTGGTATGGCAGAGCATTTAAGTATTTCTCTCAAGAATGAGTACGTGTTCCCAGAAATAGTACTCAACCCTCCGTAATGTCCGAATTCACAATTCCATCCCCTAAAAGTATAGGGTTTTTCCGGCCTATTCCCTCCCATTGCGTGGCACAATGCTTGAGATTAAGAGAAGTGGGAATCTCTCTCTATAGAAACGTCCGTCTGAATCGTCAAGGAGGATTTGTGTATCGCATCGTCGCCAAGCAAGCTCTTGCACAAACAATCACAAAGTACGTTATCGAGGCACCGTTCATAGCGCGTAAGCGGATGGCGGGCAACTTCGTCATCATTCGCGTAATGGAAGGCGGTGAGCGGATTCCACTGACAATTGTCGACAGCGACATCCGGGCTGGAACGATCACGCTTATAGTTCAGGCAATCGGGAAAACGACGAAGCTTCTTGCAACGATGAATGCGGGAGAATACATCAAGGATGTTCTCGGGCCGCTTGGCAACCCGACACCGATAAAAAATCATGGAGCAGTTGCCTGCATTGGTGGCGGAGTCGGTACCGCGGAATTGCTTCCGATTGCGATAGCATTGCGTAACGCCGGCAACACCGTCTACGCCATCATCGGCGGCAGAACGAAGGAGCTTGCGATTCTCGAAGATGAAATGAAAGAATGCTCGAACGAGGTGTTCGTAACCACGGATGACGGTTCCTATAAACGCAAAGGCCTGGTCACCGACCAGCTGAAAGATTTACTCGATGGCAAGTATGGAATCAATGCAGTATATGCAATCGGTCCGCTGCCGATGATGAAAGCTGTTTCCAATCTCACGAAGCAATACGCTGTTCATACACTCGTGAGCTTGAATGCAATTATGGTAGATGGAACAGGGATGTGCGGCGGTTGCCGTGTAAGTGTTGGGGGACAAATGAAGTTTGCGTGTGTCGACGGTCCCGAGTTCGATGCGCACCAGGTTGATTTTGATGAGATGATGATGAGAAACAGAACCTACGTTGACATGGAACGGATATCCGACCATCAGTGTAGGTTGTACAAACAAGCTGACGCAGCCCAAGGAGTTGCCCGATGAATACCGTAAACCCGATGAAGCCATCCGAGAGAATGAAGATCAGGCGTCAGGATTCCATCGAGCAAGAGGCTGAGGGTCGAAGCCATAACTTCAAAGAAGTATCGTTCGGGTTAGATGAAGAGCGGGCGGCAATCGAAGCGCAACGATGCCTCGAATGTAAGAATCCGGTCTGTCAAAACGGGTGTCCCGTCAATATTGACATCAAAGCGTTCGTCCAGCTCATCTTAAAGAAAGATTATTCGGGCGCAGTGAACAAGATCCGCGAAGCAAACTATCTGCCCGCCATTTGCGGGAGAGTATGCCCGCAGGAATCGCAGTGCGAAGCAGAATGCACACTCGGCAAGAAACACGACCCCGTGGCGATTGGCAAGCTCGAGCGGTTCGTTGCTGATTATGAAATGTTGCACAATACATTCAACGCTCCCGTGGTCACGGAACAGCGCGAAGAGAAAGTTGCAGTTGTCGGTTCGGGACCGGCTGGCCTTACGGTCGCCGCGGAACTTGCAAAGCTTGGCTACAAAGTAACAATCTTCGAAGCACTCCATGCAGTAGGCGGAGTGTTGCGCTACGGCATACCGGAGTTTCGATTGCCCAAAGAAATTCTGGACATCGAAGCCGATCGTATCAAGGGTCTCGGAGTTGAAATCTACACAAACTTCCTCGTCGGCCGCACGGCAACGATCGACGAGTTGTTTGATGAATGGGGTTTCCGCGCAATCTTCCTCGGCACCGGCGCCGGCACGCCGACATTTATGGGAATTCCGGGAGAGAATTTTAGCGGCGTGTATTCGGCAAACGAATTTCTTACCCGCGTGAATTTGATGGGCGGGTACAAGTTTCCTGAGAATGACACGCCGGTGAAAATCGGCAAGCAGATTGCCGTCATCGGCGGCGGCAACACGGCCATGGATGCAGTGCGCACGGCGAGACGTTTGGGCGCCGAAAAAGCATATCTCGTGTATCGTCGTTCACGGGAAGAAATGCCTGCCCGTGCTGAAGAAATTCATCACGCGGAACAGGAGGGAATTGAACTCGTGCTCTTGACGAATCCGACGCGTATTCTCGGCAACGAGAACAATTGGGTGCGGGGACTTGAATGTCAGCGCATGGAGTTGGGTGAGCCGGATGAATCGGGTCGACGCAAACCGATTGCAATACAAGGCTCGGAATTCGTGCTGGAAGTTCAAACGGTCATCGAAGCTGTCGGGCAGAAGCCGAATCCCATCATTCAATCAACAACACCCGGATTGAAGACAGGCAAGCGCGGCACAGTTGAAGTTGACAGCAAACAGGCAACCAGCCGTGAAGCGATTTTTGCGGGAGGCGATTTATCGCGCGGCGGTGCAACGGTCATTCTTGCAATGCGGGATGGGAAGGAAGCGGCGGCGGCGATACGGAAGTATTTAGAGGAAAAGAAACTGTCAGTTGAAGTTCAAAGCAAGTAGCTGCCGAGTTTTTTATTTGCCTTTGGTGGCTTGCTTTGCTACTTTGAGTCAAGAACGAAAAGAGGAATATGAAAACACAGACGAAGCGCAAAGCTAAACTCGAACCTATGGACCGCAGCGTCTCAAAGACATTCGAAGCCGCAGTGCGCGAGAATGCCGAGAACAGAAAGTATTATCACGCACGCGAGCGCACGCTGTTGGGCAAGTACAGGAACCAATATGTCGCAATCGCCGAGCAACGAGTGATTGATGCCGATGCCGACCGCGATTTGCTGCTTGAGCGAATGTTCAAGAAACTTGGCAAGAAACCGTTCTTCTATGCACGCGTTACCGAACACCCGCGCATTCTCAGAATACGTTCTCACTCCATGCTTCGCAAACCAATTGAACGATGAGGCGAACCTTCAAGTACCGTTCGGGCACGAGACCATTTCCCGCGCTCGACATGACGGTTCAATCGCCAACAACCGAAGCGAAGCTGAAGATTCAGTTTCGCGTTGATACTGGTGCTGACATTACAGTCGTGCCTCGCACCGTGATTGAGCGCTTGGGGATAACCGTTGAGGGAGAAGTGCTCATTGCCGACTACGATAATCGCGTCAAGCATTATGACATTCATCTCCTCGATTTATTGCTTGGCAGGGTGCGATTCAAAAATGTGGAAGTCATTCCATCCGAATCCGAGTCAGCGCTGATTGGCCTCGACGTTCTCGACCAACTCAAAGTCACACTTGATGGACGAAAGAGGTTGTTGAGTGTCGAGTAGAACGCTCCCGCTATGCACACCATCCTCATAATCAACCCAGGCTCAACATCAACAAAAATCGCGATTGCGGAAGACGAACGCATCCTCACATCTGAAACACTTCATCACTCTGCAACAGAGTTAAATCGCTACAAGACAATTTGGGACCAGTTCCACTACCGGTTGATGTTGTGCCGGCATTGGTCAGCTCTGCGACTCAAATCTTGTTCCGCCGTTGTAGCCCGGGGCGGACTCTTGAGGCCGTTACCCGGCGGAACGTATCGCGTAACAATGGAAATGCTTGACGATGCCCGAAAAAATTTGCAAGGGGAACACGCCTCGAATCTCGGCTGCGCACTTGCGCATGAACTTGCAAAGGAGTATGCCTGTCCCGCGTTTATCGTTGACCCCGTATCCGTAGACGAGTTTGAACCGATCGCAAGGTATTCGGGACTGCCATTCATTGAGAGGAAAAGTCTTTCCCATGCGCTGAACATTCATGCGGCGGGAAGGCGCGCGGCAGACGAGATGAGCTTGAGATATCAGGATTCAAGCTTTGTTGTTTGCCATCTCGGAGGCGGCATCTCCGTTGCCCCCCTGCGCGGCGGAAAGATTATTGATGTGAATGATGCGTCGAGTGATGGCCCTTTCGCGCCGGAACGATCGGGAGGGCTTCCGCTTCAGCAGTTTATTACGTTTGCCTCTTCCGGAACGTACAGTGAATCGGAAGTCCGGTCATTTGTCCGGGGCAAAGGCGGCCTTGTCGCATATCTCGGCACGAATGATTTGAAAGAAGTCGAAAGGCGAATTGATCAGGGTGATGCAGAGGCTCGCGCGGTGTATGAAGCGATGGCGTATCAAATTGCAAAAGAAATCGGCGCCATGGCAACCGTGTTGAAAGGAAACGTGAATGCAGTAGTCTTAACGGGCGGAGCGGCACATTCACGACTTCTGACTTCGTGGATCGAAGAGCGAGTTCGGTTCATTGCACCCGTCAAAGTGTATGCGGGCGAAGATGAGATGGCTGCACTTGTGCAGGGTGCTTTACGCGTTCTGAGAGGCGATGAGGAAGCAAAGACATATTGATGTACACTTCTCTAAAAAACAGAATTCCAATTTGTGAGGCCTGTGGATGATTAGAAACTTTGATGAACTCTTGCAACAAGCGCTGAAGTGCAAAGGCAAGCGAGTCGTCGTTATCTTTCCGAACAACACCGAAACACTTCAGGCGGTGTACGACGCGTGTGAACGGACTCTCGCCCGCTTCATTCTCATCGGGGATGAAGAGGTCATCAATCGCAAGCTCGCAGAAATGGGAGAGACGCGAAAGCCGTTTGAGGTGCTTCACCGGCCAGCGATGGCGGATGCGTTGAAAACTTCCATTGAGTATGTGCGGGATGGAAAATGTGACGTGCTGATGAAAGGCGGCGTCGATACCTCAACCATGATGAAAGCGGTGTTGCAGGATGATGCCGGGATTAAAACAGGGCGATTGCTGTCGGACATTTTCATTCTCGAATTCCCGCAACGCATGGACAACAGGTTTGTCATGATTACCGACGGCGGCATGACGCTCGCGCCCGACCTGAAGAACAAAGTGGAACTCATCAACAACGCGGTGGAAGTTGCTCACGCGTTAGGCAATCCGAACCCCAAAGTTGCTGTTCTCTCTGCAACGGAATTTGTTGTGCCGAGCCTGCAATCAACGCTTGATGCGGCAGCGCTTTCGAAGATGAATGATCGCGGACAAATAAAAGGTTGCGTGGTTGATGGTCCGTTTGCCCTCGATAATGCCGTCTCGCCGGAAGCGGCAGCGGAGAAAGCGATTGCTTCGCCTGTTGCCGGCCGGGCGGAAATCCTGATTGCCGCAAACATCGAATCGGCGAACAGCCTTGCAAAGAGCACGACATACTTTGCGGGCCTTCGCCTCGCGCATGTTATCATCGGCGGTAGTGTCCCCATTCTCATTCCTTCCCGCGCAGATAAGAGTGATGCAAAACTGTTTTCGATTGCGTTAGGGGTGATTATGAGCGAGTATTACAGCAAGAATTCCAAAGAGTAGAGACGTTGCAGTGCAACGTCTCTACAAACAGCGGACAGCAAATTATTTCTTCTCAATCACGGGCGCTTTGCCCAGCACGTCTTCAATCATTAGATTCTCGATCGGGCCGAGTTTCAAATCTGCGATTCCCTTCTCAATCTTCTTTCTGTCTCCGACGATAACAATTGCAATCTTCGAAGGGTCGACATACTTCTTCGCTACCCGCAGGACATCGTCCTTTGTTACCGCGAGAATCCGTTGTGTGTAGTTATTGAAGTAATCGTCCGGCAAATTGTAGATAACAATGTCCGCGAGCTTTCCAGCGATGGAACTCACGGACTGAAAGTCGCTCGGGTAACTCAACGCAACGTAATTCTTTGCCCGCGTCAGCTCCTCATCCGAGATGGTGGAGATGTTTGTGAGCTCTTTCATAAATTCCGTCATCGCTTTGTCGGTCACGTCCGTCTGAACATCCGACGCAGCAACGAACGCTCCGGGTTGTGGCAGGAAATTGAACCTGGAGCTTGCACCGTACGCATAGCCGTGAACTTCGCGTAGATTGTTATTCAGCCGCGACGTGAACGAGCCGCCAAGGATTGTGTTCATCACGATAAGGGGAAAATAATCTTCAGTAGTACGAGCGACGCCAATGCGCCCGATCCGGATTGCCGATTGCGCTGCGCCCGGCTTGTCCACAAGATAAATTTTCCGTGACTCCACCTGGCTAACGGTTGGCCAGCTTCCTGAAGCGGCGACGCTTCCACTTTTCCATCCCCCCAACAAAGCCTCAAGTTTCGGAATAAGTGTCGATGGCGTTACATCTCCCACAACAATCAGCGTTGCATTGTTCGGCAGAAGGTATGTGTTGTAGAATTGTTTCAGGTCCTCAATCTTGAATCCGCGTAGCGTCCCTTCATCGCCCATCGCAGGCGCGCCGTACGGATGTTTCATTCCGAACAGTGTCCTATTGAAAAGCGTGGACGCAATCATTCGCGGTTCATCGTGCCACTGAAGCAGCGTCGTCAGCCGTTCGATCCGGTTTCGCTCCAACTCTTCCGCCGGAAACATGGGACGCAACGCGACATCAGCAAACAACGCGAGAGCTGAATCGAGTTTGCTTATGGGGGTAAACAATGAGACAGTTGTCGTGTGAAGTCCCGCGCCGACGGAAATGTTTGCGCCGAGAAAATCAACAGCATCCGCAAACTCAAGGGCGTTTCGACTGCCGGCGCCTTCTTCCATCATCGCAGCACTCATGCTTGCGAGTCCGCGCTGATCGGCAGGTTCTGTTGCCGTTCCGGCTTTCACCAAAAGACTGAATTGCACGAGCGGAACCTGATGCTTTTCCATCAGCACGACCGGCAGTCCGTTGGAGAGTTTGAGATGCTGTATTGGGGGAAGCTTCAGACTGGGAGTGGCGCCGAGCGCCGGTGGCTTGCTGCGGTCCGGCTTTTGTGCATATACGTTGGCCGCAAGGAGAGCGGCTGTAAGGAATAGTACAACTATATCATGCAGAACGCAGTGGAACGAAGTGGAGCGGAGTCTAAACATCATTTCTTCACCTCTATCGAATTCGAAGTGGCAAGTTCCGTTTTCCCTTTGGGGACGATGCTTAATAATAATCTTTTGTCATTGACAAGATACGTTTGGGCCGCTGCAGTTATATCGGAAGGATCCAAAGCCTTGTACCGCGACAAATCTTCGTTGAAGAAATCCGGGTTGCCCGTAAGCTGGTAGTAGTTGTTGAGAATATTGGCCTTCGCATCCACCTCTTCTATCCTTGCAAGAAAACTCGCTTCATACTGATTAACAGCGCGTTGCAGTTCGCGTTGCGTGGGCGCTTCGCTCCGGATGCGGTTCAATTCATCCTGCACAATGCCTTCTATTTCTTTCAACGTATGGCCGCTCCGTGCCGTCACTTCGATTTGAAAGATTGAACCGAGCATCATCGAATAATTAAATGCCGAGACATCCTGTGCGATCTGCAGATCATACACGAGCTTCTTGTACAAGCGGGAATTCTTTCCCCCCGCCAGAATGCCCGCCAACAAATCATTGGCGGCGTCGTTCCCGGAAAACACGGGCGGTGTATGCCAGCATACGTACAGACGTGGAAGCTGGACGTTATCCTGGTAAACCAACCGTTTTTCCTTTTCAAACCCTATAGCGGGAGGATCGAGTACAGGAATCGGAGCGCCGCGCGGAATTTCTCCGAACCATTTCTCGACAAGGCCCTTCGTTTTCGCGACGTTGATATCCCCGGCAATGACGAGGCTTGTGTTGTTGGGAACGTACCACTTCTTGAAGAAGTCCACGACATCCTTGTAACTTGCCGCGCTGAGGTCCTTCATCGATCCGATTGTCGGCCATGAGTACGGATGATTCTTGGGAAACATGTTTTCGAAAATGATGATCTCCGATTGTCCGTACGGACGATTGTCGTACGACTGCCGCTTCTCGTTCTTGACGACGTTGCGTTGTCCATCGACTATTTTGGGTGACATGGATTCGACAAGATACCCCAGCCGGTCGGATTCCAGAAACAACGGAAGCTCGAGCGCGTTGCTTGGAACCGTCTCATAGTAATTTGTACGATCGGTGTTCGTCGAGCCGTTGTTGTTGCCTCCGGCGGCCTCAAGCCACTCATCGAATTTTCCTTCCGGAACGTTCTTCGATCCTTCGAACATTATATGCTCGAACAAATGCGCGAATCCCGTACGCCCCGGCTTCTCCCGTCCCGACCCGACAAGGTAATACGTATTGACCGCCACCGTCGGGGTGGAGTGATCTTCATGCAGAATTACATTCAATCCGTTTGCGAGGACAAATCGTTCATACGGAATTTTGATCCGTACTTCCTGGGCAATTGCGAGAGATGTCAGAAGCAAACAGAGCAGTGCGATGTGCAATGTGGATTTCATTCGAACCTCTGAAGTGTGAACGATGGAAATGTGTTCTCTTGTACGAGGAAAGCGTGGAAAAGGTTAGGAAAATGTTGAGGGAAAAGCAATGGAACATTTTGCAAATAGAAAACAGAAAAGATCACCACCTCCGAAGGAGTCCCTCCGGGACAAGAATCCAAGACACCAATTTTTTTTGAGTGTTCACTTTAAGAATTTCTTGGCGGCTTCGTGCCTTGGTGGTAATTTTGTCTCTCTGAGAGTTTGGCAGCTGTTTCAAAAATTGCAGTGGCTGCTTGTTCGACGGTCAACTCTTCGAGGCGACACCGCTTCGGATCGCCGGGGCAACGAATTTGACAATACCCTTCGGGCGGAAGAAGGATGCAACTGTGATTGCCTTTCGGACCCCAGAGCGTTGGTGAACATGCCGGGAGAGGAGAAAAGATGCTGACAGTAGGAACTTTAAGTCCGGCAGCAATATGCATCGGGCCGGTGCTGGATGAAAAAAGGAGAGCAAGATTTCCCAACACGTTGATCAAATTTCGGAGTGTGAGCTTCGCGCCCAAGTCTATGATTCGTTTGTTTGTCGGCAACGAAACCTGATTGGTTCCATCGGTGTATACAATTTTTACGTTCGTACTCGTGCGTGCAATAATATACTCGGCAAGTTCGCCGTAGCGTTCGGCCGCCCAATTAGGCGCTGAGTTGCCGCTCCCGACGTTGAAGCCGATGACTGTATCTTCTTCTTCGATACCTGCATCGCGCAGAATTTGTTTTCCCGACAGCCGTTCTTCATCAGTGAGAAACACTTCAGTCGAAAGGTCGTTGGATTGCACACCGATTTTCCTTCCGAGGTCCATGCAGTAGTCGGCTTCATGCCGTAAGGGGATGTACTTATGCCGGCTTACTCCTTTCATGAACGTGAGCACGCTGTAAAGCTTTGTCCCCACGCCAACCCGTAAAGGAATGCCTGCAAAGAACAACATCCACGCAGCCCGTTCCGTCGGGAGGAGAAGCAGTGCGGTATTGAACCTTCGCCGTCGCAGATTCTTCACTTGTCGCCAAAAACCTTCCCGGCCCTTGTCTGCGCCATTGAAATCATCAACAATGATTTCGTCCAGATGCGGATTATGTCGCAACACATCACGCGTATACGGCTGCACCATTACCGCGATGAATGCATCCGGAAATGTTTGGCGCAACGCACGGAAAAGTGGGGTGGCGAGAACCACGTCACCCAGCCGGTCCGTTCGCACAACTAAAATTCGTCTTTGCTTTTTCATTTTGAGTGAATCGGGAAACAACATGGTGATTACCGCCTTGAACTTCCATTCAGCATAGGAAGCATCGAAGAAAAGTGCAAGCGAGCTTGCAAAGAGTTTTCAACGCCAATTCCTGCTGCGTGAGGTATTGGATGCGGGAAAGCTTTTCCGTAGATTTTGAAAAGCCATCCGCGCATCTGACGACCAACCATGAATCCCAGAAAAAAAATAGCTGTCATCTTTGGAACCCGACCCGACACCATCAAACTCGCTCCCATAATTCTTGAGCTTCAACGGGAGTCAAAATATTTCGACGTCATCAACATTGCGACCGCGCAGCACCGTCAGATGCTGGACCAGGTGCTGGATGTTTTCAAGATTATTCCGCAGTACGATTTGAATATCATGCAAGAAAGACAAACGCTTGCCTCGCTTACGAGCAAGACAGTTCAGGCGCTTGACCAAATATTGGAAAAATCCAATCCTGACATGGTGCTGGTGCAGGGCGATACGACCACGACGTTTGCGGGAAGTCTCGCCTCATTCTACAGAAGAATTCCTGTGGGACATGTGGAAGCAGGCTTGCGCACGAACGATAAATTCAATCCGTTTCCCGAAGAGATAAACCGCCGCCTGACGAGTGCTGTTGCAGAACTCCATTTTGCGCCTACTCTCACTGCGAAAAAAGCGCTTCGTAAAGAATCGATTTCGGAAAGAAAGATTTTTGTCACCGGCAATTCTGTTATCGACGCGTTAAACATTTCCGTGCGGAAGAACTACACGTTCGCTCGTGCGTCGCTTAACAAAATTGTAGGAGAGAAAAAAAGAATCGTCCTGCTCACGATGCATCGCAGGGAGAACTGGGGCGAACCGATGCTGGGCGCGTGCCGGGCGATTAAACGACTAACCGAATTGTACCCGGACATGAATTTCATTTTCCCCGTTCACCTCAATCCCATTGTGCGCGAAATCGTCCAGCCGACATTGGGGAACATTAGCAATGTTCATCTCATCGAACCGCTGGATTATCTGGACTTTGTGAACCTGATGGCAAAGTCGTATTTGATCATAACAGATTCAGGCGGAGTGCAGGAAGAGGGGCCGGCACTTGGCAAACCGGTGCTTGTACTACGAACAGTCACCGAACGCCCCGAAGCGGTTACCTATGGAACGGTAAAATTAGTCGGGTTAGATGAGGATCGGATTTTTTCTACGGCAAAAAAACTTCTGAACAACAAAGCCGTTTACAACAAAATGGCATCTGCAACAAATCCTTACGGTGATGGCAAAGCTGCAAAGCGTACGGTTGCCATCATCAAACATTATTTCGGAATGACGAAGAAATTACCTGCAGAGTTCAAGCCCTGATTATGACGACGCCTTCCCGAATATTTGTTGCAATTCTTCTCTTTATTTCTGCATGCGCCCCTGTTCCACGGACCGAACTTGCGCCACCTTACGGTAGAACCGGGGCATTGACGATTTTCTCTTCTGGGGCAGATTCAGTTGTTAAACGTGTCGTAACGGACGGTGTAATTCACCGGCAAATTGTGCGGAAAGTTGGGCCGTGGAATATCCATGTACTCAAGATTGATTTGAAGAAACGGGATAT
>JBBRUI010000034.1:0-20903 GCA_038247945.1 Bacteroidota bacterium | reverse complement strand
TCTAAAGGCGATGGATTGCGGACGAGGTATTGCGATGGTGCTATTCAGGGTGACGACGCCAACGCCTGTGATTTGAAGAACGCTCATTGAAGCGCCAGTATTGTTTGCAACCAATGCTGTTTGTCCATCAGGACTGATCGCAATGTTTATGGGACCAGTTCCGACAGCGATAGCAATGTTTGGATCGGTAACCAGTCCTGTAGTCAAATTCATTGTAAAGACTCGCACGCTGTTGGCATTGTAATCCGCAGTCAACACTGTGCCGTTCGGTGCGATCGCAACTGCTTGTGCCTGACGTGGAGCGATAGATACAGTCTGAACCAAGGCTCTTGTTGTCGTATTAAGTACCGCTAGGAGTTGGCCTCCCCCTGTTCCTCCGCCGTTGCTAACAATTGCGAATTGACCGTTCGGGGTCAGCGCAATATCCTCCGCCGGAAATCCGATTTTAGTCGATCCTAAAATATTCGGTGATGTGGGCACGGAAACGTTCACGAAGAATACCAGTGAATCTTCAAACGAGGCGACTAAAGCTTTTTGTTTATCCGGAGTGACAACCACGTCAAGCAACTGACCGTAACCGAATGAACCCGTTAGGAATGGTCCATACATCGTGCTACTCGCGACATCGAATACGCGGATGTTTCGGTCAGTAATATTGGTAACTATCCCGAATTCAGTTGTTGTCCCACCAGTGACGGTCATTGTCACGGGAACAGAAACTGGATTCTCATCCGGGTCGTTTGAGTTGATTAGCAACGTTGCGTTGTATGTTCCTGCGCTCAATCCGGAAGCATTCACACTTACGGTCACTGTTTGACTTGCTCCAGGTGCTATCGAACCGTTAAGTGGTGACTCGGAAAGCCAAGCAACATCATTTGGCGTTGCCACTACAATGTCGTCGAAGAACCACCCCGGATAACTGTTATTTGTTCCGTCAATGGTATCGAAATAGAAACGAATCTTGATCTGTTGACCAGCATAAGCTGACAAATCTAACGTTGATAGAATCCAGCCGCCGCTAGTTCCTGAGGGGGCAGTTCCTGTTCCCCCAGCTCCAGCGCTGCCACGAAGAGGCACCCACGTCGATCCACCGTTTGTTGTAACATCCACCATGCAGTAGTCCCATCCGGATTCTGTTGAGTAGTTCTCTCGGAATTGTAGGGTGATAACGCCTGATGCAGAACTCAGATTGATCAGAGGACTCACAACTGCTGTGTTGATCCGGCGTGTCGTAGCGTAATTTCCTAGAGCCTCAACTCCACACCACCAACTATGCGTTGGGCTGTAGGCGTTGAGACTAGAGATGTGCCAGAGATCGTCAGTGGAACCTCCGATCAACTCAGTTGTCCATCCATTCGTTCCACTTTCTGCATTGTCTGTGAAAATGGTTGAGAAGATCGTCATTGTGCCCGCGGTTCTGTTTCTAAAGTCTCTTGATAATACGTCGCCCTTACGCACACTTGGCAGCGGACTTCGTGGGTTCTCCTGGTTCTCATAAGGGATCACATCCGATCGTGATTTCACCTGTTCAGGAACGTAATCTTGCCGCTTCGACGAACTTGGTCTCTGTTGTGCTATCGTTGTAGACGATTGCTGTGAAATAGGCGTCGACAAAATAGTTGAAGATTCGGTGATTGACCAAATGAGGTTTTGAGATCCTGATGGGGCGGTGTTAGAAATCATCAAGCTTGTGCTTGAACTACCGCCGGCTGGAACAGTAAATGGCAAAGATGCCGGAGAGAATGAGATGTCAGGTGGCGGAGTAGTAGCGATGTCCGACTCCCATATACCTCTTCCATATGTTGCAACTCGGATTTTGCTGCTCGCATACTGCATCTCAAGTTCATTGACGACAACACTTGGCAACCCTGTATTGAAATCCTGCCAGATGGCCGTCAATGGATCTCGGTACCATACGCCGATATCGGTTCCAACAAACAGTCTATGGGGAGAGTTCTTTTCATAAAGAATGCAGTTCGCTGGAACATTCGGTAGGGAGCCCGAGATGTTGGCCCATGTGTTGCCAGCATCCGACGATTCCCACACCTTGTTTCCTGCAGAGTATCCTGAAGAGGTGACAAAAATGTGTTGTGGATTTGCGTTGTCAATGGTCAAGTATGTAAGAAACGAATAGCCCGTTGGAAAACTCATGGTTGTCCACGAAGAACCGCCATTGGTGGTTTTCCGAAGCGCGCTGTAGCTTCCAGCATAGATTACTTGAGGATTCGACGGCGCGACAGCAAGAATTGAGAGCGTGGTTCCTCCAAAGCTGCTAATCACATTCCAGTTCGATCCGGCGTTAGTAGTTTTCCACACATTAGTAAAACCTGCAAAGAGAGTCGAAGGATTGGTCGGATCCATCACATATGGCGTGACCCACCCACCAGTTTCAGTTATGCCACTATTGATACCGACGAATGTAGCCCCGTTATTTGTTGACTTGTAGAGGTTTCCGTAGTAGATGGATCCATACATGATGTTTGCATTTGAGTAGTCAACGATAGACTCCATTCCATCTCCGCCGATCACATCATCCCAAATTCCTGAATGAAGCAACTTGGTTCCATTGTCCTGGGCACCCGCGATAATTGTCCCCGGTGTTGTAGCCGAAGTTCCAAGCCGATAGAACTGCGTTATCTGCAATCCGTTTCCCAGCCACGACCATGCTGTTCCTCCATTCATTGTTCTATAAATGCCTCCATCATTGCCTGCATATAGACTCTGAGTGTTAGGCACAAAGTACAGATCATGTTGATCGGCATGCACTGCTGGGGGACCGGCACCGGCATACCACATAGATATTATAGACCAAGTTACGCCGCCGTTGGTCGATTTCCAGTTGTTCACGCCACCAACATATACTTCGTTTGCATTTGTTTGCGAGACTGCTATGGCGAGATCGTACCATCCCTGGCCACCAGCATCTGATCCAGTAACACCCCATCCAAGCAGATTCGGTGAATTTGACATCAAAGTCCAACTGACACCACTGTTGGTTGTACGATAAAGTCCACCGAACCCAGCACTTGTGTTAGAGAAAAGCGCGTAGGTGTAGTCAGAATTTGCGGGCGTGACTCCAAGTGCCACGCGGCCAACTCCGCTTGTCGGCAGTCCACTTGTAGAGAGCGACCAGGTGTCTCCAGTATTCGTAGATATCAATACTTCTCCGGAGTATCTGCCGGCTGCATAGATCGTTGTCGGAAATCCAGGCTTGAACTCCATATCGACAGCAACTGTAGTGTTGACTTGAACCCATGTGGTTCCTCCATCACTTGTTTTGTAAATCCCGTTACTGGTCGCGGATAGCAAAATGTTTGTGTTGGAAGGATGAATCAGTAATCGGCTAATTGTGCGTGCCTGCGTTGTGGACCAGTTTAGTCCCGTGGTGTTCCAAGTCCCTCCGGCGTTGGTGGTCTTAAGCACACCTACGCTATATGTGTCGCCAGCATCACCATCCCCCGTCGCAATGAACATGAGGCTGGTATTTGATGGATTAATCACGATGTCTGTTACACCAAGACTCGGCAATAAATCCGTGTTAGATGACCATGAAGCGCCCGCATTGGTTGACTTCCATAAACCCCCGCTGGCCGACCCAACCCAAATGATATTACTATTCGTCGGGTCAACTCGTATACAATTGAGTCTTCCGAGGCCAGAATATCCTCCCGCAGACTGTGAAGGTCCTATGATCGTCCAATTTCCACCCGACGCGTTTTTGACTGTTCCTCTCGTGTCCTTTACCTTCTGATACTCGCGGTAGAGTTGTGTGGGATCAGGCAGAACACCAGATTTATCAACTCTCTGCTCCCAAAACCATTCCCAACGCTTGAACTGCTTCCATCCTTTTCCCTTGACTGTGTTGTCTTTTCCCTCCCAGTAATTATCGAATGCCCGTTGTATGGAATAAAAGTTCATTCGTTCTTGGGGAGAAAGTTCCTGCATCCATGGTTGGGCAAATACAGTTCCGATGCATAATAGAAATGAACTAAGAAGTGGCAGAATTAGTCTGCTAGGTTTCATGTAACCTCCATGGTGTGATTGGCATCTACTTGGTGAATTCGCTGGTTTCATAGGGATAGCTTTGAAAGAACACAAACGCAGAACGTGAAATGGTACGGAAACGCTTAGTGCAGAATCTTCACTCGAACACAGCTGGTGACAATTGAGATTGGTCCCGGAACAGACCTATTAACTATTCGTTGCATTTAGAACCTCTCGCTGAAAATCCCGACTAAAAAATATTTCTTAGGGAATCACAGACTCAGCATTCAATCGTCCAATGGCAATGCCCATACTCAAGCAAGGCGGATGCACATCCTCCCATGCGAAGACAGGAATAAAGCGATTAAGAACAGATAAACACTATTGGAGTGCTACGAAATCAAATTATGCTTTGAGGTTGTCCGGTGGTGTGCGCCCGCATCTCTACGAGATCGCAGATCGTTGGACAGCATCGTTTGATTTCTTGGTGGTTCAATACTATTGGTTAAACATGTGTAAGCAAATGCAACTGACAACTACAAAAAGTCTAAACTAAGGACTTCGTAAAAATCAACTTCGAAATACCTGAGAAGGCCTTCGTTTTTCCTGATGCTTCTATACGCAAAAAGACGTAGGTAAATGAACGCTGTCTTCGGTATCAGTACTGAACAGACAATGCACTGGATGAAGAGTCTACAACCTCTGCTCTCTTAAAGTACTTGTTACATCCGCAGAGTCTTGCCGAAAACTTTCACAAAAAAAATTCGCCCCATCCTGACATGTGCAGAACGGGGCGTTCGGGAAATCCACAATATTGTTTTATGCTATCGCATTGATACCTGAGAACTGTGCTTCACCTTCACCACTTCCTTTACCCATTCCACCCCATCCAAAATCGGGAAGGAGCGGGAAATCGCTCTCTTTACCTGTTTGGCATTCCAGCAATAACTCATTGCTCCTTGCGGGTATTTAGCAAATCCTGTATCATTCAGTACAGAATTCACAAAACATCCTCACGGCAATGAAAACTGTTGAAGCAGTTCAAGTTCTTCAGCGCTCAGGCAAGAAACTTTTCACGGTATCCGACTTGAGAAAGTTGTTGGACATTGAGAACGACAATACCGTTTACAAACAAGCTGGCGTATTGGTGCAGATCGGGTTGCTGCAACGTGCAATGAAGGGCGTGTACATTCTTTCGGCTGATAAGCCTTCCGATTTCGAGCTGGCAAATTCGCTTTACCATCCGTCGTACGTTTCGCTCGAGTCCGCGCTTAGTTACTACGGGATACTCATTCAGTCGCCGCGGCAAGTCACGTCGGTCACGCCCCAACTTACGCGATCTGTGAAAGCGATGGGCAAGGAATTTTCCTTTGCACATCTTGATCGGAAATACTATTCGCACTACCACAAGGTTGACGGCTTCCTTATCGCAACGCCGGAGAAGGCGTTTGTTGACGCGTGTTTTTTTGCTGCGCTGGGACGCGCATCGTTGCACCTCGACGAGCTGCTCCTCGATGATCTCAACCAGAAGGAAGTAAAGGCTCTCGCTGGCGACATTGCACATCCGGCAGTGAAGAAGTTTGTTGCTTCGGTCGAATGGTGAAGAGATGATATCACGAGCACAGATACAGGAACTGTCGTCGCGTTTGGCGATTGACGAGTTCACCATCATTCGTGAGTACATTCAGTTGGTGTTCTTGAGTACGTTGTACGCGAAAAAGGAAAGTACGAGTATCTACTTCAAAGGAGGAACAGCGATTCACTTGCTGTTTCGGGCAGCACGTTTTTCGGAAGACCTCGACTTCACCAGCACGCTATCGAAGAAAGAACTTGAAGCAATTCTTGTTGACACGGCGAAGAAGGTGAACCTCACTATTCCTGGAGTGGTGATCAAGAAGAGTGAAGCCAACCCAAGTTCACTGACGGGAATTCTGAGCTACCGTTCCGAAGGGGCGAAGTACCCGCTGAACCTGCACGTGGAATTCTCGCTTCGCGAAAAGCCGTTGACAAGACGAGAGACGCTGCTGGAGACAGTATTCCCTCTCGCCTCTACGCCGGTCATCAGGCATTTAGATTGGCATGAGATCCTGGCTGAGAAGATTCGGGCGCTGATGGTAAGAACAAGAGGACGAGATCTGTACGACCTCTGGTTCTTACTCACCAAAGAAATTGCTCTTGACTGGAAGATGGCGGGCGAAAAAATGAAGTTGTATAAGAAGTTCGTATCGAAGGAAGACATCATCGAACGCGTCCGCGCTTTCGATGAGCGTCAACTCAAAGCCGATCTGCAGAAATTCCTGTCCGTTTCAGATCGAAAGATGATTCCGCACCTAAAGTCCATGCTGCTCAACCGTCTGGATGAATTGAGGTAGAAAGCCCTAATGCGATTCTCAATCCTTATGAGTGCCAGTTTGTACCTCTGCAAAAAAAATCCCGCCCTACTTTTCAGCAAGGCGGGATTTCGAAGTTGATGAATGTTGTATTACTTGTTAGCCACCACGGTATGCTTCACCCTCACCGCTTCCATCCTCCACTCCATCCCATCCCAATCCGCCAAAGGCGGACATGGTAGCGAACTTTGGTCGCCGGGATTGTTTGCGCCACTCGTATTTTTTCTCCATATTGATGCATGAAGTTCAAACTATCAACCCACGCTCAAGATGTATTGCGGGAGAGGAAGATTATTGAGGAATGGCTGCAGCGCACAATCAGCCATGCGGATTGGACGACCGGAGGCAACGATGGAAACACGCACTACTACAAGAGCATTGCGGAACAC
The DNA here is from genome assembly GCA_038247945.1 of Bacteroidota bacterium. Taxonomy (GTDB): domain Bacteria; phylum Bacteroidota; class Ignavibacteria; order UBA10030; family UBA6906; genus CAADGV01. Next base: position 14,140 of record JBBRUI010000034.1, on the reverse strand, counting down.
GATGGACGCGTCCTGCACGTAGTGGTAAATCCAACCACAGGTATTATAGTCACAATGTTCTTTGACCGAAGAGCAAGGAGCCGGAAATGAAATTAAAACTTGACAAAGAAAGCGACGCGTTGTACTTTCGGTTAGACGAATCTGCAATCGTCGAGTCGGAAGAAGTGCAGCCCGGCGTGATTCTCGATTATGACACTGCGGGGAAAGTTGTTGGCATTGAAATACTCTCGCTCAGCCAGCGGGCAAACCCCGATCAGTTCAAGATTCTTCAGTACGAGACCGTGTAGCCATTCAATTGACAATTGACCGTTCACCGTTGGCAAGTGACAATTCCTTTTCGTGCTTCACTCTTACAGCTTCCTTCCTCCACTCATTCCATCCCAATCCGCCAAAGGCGGACAGGTCCGCCAAGAGGTAAAGTCCCGCTCTTGGATTCCCCGCCTGCCTACTTAGTTCATTGAGGCGGGCAGGCGCTTATAGGCGGGATTTCCCGCTTCGTGGGATTCCGCTCCACTGCGGGATTCCAAAAAGCGGAACGGAAAGCGGAACAAGGCGGACAGGTAGCAAACGGCATTCTTCAAGTTCTCCAAATACGCTGCATCAATCTTTGCTTGCAAGTTGACACCACCCTCAGTGCCCATAAATCCAATTGTTTGTATCACGAGATTTTGTATATTTTCTCTTGATACGATGATTGGACTGTGCAAATGCAACAAATCCTAAGAGATGCTGTTCTTACTCAACAGCGCGAGTTTCAGAGGGCTGCGGCTGAACCGTTCGTTGAGCGAAGAGTTGACTCCCGACAGATTCAAAGTCCGCTTGTCAAAGTGATCATTGGACCGCGCCGTGCGGGAAAGTCGTTCTACGCGCAACATGCCTTGCAAGGACGTGGCAATTTTGCATACGTCAACTTCGATGACGAGCGGCTTGCATCAACGAATGATTATGACGCTATCCTAGCCGCGCTGCGTATGGTGTACGGCGAAACGCGGAATATCTTGATGGATGAGATTCAGAATCTTCCGCGATGGGAGTTGTTTGTCAACAGGCTGTATCGTGAGGGCTATAACTTGGTCATTACGGGAAGCAACGCAAAGCTGTTGAGTCGTGAGTTGGCAACACACCTTACCGGTCGGCACACACCCATTTACATTTTCCCGTTTTCATTTCGCGAGTTCATATCCGCCATAGGGCGCGAGCTTACGGCGTCGGAGACGGCAGAACAATTTTCGCGGTATGTTGAGTCGAGCGGTTATCCCGAGCCGGTCGTCAAGCGGTTGGATGCACGTTCGTACCTTTCCACATTGTTCGAGTCCATACTCTACAAAGACATCGTGAAGCGTCATGCGATACGGTTTTCGGCAGCGATTGATGATCTCGGAACGTACGTGCTTTCAAATGTGGCGAAGGAATACTCGTTCAAGACGCTCGCCGCAGTGAGCGGCGCAAAAAGCGATCAAACGGTCAAGAACTATCTTTCCTATCTTGAAGAGGCATTCCTGATTTTTTCCGTTAATCGCTTCTCATTCAAGGTGAAAGAACAGATCACCGCTAACAAGAAAATCTATTGTATCGATAACGGGTTCATTCACGCGCGGGCATTCAAAGCGAGTCCGGACTATGGGCGCTTGTGCGAAAACGTGGTTGCGATAGAATTGAAGCGACGTGAACTGAATGGCGAGTTCCGTCTCTCGTTTTGGAAGAACGCGCAGCAAGAAGAGGTTGATTTCGTGCTGCGCGAGGGGACGACGACTCGGCAGCTCATTCAGGTTTGCACGAACCTCGAAGCCGCTTCGACACGCCTGCGCGAATTGCGTTCATTGCTCAAGGCGAGTAAAGAACTCTCGTGCAATGATTTGCTTGTGCTCACTGGAGGTTACGAGGCAGACGAACGTGCAGAGTGGTTCGGAATTGAGCGGGGCGTAAAGTTCATTCCAGTCTGGAAATGGCTCATGGGAAATTGAAGGTTCAGGCTCTCTCGCTTGCATCGGCAACTGCACAAAAAATCCCGCCTTGCCAAACGTGCAGGGCGGGATTTCCATTACGATGAATTGTTTTTTTACTTGCTCGCCACCAAATCGTTGTTTACTCTTACCACTTCCTTCCTCCACTCCTTCCCATCCCAATACCGAACACGGCTTTTCAAGTTTTCAAGATATGCCGCATCGGCCTTTCCGGAAACCTTTCCTTCTTTCGCAAGTTGCTGATAAAGAAAATCCGTTCCGTTCGTGGACTTGACCTCCTGAAGTCTCATATCAAGTGAAAAGACATACTCAAAACTGAAAGCTTGTTTCTTATCGTTAGCTCCCTCTACCCAACAGGAAAAGAACTTTGGCCCGACATTGCTGATTCCGGCAACCATTTCAGATTGGCCGAAAAGCGCAGCCAGCGGAGAAACGGGAAGGCCGATGTATAACAGTTCGGCTTCCGATTCGCCCATCGCGAACCCTGTTGTTATTTTCGATTTTCCAACGCCGACTATCTTCGAGGGATCGAGAACTGCAAATGCAGGAAATTCTCCGCTCACCGTGTCCAACGCTTCATTCTTGCCCGAAATAATAAGTTCGGGCTTTCCATCATGATCAATGTCCAGCAATCTCATTCCCCAAATTCCACCGAAATGCCAATACTCTCCAACGATTTCGAGTTTGCGGTTCAGACGAGTAATCACAACCGGAGAACGACCACCGTTCCACGCTACAATGATAGTGGGATCCGATCTGTTCGAGCTGTCAACGACAAACATTCCCGGATTCCAAACGACTGCGTACGTTCGCCCGAGGTAGTGGATCTCGCGGTTGAGGGAGAGTTGGTTCTTCACAGCTTTATTCGCGTCAAGGACGCGAAATGGATACCCTTGCTGACCTCCGTCTTCAGGCAAAGGTATGCTTGATACAATTTCATTATGTCCGTCGCCATCGAGGTCAAACACGGCAATTTGTTGACGCACTCCCCTGGTTACATCGGCTTCCAATCGGCTAACGTCGTTGTAGGGAATATTCCAGAGCACTCCATATTTCTTGTCGAGAATCTCAATCTTGCTTTCGGCTGTTTTGTAGTTGATAAAATTAGGATTCTTATCACGGTTGAGTGTTGTGAGTGTAGTATTGAATAGCAGAGCCAACCCCGCCAACGCCGCGAACGTCCCGCCTCCCGTCATGGCGGGATGCCGCCGTATGAAATGCTGGATGTGTTGGAGCCGGGTTACAGGCCGGAGAGGAAGGGCGGGAGAGTCATCAATGTAGAATGGCTCGACTTGGGTGCGTGCGCGAACAAGCGCCCGTTGGGTGTGTTCTATGCTCTGCGGGTTGCGTAGGATTTCATTCTCGGCTTCAGCGTAGAATGCGGTCATGCGTTCAACGAGTCGCTTGCATCCTTCGCATTCCAGCAGGTGCGCCTCGATCTCCGCGCTTTGCGCTTCGATCTCTTCGGCACCGAGAGCGTAAAGCTCTAATGTATGTTCTGTTATGTGTGTCATTCAACTGCCCACTTCAAACTCATTACATTCCATCTGCTGTGCTGATTAAAAGTCATTTATAGTTCTCTCTTTAAGAGATCGACCGCTCGCTTGTATGTTAGTCGTGCGAGGTATTCCAATTTTGATTTATGAGTCCGACGATATTCTTCCTCGTTCAACTCCGGAACGTACGATTGCAATCCCTTATAAAAAGAATAACCCTCGCCGTTGTTGTGAACGAGCCGGTTTACAATATGCTCTTCAATAACGTTGAAATATTTTTCGAATATGTCTTCCGTGATTTTTCCTTTCCCGACATATGCCGGCTTTGTTTCCCCATGCGTCTTACTGCATGCGCGCCGGATGAGCGCTAAGCTGTCGAGCGTGTCGAGATGATTGTCGTTCACCGTGAAAACTGTTGGCTCGATTTGATTTTGAGACAGCGAGCGGATGGCAAGTGCTACGCCAACAACCGGGACGAGTCTGCTGAACGAGGATTGTTGTCGGAGACATAACGAAAGATGTGCGAGCTGTTGCGGAATTGTTCCTCCTCCGTGTTTATCGCTGCGAAGATGATTTTCGATATCGCCCCGTTCGAGCTGGGGCAAATGCTCAAGACTGTCGCAGCCCGAAGGAGTAATACATATCTCATCGAACCGGTTGACGATCTCGAAGTTATGGATCGATTGGACTGCCAGTTTGATGTTGCGGATAATTTTACCAAGTGATGGATCGCTTTCATTGTAAATCCGAAAGATACTCTGGTTCACTTTTGAAAAAACAAGGCGTCGAAGGTGTGAGAGAAGTTCTTCGTCTGAACTGTTCTGAATATCAATCCCTTGAAAGTATACTTCAAGGCGAACGAGACCGCCATCGTCGCTTTGTTGGAACAAATCTGCGATGCAATCGAACGCGATGTCAGAGTTGTTCAGGCTATGAAACCGGAGATCTCTGTTGATCTCGCTTACTTTATGCTGGAGAAATATCAGGGCGAGAGTGTGACAAACTTTAATGAGGTGGTTCAGTTCACTTTTTGTGTGCGAGTGCGCTAATATATGCGTCAATGACGTGCGAAGGTCACGGAGGAGGTTCAGCGCCAATTTCATGTAATAAACGAAGGAAGAAAAGGGTATTCCTGTTCGAGAGCGAGGTGCGCCTTCCTCGGTAGACTGCGTTCAAGATACCAAAGCCATTCGCGCAAGTCAAGTTTTGGAGTTGCAGGATGAAACAAGAGCTTTAAGGGTGAATAAAATTTCACATACAAAAGGTGTGCAGAAATCTATTGATGGATTGACTCTTTAGCAGTTTTTGTTATATTTACTGTCTCAGTTTTTACCTCAAATTGGTGAAGTATAGCCATCTCCGTTTCTACTACCGGGTAGATTGCTATGGCGGGTGCAACTCGCTTAATGTTGGCCTGCTGGCGTAGCTCAGTTGGTAGAGCAGCTGACTTGTAATCAGCAGGTCACCAGTTCGACTCTGGTCGCCAGCTCCAAACAAAATTTGATGCGCGGTAAGAATTGAAGACGGGCAGGTAGCGAAGTGGTTAAACGCATCAGACTGTAAATCTGACGGCCTTGGCCTTCGGAGGTTCGAATCCTTCCCTGCCCACGAGTAAATTGCGAAGTGATGATGTTGGATTTTTGAGCTGTTCCGCAAGAGCCGGGTTTGGTAAGAGAAAAAGAAACGCGGGAGTAACTTCCGCCAAGAGATAAAGCAAGGCGGACGGGGCAGTCCCGAAGGGATGCCTTCGGAATTGGTAGAGTCACCAGAGGCGGGATTGGTTGCGGGTTCGGTGAGAGAAAAAGAAACGCGGGAGTAACTCAGTTGGTAGAGTCACAGCCTTCCAAGCTGTTGGTCGCGGGTTCGAGTCCCGTCTCCCGCTCTAACATGAATTACATGTACGTTTTGAAAAGTGAAAGCAAGCTGCAAAAGTCGACCGCTTGCGTAGCTCAGTTGGTAGAGCACTTCCTTGGTAAGGAAGAGGTCACCGGTTCAATCCCGGTCGCAAGCTCGAGAAGTCAAACTAAATTTCGGAGTCTGCTGTGAGAGATATTATTACGTTAGAATGTTCGGAATGCAAACGTAGGAATTATTCTACGACGAAGAACAAAAAGAAACAGAGCGGTCGCGTGGAGTATAAAAAATTCTGCCGGTTCTGTTCGAAGCATACTCCGCACAAAGAGACGAAGTAACGCGGCGATTGAAGTGAGGAGTAAAATCCTCCCTGCGATTGTTATCTAAGGATACGTCAGTAGCTTCCGCCAAAAGGTGAAGCACGGCGGACAGGCAATTGGCTAGAGCAGCGGTCTCCCCGCCTGCATTCGTAGCAAGGATTGATATACGTGAGTAGCTCAATTGGCTAGAGCAGCGGTCTCCAAAACCGCAGGTTGGGGGTTCAAGTCCCTCCTCACGTGCGAGAAAAGTTTGAAGAAAAGGACACAATGACTGTCCGGCTCATAGGGTGGGCAGGCAAAACCGCAGGTTGGGGGTTCTCCCGGAAGGGATGCCTTCTTTACGAGACCGTAGGTTGGGAAAGTCACTCCTGACGTGCAGAATATAACTAAGGCAAGTGTGCATTCAGTGAGAGTTATTCAACTAGCCATCACAAGGCATCGAACGTATGAAAGATAAAATCATCGCATTCTTTGAAGACGTTGTCAAAGAAATGAAGAAAGTCACCTGGCCAAAAAAAGAAGACCTCCGCGACTCGACTATTATAGTTCTTGTCGTATGCCTGATTATTGCTGCCTTTGTGTACGTGATTGATCAGGGTTTGAGTATTCTTTTAAAGACCATTTTATCATAAGGTAAACGGTGGATAAAAAATGGTATGTGGTCCGCACCTACTCGGGTCACGAAAATAAGGTGAAGGCCTACATCGAAAACGAAATCGCACAAGCCGGTTTGATTGAGCGCGTGGGTTCCGTGATCGTGCCTTCCGAAAAAGTCTTTGAAGTCAAAGACGGAAAAAAGAAGAGCAAGACGCGAACGTTCTTTCCGGGCTACATTCTTGTCGAAGCAATTCTTGATACACAAACGACACATATCATTCTCAACACTCCATCAGTGATAAGTTTTGTCGGTCCGAAAAACACCCCCGCACCACTCCAGCCGGGCGAGGTTCGCCGTCTCATCGGTAAGATGGAGGCACGCAAAGATGTTGAAGTCGTGGAAGTTCCGTTCAAATCCGGAGATGCTGTGAAGGTGATTGACGGTCCGTTTAACAACTTCAGCGGCTTTGTGCAGGAGGTGAACGAAGAGAAGATGAAGTTGAAAGTAATGGTCTCTATTTTCGGCCGCAAGACTCCGGTGGAGTTGGACTTCAGTCAGGTCGAAGCAGAAAAGTAGTTTCAATTTTTCCAGAAAGAATCTCTCATGAAAAAAATAACCGGTTTTGTCAAGCTTCAAATTCCGGCCGGACAGGCAAACCCTGCGCCGCCGGTTGGTCCTGCGCTGGGCCAAAAGGGCGTAAACATTATGGAGTTCTGTAAGCAATTCAATGCTCGCACACAGGCGCAAGCGGGACTTATTATACCCGTTGTCATCACGGTCTTCTCGGACAAGTCTTTTACGTTTGTTACCAAGACTCCTCCGGCTGCAGTGTTGTTGAGCAAGGCTGCGAAAATTGAGAAGGGGTCGGCCGAACCCAATCGAAATAAAGTCGGTAAGGTTACCAGCCAACAGGTTCGCGAGATTGCGGAAATGAAGATGCCCGATTTGAATGCAGCAAATATTGAAACTGCGATGAGTATGGTTGCGGGCACTGCACGTTCAATGGGCATTGTGGTAGAAGGATAGTTCGCCCGGCATTGGGTGGTCAAAATAAAAAAATCAAGTGGGAGTTCGTTCAGCGGACGCCTGTCCGAAGGACTCCTTCGGAGAACCACAAGGAGAAAAAACGAAAATGAAATTAAGCAAACGTTTCAAAGCAGCTTCGACAAAAGTTGATTCAGGGAAGCAATACACGATCGACGAAGCCATCGAAAAAGTAAAAGAAGGCGCGACGGCAAAGTTTGTCGAGTCCGTTGACATTGCAGTTCGTCTCGGTGTCGATCCGAAAAAGGCCGATCAGGCAATTCGCGGTACAGTAGCGTTGCCGCATGTTATCGGACGTGAAGTACGTGTGCTTGTTCTGGCAAGACCTCCCAAGGATGCCGAAGCAAAAGCCGCAGGCGCAGATCACGCCGGACTCGCAGAGTATATTACGCAGATTCAGGGTGGCTGGGCAGACATTGATGTTATCATTGCAACACCCGATGTAATGGGTGAAGTCGGAAAGCTTGGAAAGGTTTTGGGGCCCCGCGGTTTGATGCCGAATCCGAAGAGCGGTACGGTTACAATGGATGTTGCGAAAGCAGTGAAAGAAGTAAAGGCGGGCAAGATTGAATTCCGCGTTGACAAGGCGGGAATCGTCCACGCATCCATCGGGAAAGCAAATTTTGAATCAAAACAATTATCCGATAACCTCCACGCATTCTTGAATACAGTTGTGCGCCTGAAACCGGCATCGGCAAAAGGAACGTACGTTCGATCCATCAATCTCTCCAGCACGATGGGGCCAGGAGTACGGATTGACAAGAATCAATTGATTGCACACTGATGATCAACCCTGAGCAGAGCGAAGCCTGCCCGCCTTATTGTGCTATGAAGGCAGGCGGGGGTCTCACGCTCACAGTAATCGGCAGAGAGATTCTTCTCCGAAGGAGTCCTTCGGACGCTTCGCTCAGAATTAGAAAAAAGAATTTACGCACTCGCTCTAAATACAGTTTTGTCCCTTGCCGGGCAGTTTACTGACCCGGGCTTCTCTCTGGACACAACACAACGGAAAGATTCATGAAAAAGTCAGAAAAAGAACAAGTCATTACCGAAGTAACCGAGACTGTCTCGCGCTCGACGGCGATGTACTTCACGGACTTTTCGGGCTTGACTGTGGAGCAAGCGACAGATTTACGTCGTGAGCTGCGCAAGGCAGGCGTCGAGTATCGGGTCGTGAAGAACACGCTGATTAAGAAAGCGCTGGAACAGGCAACCGGATACGACAAGGTGTACGACAAGCTTATTGGCCCCACCGGCATCGCGTTCGCTTTTGAAGATGCCGTCGTACCTGCTAAGGTCATCAACAAATTCGCCGAGAAGAATCATAAGCTCTCGCTGAAGATTGCTGTCCTTGATAAGCAGGTGTATGACGGATCGAAATTAAAAGAGCTTGCACAGTTGCCGTCGAAGAAAGAGCTTATGGCTGCAATCCTTGGAAGTATTCAATCGCCGCTTGCAGGCGTGCCGTCGGTTATCAATGCCGTGCTGCGCGATCTGGTTAGCGTCGTCAGTGAAATCGAAAAGAAGAAAGCTGCATAAGCTTCTTCGGGAACTCAGAATTGTTTAATTAATAGGAGAAATACAATGTCAGCAGTTGCAGAGATCGTAGAGAAAATTGAGAAGCTTACACTTCTCGAAGCAGTGGAACTCAAAAAATCGCTCGAAGATAAATTCGGCGTTACCGCGGCAGCCCCGATGATGATGGGTGCGATGCCGGGTGCAGGTGCACCAGCGCCCGTAGTAGAAGAGAAGACGGAATTCAACGTCCTTCTCAAAGAAGCGGGTGCACAGAAAATCAATGTCATCAAAGTTGTTCGCGCAGCAACGGGCCTCGGCTTGAAAGAAGCCAAGGATCTCGTCGATGGCGCACCGAAAGTCGTGAAGGAGGCTCTACCGAAAGCAGACGCAGAAAAGCTGAAGAAGGAGCTCGAGGATGCAGGAGCAAAAGTAGAGTTGGCATAACTCTCTTGAAGTTCGAATCGTCCCGCTCACGCTGCAAGGCGTGTGCGGGAAATGATTCTCCCGGCACTGCAAGCGTTGATATTTTGCAGAATTCTTTTTCTAAAAAAGGCGGTTTTCGGCGTGAGTGATTCCCCAATGAGAAATTTTAGCCGATAATGCGGAGTTCAGGAAGACTCCTTGTTATCGGCTTGCTATTTCTCTAACGGGGACAAAAGAAGTTACAGGTTTATTTACAGTCATTTAAGAAGGAGTGGTGCTCTTGAAGAACCAATCCAAAAGAATATCGTTCGGAAAAATTCCGGAAGTCCTCGAGTCACCGGATTTGCTCAACGTTCAACTTGAGTCGTGGGATGCTTTTTTGCAGAGGGATATTACCCCGTCGCGCAGAAAAAATAAAGGCCTGCAGGCGGTATTTAAAATGAATTTTCCGGTCACCGATGCACGCGAGAATTTTCTGCTGGAGTTTGTGGAATATTATGTCGAGAAGGAAAAATACTCCGTCTCGGAATGCGAGGAACGCGGGCTCACGTATGCCGTGCCTCTGAAAGCGAAGCTCCGTCTCTCACAGAAAGCGGAAGACGGCAAAAGCTTCATCAATACAATTGAACAGGATGTGTATCTCGGCAACCTGCCGACGATGACGCACCGCGGAACATACATTATCAACGGCGCTGAACGTGTCGTGGTGAGCCAGTTGCACCGTTCGCCTGGCGTATTTTTTAGTGAGACCATACACCCGAACGGTACCCCGATTTTCTCGGCCCGCATTATTCCGTTCCGCGGGTCGTGGGTTGAATTTACAACCGATATCAACAACGTGATGTACGCGTACATCGACCGGAAAAAGAAATTCCCCGCAACGACATTGCTGCGCGCATTGGGATATTCTTCGGACGATGAGATCCTTGAGTTGTTCAATCTGGTTGAGGAAGTGGATGTCGCAAAAGCAGACATGAAGGATTACATCGGCCGCGTTATTTGCGGCGATGTGATCGACAAGAAGACCGGAGAAATCTTCATCAATAAAGACTCTGTGTTGACCGAAGATCATATCAAGTCGATCAAGAAATCGAACATCAAGAAGATTCGTTTCCTCCACCAACAAGGCAACGAAGAGTCCGTGATCGCAAAGACGATCATGAAGGACAGCGTGCGTTCGGAAGAAGATGCGCTGGGCGCGATCTACAAGCAGCTCCGTTCCGGCGAAGCCCCGGATTTGGAAACAGCAAAAGGCCTGATCGAGCGGCTTTTCTTTAACGAGAAACGATATGACCTGGGCGATGTCGGGCGGTACCGCATTAACCAAAAACTCAGTCTGAATGTTCCGGTCACGACGACCACGCTGACGAAACAGGACATCGTTGCCATCATCAGTTACCTGATTGAACTCCAGCAGGGCAAACGATCTGTTGACGACATCGATCATCTCGGTAACCGTCGCGTGCGAACCGTGGGTGAGCAGATCGCCCAACAATTCAACATCGGGTTGGCGAGAATGGCGCGTACAATCCGCGAGCGCTTGAATGTGCGCGATAGCGAGAATCTGACTCCGCAGGATTTGGTGAACGCAAGAACCATCACCAGCGTTATCAACGCGTTCTTCGGAACAAACCCGCTCTCGCAATTTATGGATCAGACAAATCCGCTTGCAGAGTTGACGAACAAGCGGCGCATGTCGGCGCTTGGACCCGGTGGTTTGACACGTGAACGCGCAGGCTTCGAAGTCCGCGACGTGCACTACACGCATTACGGACGACTCTGCCCCATCGAGACGCCGGAAGGCCCGAACATCGGATTGATTTCATCACTCTGTATTCATTCACGCGTCAACGAATTCGGCTTTCTCGAAACGCCGTACCGCAAAGTGAAGAACGGTCGCGTGCTCGATGAGATTGAATTCCTCAACGCAGAGCAGGAGGATAATTACACGATTGCACAGGCCAACGCAGTCCTTGACGGCAAAGGACATTTTGTCGGCGACCGTGTGAAGGCTCGCTACCAGGGAGATTTCCCGGTCGTAAAGCCGGAAGAAGTGCACTACATGGACGTAGCCCCGAATCAGATCGTAAGTGCTGCGGCAGGATTGATTCCATTCCTCGAGCACGATGATGCGAACCGCGCACTGATGGGTTCGAACATGCAGCGCCAATCAGTACCGTTGGTGCAGCCCGAAGCGCCGCTTGTTGGAACCGGGCTTGAAGAAAAGATTGCCCGCGACTCACGCTCACTGATTGTTGCAGAGCGCAACGGTGTTGTGGATTATGTGGATGCGAGCAAGATCATTGTTCTCTATGATATAGATGAGAACTCGACCGAAGCGATTATTTCGTTTGACGACAAGCGCCGCGTTGAGTACAAGCTGACAAAGTTCTTCCGCACAAACCAGGATACGTGCATCAATCAACGTGTGGTTGTCAATCCGGGCGACAAGATACGGAAAGGCGACGTGCTTGTTGATGGACCGGCTACCGAAGCGGGCGAGCTTGCGCTTGGCCGTAACGTGCTGGTTGCATTTATGCCCTGGCACGGATACAACTTTGAAGATGCTATCATCATCGGCGAGCGCATTGTTTCGCAGGATGTGTTTACGTCGATCCACATTGAAGAGTTCGAGCTGCAGGTGCGCGATACAAAGCGCGGTGAGGAAGAACTCACACGAGAAATCCCGAACGTCAGCGAAGATGCAACGAAAGATCTCGATGAAAACGGGATAATCCGTGTCGGTGCAGAAGTGGTTGAAGGCGATATCCTCATCGGAAAAATTACTCCGAAGGGAGAATCCGACCCTACGCCGGAAGAGAAACTTCTGAAGGCGATTTTCGGTGAGAAAGCAGGCGATGTGAAGGATGCATCGTTGAAAGCGCCTCCGGGCATGAAAGGCATCGTCATTACGACCAAGCTCTTCAGCCGGAAAAAGAAGGATGCTGAATCAAAGAAAGATGACAAGAAGAAAAGCGATGCGCTTGACCGGCAACGCCGCAAGATGCTGGGTGAGATTCGCGAACGTCTGGCGAACAAACTCGGACTTCTTTTGGATGGAGAAAAATCCATTGGCGTGCGCGACACGGACGGGACTATTGTCTTCCGTGCAGCAACACAATTCAAGGCCGATACATTTCACGCCTATGAAGATATCGAGAAGCTCGACTCTAACGGCGAATGGGTTGATGACAAGAAGAAGAACACAACCATCGCCAAGATTTTCACAAACTACTTCGACCGGGTCAACAGCATCGAAGAGGAATTTCGTCACGAGAAAAACAAGATCCAGCTCGGCGATGAGTTGCCTCCGGGTGTTGTGCAGCTTGCAAAAGTATACGTCGCCAAGAAGCGAAAGCTTTCCGTCGGCGATAAGATGGCAGGGCGTCACGGTAACAAAGGTGTTGTTTCCCGCATTGTTCCATCGGCTGATATGCCCTTCTTGCCTGATGGAACGCCGGTCGACATCGTGTTGAATCCGCTCGGTGTGCCTTCGCGTATGAATCTCGGACAATTGTACGAGACAGCGCTCGGGTGGGCTGCAAAAAATCTCGGCGTCAAATTCGCAACTCCGATTTTCGACGGTGCAACATGGGAAGATGTGCAGGAGCAACTGGGCAAAGCCGGACTCGATAAGGGATCCAAGTCTGTTTTGTATGACGGACGATCGGGTGAAGTGTTCGACCAGGAGGTTACTGTCGGATACATTTACATGCTGAAGCTTTCTCATCTTGTTGATGATAAGATTCACGCCCGGTCCATCGGACCATACTCTCTAATCACCCAGCAGCCGTTGGGTGGCAAAGCACAATTCGGCGGCCAGAGGTTCGGAGAAATGGAAGTCTGGGCGCTTGAAGGATACGGTGCATCGCACGTGTTGCAGGAAATGTTGACTGTGAAGAGCGACGACGTTTCCGGACGCGCCAAGGTGTACGAGGCAATCGTTAAAGGTGACAATCTCCCCGAAGCAAACATCCCGGAATCGTTCAACGTTCTGGTGCGCGAGCTTATGGGTCTTGGATTAAATGTGAAGTTGGATTAGTAGTGCTGAGTGCGCGGGTGCAACGGTTGCATCCGCGCTGTCAACCGACATCTCACACGAAAACAGTTTGGAGGAAATGCAATGGCTTTTATGCACGAAAAAGAAACACGAAAGAATTTTTCACGGATTACCATCAGCCTGGCATCAAGCGACATGATTCTGCAGCGCTCGCACGGCGAAGTGACCAAGCCGGAGACGATCAACTACCGCTCATTCCGTCCGGAGAAAGACGGATTGTTCTGCGAGAAGATTTTCGGTCCGGTGCGCGATTGGGAATGTCACTGTGGAAAATATAAACGCATCCGTTATCGCGGCATCATCTGCGACCGGTGCGGTGTTGAGGTAACGCAGAAGAGTGTGCGGCGCGAGCGCATGGGGCACATCGCGCTTGCAGTGCCGATTGTCCACATCTGGTATTTCCGTTCGCTGCCGTCAAAAATCGGTTACGTTCTCGGGATGACTGCAAAGGATCTTGAAAAAATTATCTACTACGAATCCTATATCGTTGTCAATCCGGGCATGACGGGTTTGCGCAAGAAGGATTTGTTGACGGAAGAACAGTACTTCGAAACGCTTGCAACACTTCCGGCAAACAACGATGACCTCGAGGTCACGGATAAACGCCGGTTTGTCGCGAAGATTGGCGGCGAGGGGCTCAAAGATCTTTTGAAGCAAGTCGATATTCCATCGCTGGCGGCAGAATTACGCGCACAGATTATGGAAGAAACATCTGCTCAGAAAAAGCAGGATGCATTGAAACGTCGTAGGTAATTTGTCTTTTGCTCCACCGCCCACGGCTGGCTTCCCGCCGCCGGATGGGCCGATGCGGTTGCCAGCACCTTCGACACCACGACGCATTTCATTGCTTGCGTTGGTTTCAC
>JBBRUI010000033.1:0-21408 GCA_038247945.1 Bacteroidota bacterium | reverse complement strand
CGTCTTGATACGACAGGAATTACCACAAGGTGAACGATTGAAGAAGCTGAACGAAATTGCAATTACGCAAATGAAGTCTTTGGTGAGCGAGAGGAATGTCAAACGGTTGAAATAGGAGGTCTGTGAGAGCACATGTATATCACCCCTGCCTGCCGGCAGGCTTTCAGGATTTCTATCGTTGGAGTTTCGTTTGTCGGGTCGTTGCCCCGACCGTTAGTATGGGACCCCTTTGAGGTCAACAACTTTGGAAGGAAATCCGTAGCGACATTGGTGATCATTGCTGCTTTTGCGTTAGCTGCCCGTAGGGTTTATCCGCCGAAGGCGGACGAGCGGAGCGAGCCCGAAGGGGAGCGACCCTCGACTCCGTCCCGCGTAGAAGCGGCGGGACTGCGCTCAGGACGATGCCCACTTCGACTCCGCTCAGTGCAGGCTTCGACTCCGTCCCGCGTAGAAGCGGCGGGACTGCGCTCAGGACGATGCCCACTTCGACGCCGCTCAATGCGACGCTCGATGAGGCTGAGCGTCGTATTGCAATTCGCCGTGATATTTCTTAGGTTTCTATCAGATGGAAGAACTGTTCACAAGAGGTATTAAGGAATTTAACAGGCAGTTTTTCTTTGAGGCGCATGACGTGTGGGAGGAATTATGGATGTCCGAAGGACTCCTTGCGGAGGAAACCACAGGGGGGCACAGGCTTTTCTATCAAGGTTTGATTCAAACCGCGGTCGGCTTCTACCACCTTTCGAATGAGAACTACAAAGGCGCGTGCAGCCAATTGGGTAAAGCCTTATCCAAACTGGAACAGTATCTCCCGTCCTTTCACGGCATCAACACTCAACTCCTAGTCGATGACGTTCGCGTGTGTCTGGCGGACGCAGATCATTTGCGATTGGGTGGCGCGGGAAAGTTCGATGAATCGAGAATTCCAATGATAGCTGTGGAGTGAGGAAGTGGGTGGTAGAAGAGTTTTCTGACTAATCTTTGCAACTGAAAATCTAACGGAGGAATTTTCATGGCAACAATGATCACGGAAGAATGTATCAACTGCGGTGCGTGCGAACCTGAGTGTCCCAATGTGGCGATCTACGCCGGCGGCGTTCAGTTTGAGTACGGCGGACAGATGTACGAACCACTCTCGAATGATTTCTACTACATCGTGCCTGAAAAATGCACGGAGTGCGTGGGACATTTCGATCAGGAACAGTGCGCGGCCGTTTGTCCGGTGGATTGCTGCGTGCCCGATCCGAACCACGTGGAAACGGAAGAGCAGTTGTTTGAACGTGCAACAATCCTGCATCCGGACAGAGAGTTTCAGCCGTTGACCGAAGCAACATCGCATTTCAAAAAGAACGCGTAAACATTGTGGTAAGAATTGAAAAGGGTCGGTCTTCTAACGGGGGCCGACCTTCTTTTTTATAAGAGTACACATTACTTCTTGGTGTGACTTGGTGTCTTGGCGACTTGGTGGTGAAATATGCGCATAGCAAACTACGAACTCCATTCAATCGAAACCGGAAACTTCGCCCTCGATGGCGGGGCAATGTTCGGCGTGGTGCCGAAGACGTTATGGGAGAAAGCCATTGCACCGGATGAGAAGAACCGGATTCCGCTGGCTGCGCGAGCGTTGCTGCTTATTGAAGATGGGGGGGATCGGCGAAAGATTCTGATTGATGATGGCAACGGCTCGAAGTTCAACGAGAAACTGAAATCCATTTACAAGATCGACAGCAGCCGCAACAATTTGATTTCATCGCTTAATAAGCAAGGCGTTGCTCCCGCTGAAATAACCGACGTTATCCTCACTCATCTGCACTTCGATCATGGCGGAGGTTCGACTTACAAAGAGAATGGCGTAGTGAAACCGACATTCCCAAATGCGAAGTACTACGTTCAGCGTGAGCATTGGGAAGCGGCGAACAATCCAACCGAGCGTGACAAGGCAAGTTTCTTTCCTGAAGACTTCATGCCATTGCATGAGGCGGGAATGTTGAACTTCACAGAGGGTGAAGGGGAAATTCTTCCCGGCATCAAGTGCCGGATTTGCAACGGACATACAACTGCGTTGCAGGCACCGCTCATTTCAGATGGAACGACTTCGTTGCTATACGTTGCTGACCTGATGCCGACGATTGTTCACGTTCAGCTTGCGTGGATTATGGGTTATGACTTGCGCCCGTTGGTGACCCTTGAAGAGAAGCGGAGAATCCTGAACGAAGCATCCGACGGGAATTGGGTGTTGTTTTTTGAGCATGATGCGACTGTGGAAAGCTGTCGTTTGCAGCGGACGGAGAAGGGAATTGTTGCGGTGAATCCTTCTCCACTTGCGTGACGGGAACTCAGATTTGTTGTTAAAGGTAGATGAGGGCATGTGGAATTTGTGAAGGTTGCAAAGATGTCGGAGGTTCCCGAACGCGGTGCAAAACTCATCCGCATGAACGACAATGACATTGCGGTGTTTAAGGTTGAAGGAAAGCTCTATGCGATCAACAACGTTTGCGCGCATCAACATTTTTCGGCGCTGCACAAAGGAGTGTTGAGCGGATTGCAGGTTACATGTCCCATGCATGGTTGGACGTATTCATTGGAAACGGGAAAAGCAGTGTCTGGCGACGGAAGGGTGAGAACATATCAGGTGAAGGTTGAAGGAGAGAATGTGTTTTTACAGGTGGAGTAGTGAAGTAATGGAGCTATGCATAAGCGATTGACGTCAACACAAAAAATAAAATCCAAAGCCCTCGAGCTTGGATTCACCAAAGTGGGCATCGCACAAGCAGAACCGCTGGATGAAGAAGCGAAACAGTTGCAGGAATGGCTGAACCGCGGGTACCACGGAACAATGAATTGGATGAACCGGAATGTGGAGAAGCGGACAGATCCGCGCAGCATCGTCCCGGGGGCAAAGTCCGTGATATGTGTTGCGATGAACTACTACACGCCAATGCAGCATGTGAACGAGCCGAGTGTGGGCAAAATCTCCCGCTATGCCTGGGGCGATGACTACCATGACGTTGTTACCGAGCGACTGAAAAAACTGTACGCATGGTTGCAGGAAGAATTTCCAGAAGTCGAAGGGCGTTACTACGTCGATACGGGTCCGATGATGGACAAGGTCTGGGCGCAGCGTGCAGGAATCGGGTGGATTGCAAAACACACGAACGTGATCACGCAGGATGTTGGCTCGTGGGTGTTTCTCGGCGAGCTGATTACGACACTCGATCTTGAATACGATGCACCCGCAACGGATCACTGCGGCACTTGCTCTTTATGCATCGAAGCCTGTCCGACGGGCGCAATTGTAGAATCGTACGTCGTGGATTCAAACAAGTGCCTTTCGTATCTTACGATTGAACACCGTGGCGAGATTACCGGAGAGGTAACCGGACAATTTGAGAATTGGATTTACGGCTGCGACATTTGTCAGGATGTTTGTCCGTGGAATCATAAGTTCTCGACCGAAACAGGTGAAGTAGGATTCAAGCCAAGAGAATGGAACGTTGCTCCTTCCCTCGACGAATGGAAAGAGATGACGCAGGAAGAGTTCAGCGGTAAGTTCAAAGGAAGTCCGATAAAGCGGACGAAGCTGAGCGGATTGAAACGAAATATCTTGCTTAATTCTGAGCGAAGCGAAGAATCTCTCAGCTAATCTTTTGTAGCTATCTATTTTGCTGACCCGTTAAGTGAATTGTTTGCATCAAATAAATTGGCAGGTGACGAACTCTCTTGCATGTCATTGCGAGGCGTTTTTTGCCGAAGCAATCCCCTTTTCCTGCCGATTCGGGATTGAGATTGCTTCGCTTCGCTCGCAATGACTGTTAGGGTTAGTTCTCAGCATTCGATAGTGAGATGCTTCGCTGCGCTCAGCATTGGGGAAGAAAAGGAACCAAAATGTCAAATCATCATAAGCTCATCATCATCGGTTCAGGGCCGGCGGGATTTACGGCTGCGCTTTATGCCTCACGGGCGAATCTGAACCCTATTATCTTTGAAGGAATGCAGCCCGGCGGACAGCTTACCATCACGACCGAAGTGGACAATTATCCGGGATTTGCAAAAGGTATTATGGGGCCGGAGTTGATGGAGATAATGCGTGAACAAGCGCAGCGCTTCGGTACAAAGTCCATCTACAAACAAATAACGAAAGTGGATTTTTCCAGTCGCCCGTTCCAACTCTGGGCAGACACCGAAGAATTTACTGCCGACGCCGTAATCGTTTCAACCGGAGCTTCTGCAAAACTTCTGGGGCTGCCTTCGGAAAAAGAATACATGGGATATGGCGTTTCAGCCTGCGCAACATGTGACGGCTTTTTCTTTAAGAATCAGGAAGTGATTGTTGTCGGAGGCGGTGATACTGCCATTGAGGAAGCAACGTTCCTGACCAAGTTTGCCTCGAAAGCAACTATTGTTCATCGCAGGGATTCACTTCGTGCATCGAAGATCATGCAGGACAGAGCGTTCAAGAATCCAAAAATTGCATTTGTTTGGGACTCTGTTGTAGATGAGATTCTGGGCAAAGCCGAACTCGGCAGAAAATCCGTTACCGGCGTTCGCTTGAAGAATTTGAAAACCGGCGAGACAACCGAAATGAAAACCGACGGCGTGTTCATGGGCATCGGCCATAAACCAAACACTTCTCTTTTCAAGGGACAGTTGGATATGGATGTGACGGGATATCTTATTGTCAAAGACCGAAGTACTCGGACAAATATTCCGGGTATCTTTGCGGCGGGCGATGTTGCGGATAGTGTATACCGGCAGGCTGTAACTGCGGCCGGGTCGGGTTGCGCGGCCGCGATGGATGCGGAGCGGTGGCTGGAAGGCCAGCATGATTAACAAAAACAAGTGAAGCAAAAGAGGACATTCCCCTCCGAAGGAGTCCTTACGGACAAATCAAAAAGCAAAAAAGCTTGCCACCAAGGCACCAAGACACGAAGGTTGCACGAAGTTTTCTTATGATAAAGCCCCTCTCCTCCCAGGAGAGGGTTGGGTCTACGACCTCGTAGAGGGTGAGGTCGCTTTGGAAAAAACAAAAACTTCATTCGGCTTTGTCGCTGTTTTGGGGAAACTCCAAAAGCGAAACTCATGAACGAATCAATAACAAAATCCTCAGGAAACCTATTCGTTGATCTCGGCTTTCCACCGGGCGAGGCAGCCGTGTTGCAAATGCGCGCCGAGTTGATCGCGGATCTTCGGAGGTATATTGCCAAGAAAAAACTCAGTCACGCGAAAGCAGCGCAATTGTTTGGCGTCAGCGCGTCAAGAGTTTCCGAACTTGTCGAAGGAAGTCTTGAGATGCTTGTCTCGTTGGCTGCGAAGGCTGGGAAACATTCCATTGCGTCGTGAACTGATCGCGCAAGCTGAGGATGAATTGGATTTTCCGGTTGGTCATGGAGTCAATTCCTTTTCTGGATTCCCGATTGAAGCCTTCGGGAATGACCGCCTCGTTTTGTCGTTCCCGCATGTTCTAAGCGGGAATCCAGTCGGCGTCAAACGCCATGTAGTTTCGCTTTCGTCTCTTGCTTGAGTTTCTCCCCATCCTCACTAAAATAACACTGTGATTTTCCCCGCTTCATATCTTCTGTCTTTGTACTTCTCTTCCTGCTTCGCGTATCACCTTTTTCTCACACCAACCAATTGAAGTTCGGCTACATTGTGATGAGCGGGGACTTTCGCATTCTTCACCGGCATGCATTATCCAAGACAAGCAAGGCTTTCCGCCATCCTTGTTAGAAGATTTCTGTTGCGCTAATCCCAAAGACTGAGAAGGATTGTCGACGCGAGAACTACGGCTGTACCACAAGAGGAATGGTATACAAGAAAGGAACTGTTACTGTGAGCGATTCTGTAGTCACGTTGTACGACACCTACGGCAGAGCGATGGGAGAATACACCTGCGCTCCGTCTTCAAACTTCGGCCGGCCAGATACACTGAAAGTGTATCAACTCATCCTGAAACTTTCAACGGATGAGTTGGGTAATCCTATCATGACCGGAAGAACAATACTTGCCGTACAAGAAGTTGCAGGAGTAATTCAAAGACCATAGCGTGAATAGTATATCTGAGCGGCATCCCGGCGAAAGTTGTGATGCCGTTTTGTTTTGAGGATTATTATTATGAAGGTTCCTTGCCTCTTTGTCACCAGTGCCTGACTTTTCTTCTCCGCGCCTGAAACCATTTTGTCTGATTGCTGACGTTCTGTCAACATGATGTCAATTCGAATCAACAAACATTGGGGATTTCCCCTCATTTTGTGGATGCGTAGCTTCCCCAACGTGGCACACGCATTGAATTATCCTTACGGGAAATCATCATCAGCCAAAACAAAAATGAGGAGGTCAAAACATGTTAGTACAAGTCAGACGTTTCCCGCCGTATTCGTACCGGAATGAGATTGCAGAATTTGAGCGCGAGGTTGAACGCGTGTTTTCTGCCGGGTCTCCATTCCGTGGAGAGACAAATCAGACGACAGCTCCAGCACTTGATATCGTTGAGAGCGGAGATCAAACTGTGATCGTTGCAGAAATTCCGGGAGTTCAGAAGGAAGATGTGAAACTGTCGGTTGAAAAGGACATTCTTACAATTCAAGCAAGTCGCAAAACAAACGCATTGCCGGAAAAAGGAACATGGCTGCGAAACGAAATCCGCACCGGCGAATTCAGCCGCTCGGTTCGATTGCCTAAGGGCGTTGACTCCGGAAAGATTTCCGCAGAACTGAACAATGGAATTCTGAAAGTCACGCTGCCGAAGTCGGAAGTCGTGAAGCCTCGTGAAATTCAGATCAAGTAAAGGAGAAGATATTCATGTCAACAAATAATGATGTCGCTGTGACGCAGCAGCAAAATACATCGCTGATGAAAACCCCGGGCCCGGTTGCGAGCGTGATACCTCTGGCGGATATTTATGAAACTCCGGACGCATTCGTGCTGATGCTGGATATGCCGGGCGCCTCAAAAGAATCCATTAGCATTACGATGGACGAGTCGTCGCTGGTTATAAAATCGTCCGTCGAATCGTACACGAAAGAAAATGCGAAGCTGTTGTTCAGGGAAATTGCCGGCGTCGGTTTTCAACGGGTGTTCAATGTTACCGATAGCATTGACCGAAACAGTGTCGATGCCCGGTATGAAAATGGCGTCCTGACAGTCAAGCTGTTCAAGAAGGAAGAAATGAAACCTCGTGAGATCCGGGTCAACTGAAAACGAGACGCGCACGCGGTCTGACTCTTTATAGGCAATCGGGTGCCAACATTCGGTGGGAGTGTTGGCCCTGCTTGTTTTTATTGCCCGTGAAACGCAAGAACGATTCCTCCGCGCCGAATGTTCAATAGTGTGGTGACAAGAAAGGTACATTCATGACAAAGACAAAAGTTCCTCAAGCTCTTGCTGTGTTGCCGCTCCGTAACTCGGTGTTTTTTCCGCATCAGGTTATGCCTCTTTCTGTCGGGCGGGATAGCAGTATCAAAGTTATTGAAGAGGCATTGAAGGACGACGGCCATGTTGTTATTGTGGCGCAGACGGACGGGAGTATTGAAGCGCCCACAGAAAAAGATATCCACTGGACCGGAACACTGGCAAAAGTTCTGAAACAGTTTACGCTTGCCGACGGCACACGCAGCGTTTTGATGCAGGGAATCGAACGGGTGCAGTTAATTTCCATACTCCACGCCGATCCGTATATCCGCGCAGTCGTGCGTTCGGTGGATGAAACACCCGCAAAGGGAATGGAAACCGATGCCATGATTTCCAATCTGAAAAACCTTTTCAGGAAAGCGGTTGAGCTTTCACCCAATCTGACGGAAGAACACTTATCCATAATTCTCAACACCGAAGATGCAGGGACATTTGCCGATATTACAACCTCAATGCTTCCTATTTCGGTAGAAGAAAAGCAAAGGATTCTCGAAATACTTGATGTGCAGAAGAGACTTGAAGAAGTAACATTGGCGCTTACCAAACTCCTGCAAAAATTGGAGCTTGGCAGTAAAATTCAGTCCGAAGTACAGGGTGAGATCAACAAAACTCAGCGCGAGTATTATCTGCGCGAGCAGATGAAAGCGATCAGGAAGGAATTGGGCGAGGATGAGGAAGGCGTTGATCTGGCAGAATTGCGGAAGCGCATAGACGACGCAAAACTTCCGGAAGAGGCGTTGAAGGTCGCCGAGAAAGAACTGAAGCGGCTTTCACAGATGAATCAGGCGTCCGCGGAATACACGGTTAGCCGGACGTATCTCGACTGGATTTTGGATTTGCCTTGGAGTGTCAGCACGAACGATAATCTCGACATCAAGAAAGCAAGGGAAGTTCTCGAACACGACCACTATGGTCTTGATAAGGTGAAGAAAAGAATTCTGGAATACCTGGCGGTTCGCAAGTTGAAGAACGACATGCGCGGTCCAATCCTTGTCTTCGTCGGTCCTCCCGGTGTCGGCAAGACATCTCTCGGCCGGTCGATTGCAAATGCGTTGGGCAGAAAATTCGTCCGCATTTCTCTCGGCGGTGTGCACGATGAGGCTGAAATTCGGGGCCATCGAAGGACATATATCGGTGCGTTGCCGGGGCGAATCATTCAGGGATTGAAGAAGGCGGGGACGAACAATCCGATCTTTATGCTGGATGAGATTGATAAGATTGGCCAGGATTTCCGCGGTGATCCTTCGTCCGCACTGCTCGAAGTGCTCGACCCGGAACAGAATTTTTCCTTCAGCGATCATTATCTGGAGATACCGTTTGATCTCTCAAAAGTTATGTTCATCGCAACTGCAAATATGATTGAGCCGGTTCCTCCGGCGTTGCGTGATCGAATGGAGATCATTGAAATACCAAGCTATGTTGAAGATGAAAAGCTGCATATAGCAAAACGGTTCTTGCTTCCCAAGCAGGCGAAGGAACACGGCTTGCAGGAAGAGCAAATCCGTTTTGAAGATGAAGCCGTGCGTGGAATGATTTCCGGGTACACGCGTGAAGCCGGTGTTCGCAACCTCGAGCGCCAGATAGCAACAGTCGCTCGGGGAGTTGCCCGCGATGTGGCGGAAGGAATCATCACAAGCGCGAAGATCGCCAAAGATAATCTGACTAAGTATCTCGGCCAGCAAAAGTTTTTCCCCGATGTTTCCGAGCGGATCAATCGTCCGGGTATTGCGGTTGGACTTGCGTGGACGCCGGTGGGCGGCGACATCCTCTTCATCGAAGCAACGAAGATGAAGGGGAAAGGAATTCTTACACTGACAGGGCAGTTGGGTGATGTAATGAAAGAGTCAGTACAGGCCGCGATGAGTTATATTGCATCACATGCAAAAGAACTCGGACTGGATGAGAATTTCAAATCAGAGCTCGACATCCACGTCCATGTCCCTGCAGGCGCTATTCCGAAGGATGGCCCGTCGGCGGGCGTAACAATGCTGACTGCCCTTACATCGCTACTCACGAACCGTCTGGTTCGCAATGACCTTGCAATGACGGGTGAGATTACATTGCGCGGTGCAGTATTGCCGATCGGCGGCGTGAAAGAAAAAGTTATTGCTGCGCATCGTGCGGGAATAAAGACAATCATTCTTCCCGAACGGAACAAGTTGGATCTTGATGAAGTGCCGAAACCGGCAATCGAAGGGCTGAAGTTCCATTTTGTGAAAGAGATGGCGGACGTGTTGAAGCTCGCTCTTCTCTCACACGAAGAAACTGAAAAGTATTCCATGGGAGAGTTGAGTCTTGATGCGGTTGCGGTGAATTGATTTATTCTCTAAAGAATCAGAAGAGGGAGCGTCATCAATAACGGTGGCGCTTTTTCATTTCTTATATGTTGGACGTTTCGTCCGGGATTTGCGAAGTCATTTTTGTAAAGCGATACAATGCCGGCTTGCCAAAACAAAGCGGCAGATTTTTCATTCGTTTGACATTCTCACCCAAGTTGCGTACAATTCTGTGTAATATAATCACTTACAGCCATCCAGTTCGGTTCACATGTCTAAGTCCACCAAATGGTTTCTCATAATTTTTGCGATAATCATCTTCTTTGGTGTGGGTTTTTCCATCCTGTTCTACTCAGCCATTAAATCTCTTGGCGAAGGCTCAAAAGAAGTAGTCACTACCGGTCGGGGAGAAAAGCTCGGTGTAGTTGAGCTCACCGGCGTTATCATGTCGTCCGAAGAAGTTGTCCGTCAGATAAAGAAATACCGTGAGGATAAATCCATTCGCGGAATATTGCTGCGCGTCGATTCTCCGGGTGGTGCTGTCGTTCCCAGTCAGGAGATGTATGAGGAAGTTCGGAAGACACGCGAGATCAAACCTGTGATTGTTTCCATGGGTTCGCTTGCCGCCAGCGGAGGATATTACGTCGCCGTAGGGGCTTCGCGACTTGTGGCTAACCGCGGTACATTGACCGGTAGCATCGGGGTCGTGGGAGAATTTCTGCAACTGCGCGAGGCGATGGACAAGCTGGGGATTGATGTGAAAACGATAAAAAGCGGGAAGCTCAAAGATGCCGGATCAAGCGCGAAGAAAATGAACTCCGATGAGGAAAAATATTTTCAGACGCTCATGGATGACGTGCATAGACAATTTATTTCTGTAGTAGAACGAGAACGGAAACTGAAACATAAAGACGTTATAGAGATTGCGGACGGACGAGTGTTTACGGGCGAGCAGGCATTGACGTTGGGGCTGATCGACACGATCGGAACATTTGAGGACGCAATAAAGATTGCCGGTGACCTTGCCGGAATTGACGGTGAACCTTCGCTTGTCCGCGAGCGCGAGAAGAAAAGTTTTTTTGACCGGATGTTTGGAGATGTAAGCGGGCAGGTAAAGGACTTGACACAAACTGTTTTCCGGAAACCGGTTCTTTCGTATCGGTTTACCGCGCCTTTTTAAGAATTGTGCCTCAACTCTCCGGATGTCTCCGGGTCTAAATGGGTTACAAAAAAATCACAACATCACAGGAGGTTAGAATTGACCAAAGCAGATATCGTTGACCGCATTGCCACGGGTACAGGTCTGACCAAAGTGGATACTGAAGCAGTGGTGGATGGCTTCATGCATGTTGTTATTGAAGCGATGAAGGACGGAAAAAACATTGAAATCCGCGGCTTCGGCAGTTTTAAAGTCAAAAAGCGCAAGGGCCGCGTTGCCCGCAATCCCCGCACGGGCGAGCAAGTAATGGTGGACGAACATTGGGTACCACTTTTCAAAGTATCGAAAGAAGTGAAACAGGCAGTGAATGAAAATCTTTCGAAAACAGCGCAAGTCTCCGGAGCTTGAACGGAATGGCACGAGCGGTGATTGTTTGCAGCGACTGCGGAAAGCAGCTAGTTCCAAGCGATAAATTTTGTCCCCAATGTGGGGCGAGAGTAGAACGCGACGATGCAGTAGAAGCCACGGGCCCTACAATTGTGTGTGTTGCCTGCGGCCAGACGAATTCGCGGAACAATACGTATTGTGAATCTTGCGGTGCCAGGCTTTCGGGGAATGCTCCACCAAATCAATCGCTTGCTCGCGGCGACGAAAAGAAAACTCCGACTTCAGGCAGAGAGTCAACCCCACAGAAACAATTCAATCTCTCTAAATTTAGATTTGAAGTCTGGCATTACGCTATAGGCGCTGTACTTCTCGCCTTGTTCGGATATTTTATTTACGATGAAGTCGAGAGAAACTCCCGCGTAGCCCCGGCGAATGTTCAATCACCGCCCCTCAATTTTCCATCGCAGCAAGCAAGTCCTTCACCTCCTTCAAAAGATATTCTGGATGCAATCGCACGTTTGGAGCAGACAGTCCGAACCAATCCGAACGACGCCGGAGCGAAGCTGCTTCTCGCAAATGCGTTGCACGATGGCGCAATTCATGATGGAAGTTTATTTCCGCGAGCGATCAAAGCTTATCAAAATTATCTGAAGGATAAACCGGGAGATCCCAATGCCAGAGTTGACTTGGGCATCTGCTATTTTGAACTTGGGAAAATTGATTCTGTCCAAAGTGCGGACCTTTTTGCCCGCGCGATCAACGAGATGGAAGCTACTATGAAGAACAATCCCAAGCATCAGGCGGGAGCGTTCAACCTCGGTATCGTGTATCTGTATTCCGGTAACATGCTTGAATCCAACAAGTGGTTGCAAAAAGCTGTTGACCTGAATACCGAATCGGATCTGGGCAAAAGGGCAAAGACAATTCTTGAACAACACGTACAGGCAGGATAGTCTTAAATTCAAGACAGGCTAACCGAAAGGAGGGAACATGCCGAGCGGCAAAAAGCGCAAACGCCACAAGATGGCAACTCATAAACGAAAGAAACGTCTGCGCAAACAACGTCATAAGAAGAAGAATCGTTAGGTGAAGAGAAGTCCCGCTGATTCCCGTCGGCGGGATTCTGCTTCTTCTTTGCCGATTACTGATGCCCGACAATTGGTTGCTTTTTTAGCTCCAAGTTTATATCATCATGGTGAAATTTATCCCGAACAAAACTGATGGAGGTAGTGATGGCTGAGAATAACGGAACCACCAAAGTATTTTTCCTGGGACTGCTTACCGGGGGAGCTATAGGCGCGATGCTCGCGCTTTTGTATGCCCCAAAGAGCGGCAAAGAACTGCGCGCAGATATCAAAGCGAAGAAAGATGAACTGATCACGAGCGCAGGAAATGTGATTGAAGATGCCCGTGAGAAATTGTCGGATGTTTCGAGCGAAGCCAAAAAGCGCTCCGAACAAGTCATCTCCGATGCAAAAGAAAAAGCGGGCTCGTTGCTGCAGGATGCCGAAAAAGTTCTCAGCGGGGTAAAAGACCGGGCACACTCGCTGGTTGATGGAGGATTGAAAGTAAAGGAAGCAGTAAAAGCAGGCGTTGACGCATATAATCAAGAACGTAACCGATCATAATCGGAGGATACAACAGTGGAAGACGCACTATTGGTTGCAAAGTTGTTCGCGTTGGTTGCTGCGGGCGTTGCTTGTGTATTCTTTGTCCTAGCGCTTATCCGCATTCAAAATGTTCTTTCGAATATCGACGAAAACATCAAGATGGTTACGGAACGAGCAATGCCCGTCCTTGAGAATATCGATTATATCACCGAGCGATTGAAGAACATAAGCGATAACATCGATGACCAGGTAATGGTCGTGCGTGAATCGGTGGGTTCTTTACGCGAGGTCGTGGATAATGTGGTCGACTTTGAACGCAAGATACAATCCCGCATTGAGGGCCCAATCCTCGATACTGTTTCGACGGCTGCGGCCGTTGTAAAAGGTGTAAAGACCTTTGTAGAGCGAATGCGATCATAACCTCTGTTTAACAAACAGAGGTTTTTTGTTCTTAATAACTTCTAATCAGTAAGAATCTCACCACCTCATCCCGCGTCGTAGGTTCAATCTTTCTCCTCGTTGTGAGCAGGGAATGAGATTCTCCTTGAAAGAGAAAATCAAACCGCACAGTCAAACCCATAAATTTCACAGGGTATTGTTATGAAAGAATTTACTCCTGATCATATCCGCAACGTCGCCTTCATCGGACATGGCGGGTCCGGCAAGACCTCTTTAACCGAAGCCATTTTATTTTCCGCGGGTGCCACCAATCGTTTTGGGCGCGTGGAGGAAGGCAACACACTTTCGGACTACCATCCTGATGAAATCGAGCGGCAGATTTCGATCAACACATCGCTGCTTTTCTGTGAATGGAAAGGGAACAAGATCAATATTCTCGACACGCCGGGGTATTCAGACTTTACCGGAGAAGTGAAGAGTGCCCTACGCGTGGCAGACACTGCCTTTGTTCTTGTGAAAGCAGTTGAGGGAATTGAGGTGGGAACCGAAATTGTCGGGAAGTACACGAATGAATTTCACAACGGCGTCGTCTTCGTCGTCAACAAACTCGACAATGAGAATTCAGATTTCGAAAGAGTGGTACAACAATGCCACGATTATATCAGCCACGAAGTTGAGGTTATTCAATTCCCGTTGAACCAGGGACTTGGGTTCGACACTGTTGTCGATATCATCAAAATGAAAGCCCTGAAATATCAGCAGGGAAGTAACGGGAAATACACCGAGATGGAAATTCCCGCGGGGGCGAAGGAGAAAGCGGAGAATTACAGGCGTCAGTTGCTCGATGCCATTGCAGAGCTGGATGAAGAGTTGATGAACAAATATTTCGAAGCCGGAACGCTTTCCGATGAGGATATTAAGAAAGGATTGCATCGGGGGATTCATGAGCGAAGCCTTTTCCCGATCCTTTGCTGTTCAGCGACGCTCAACGTCGGCGTTACTGATATAATGGATTTTATTGTGGATGATTGTCCTTCGCCGCCCGAGATTGGCGATACGCATGCACGGCCTGTCAATGTAACAAGCGGCAAAGAGGAAGTTGCGGTGCACCCCGATCCCAAAGCGGAGCCTTCATTGTTTGTGTTCAAAACAGTCTCCGAGTCGCACGTTGGCGAGTTGTCGTTCTTTCGCGTGTATTCGGGTTCTGTCGCGCCCGGGCTGGACATGGTGAATGAAGCGAACGGAAAACCGGAGCGCCTCGCTCAGTTGTACATGATGAACGGTAAAGACAGGAAAGAAACTACAAAGCTGATGGCGGGCGACATTGGGGCTGCGGTGAAACTGAAAGACACGCACACGAACGACACACTTAGCAGCAAGACATTTCCCGTCGTCTATGCGGCCATTGTTTTTCCGGAGGCGGTATTTCACGCAGCCATTATTCCAAAATCAAAAGGCGACGAAGACAGAATTGCGAACGGCCTTCACTCTCTTCACCAGGAAGATCCAACGTTCATCTTCAGAGTTGATCCTGAGGTTCATCAGACAATTATCAGCGGACAAGGCGAGCTTCACCTGCAGGTTATCGTGAAGCGCCTGAAACAAAAATTCAATGTCGATGTCGATCTGGTTGAACCGAAGGTTGCGTACCGCGAAACAATCAAGGGGGTTGCGAAGGATGCGGAGCACAAGCACAGGAAACAAAGCGGAGGGCATGGCCAATACGGCCACGTGCATCTCCGGTTAGAGCCGCTCAAGCGCGGCCAGGGATTTGAGTTTCTCGATGAGATTGTCGGCGGTGTCGTTCCCGGAAAATTTATTCCCGCAGTCGAAAAGGGAGTCGTGGAGACGATGAAGGACGGCGTGCTTGCCGGTTATCCCGTCGTCGATGTGCGTGTTGCATTGCACTACGGTTCGTATCACGACGTCGATTCATCGGAAATGGCATTCAAGATCGCAGGATCGCAGGCCTTCAAGAAGGGTTTTCTCGAAGCGAAACCTATTTTGCTTGAGCCCATCTATAACATCGAAGTGAAAGTCCCGGAGGACGCGATGGGAGAAGTGATGGGAGATATTTCCGGACGTCGCGGAAAGATTCAGGGAATGGACAGTGCAGGGCATTACCAGGTAATCCGGGCGCAAGTCCCGGCCGCCGAACTTCACAAGTATGCAACTGTTCTGCGATCAAAGACGGGCGGGCGGGGGCTGTTCACCGCGAGCATGTCTCACTACGAAGAAGTTCCCCGCGAACAAGTGGAAAAAATTATTGCGGCGTCTGATAAACACAAGACGAAAGAGCCGGCCGCATAATTTCCCCTGATGATTTCCCCCAAAGGTTGACCCGGTAACAAGGGTCAACCTTTTTGGTAGTGTCTCAGTTTCAAAATAAGTACGGCGCTCATCGCGAAACATGTCATGCTGAAATGTTCTTATTCAGCATCCAATCAGATTTTTGCCAGTTCAGATTCCGAACATCCCGACTTGTCGGGACGGAATGACCACGGTTCGTAAACTGAGACACTACCATCTTTTTCTTTTCCCCCAAACTTTCATACCTTCTGTAGGTCTTTTTTCATATTTGTTTGAATTCCAACCTATCCGGAGAGTACATGAAGCGTATGTGGTCGCCGTGGCGCTCGGCGTATATTGAGACGTTCAAGGCTCCGGCGAAGAAAAAATCCGGGAAAAGCATTTTCACTCTTGCTCTGCAAGCCAACGACGATGACAAACATTTCATCATCTGGAGAGGAAAATATTGCTTCGTCATCATGAATCTCTACCCGTACAATAGCGGACACCTGATGATTGTGCCGTACAGACAGACCGCACGATTAGATGATCTGAGCGAACGCGAGATATCCGAAATGATGAAAACTGTACGCCGCGCCGTCAGGGCTCTCGATGCGGAAGTTCATCCGGAGGGATTTAACATCGGCGCCAACCTCGGGCGGGCAAGCGGTGCAGGAGTGAACGATCATATCCATTTCCACGTTGTCCCGCGGTGGAACGGCGACACCAACTTTATGCCCGTCCTTACCGAGACGAAAGTCATCTCCGAAGACATGAAGAGTACGATGCTGAAACTGCGCACAGCCTTCAAGAAATCCGGCAGAGTGAAAACCGGCAAATGAATCCTCCTTTCAGCGGAATTGAATTAAACATTTCCGCTCCCGGCAGCGTCTAAAAGAAGAGAACCGAGACTGAATGGAACCATTGACGGACCTCGAACTCGTTCAGCAGGTCCGAAACGGAAAGCGACAGGCGTATACAGAACTCATGCGTCGATATCAACAGCGGGTGTATTGGGTTGCGCGTAGAATTGTCGGCAACCATGAAGATGCCGATGATGTCGCACAAGAGACGTTCGTAAAGGCGTTCCTTGCACTCGGCGATTTTCGCGGCGACTCAAGCCTGTTTACGTGGTTATATCGCATCGCCGTCAATCTCTCGTTAAATGTTGTCCGGAAAAAGCAGGTAATGAATTACCTGCGAGAGAGTCCGCTTATTTCATCGCTCCTGCCTGCGAAAGAAAATCCGCACGCAGAACTTGAGATGAAAGAACTCGAATCGAGTTTGCAGAAGGCTGTGGCTCAGCTGCCGGAGAAACAAAAGGCGGTTTTTGTAATGCGGTATTACGAAGAGTTAAGTTATGAAGAAATCTCGGAAGTGCTTAATACGTCTGTTGGCGGATTAAAAGCGAATTATTTTCACGCACTGAAAAAAGTGCAGGAGTTTATGAAAGATGAAGTTGCGGAAAGAAAAACTTGAAATAACGGACGACCTGGAACGGGAAGCCGTGCAAACCGTCCGGCAACTGGCGCGGGAACCCGGGCATGTTGATCAGGCTGAGCCTTCAGCGTCATATTTTTCTTCGCTGATGGTTCGAACCAATGAAACAATCGACCGGGTAACAAGCGGTAAAGCGCTTTCCATCAGTTGGCTTGCGCGGGTTGCTGTGCCCGGAGTTGTCGCAATTCTTTTTTTCTTCATCGGCCTGCACTACTACGTTCCTGAAAAATCAAGCCACTCGGTCTCGGACGCCGTGAAATCCCTGTCCGACGAGGATGTTGACTCCCTCGCAGCCAACGCGGCGGCACAGGGCTCCGTTCCGGATTTTCAGCCGGATTTATTTGAAATCTCGAATGACCAGCTTGCAGAATTTTATCTATCGTCTGCAAGTCCTTCAGTCGTGTTGGAGTCGCTATCTGAACAACAGCAAAAAGAAGTGGCGTCCATTCTCGAATCGCGGTTCACAAACCTTTAGAAGTTGTCCAAAGGAGCTGCTATGAAAAAATTGATTATGCTTTTGTTCGTCATCTTCTCTGTCGGAATATCCCAAGCGCAACCCTCGGGAGGCCCACCGCCTATGGGGGGACGATCGATGGAGCGCATCGAACGTTTCAAGAAGATGCGGCTCGTGGAGATGCTGGATCTGAAGGAAGATCAATCGGTGCGTTTCTTTGCGCGGTTCAACGATTTCGAGAACACGCGTCGCGAGCTGAACCGGCAGAAGGATGAAACACTCGACAAAATCGAACGTCTCATCCGTAACAAGGCGGACCAAAAGGAATACGAAAAGATCTTCGATGAAGTGGAAACGGTTAACAGAAAAATCGGTGAAGAAAAGCTCAAGTTTTTTAACAGCCTGACGGATTTGCTGGCGATTGAACAACGTGCAAAGTTGATACTCTTTGAGCGGCGATTTGAAAACGAACTCCGCGAAGCAGTGAAAGAAGCGCAGGAGCGCCGTCGCGGAAGGTTCGGGGATAACTGATATGATCCGGTTATTCTTTGCGTTGATAGCGGTTCTGGTGCTGCAGTTTTCTTCGGAAGCACAAACATCCCGCAACGGCGATTTCACGGCGAACGTATCCGGAATATCACCGGCGAAAAGCAAGAGCGAACACAACACATGGACTGCCTCCATCGTTGATCGTCAGGGCCGGACGCTGTATCGAATCGCAAAGCGGGTTGCCTTCGATGTGCAATATCCTGCCATCTATCTCTCTGATGATGGAGGCTGCATTGTTATCTCTTCCTTTGCCGGGGAAATTGAGTTCTACACCAACTCAGGTGGCCTAAGAAAAACTCTCCATCTGTTTGGCCGGTCAACCACGGAATATGAACAAGTAATTAAGTGCTCAGTTGCCGGTGACCGCTTCGCACTTCTCTATTCAACTCCCGACCATACGCACGCTGAGCTGTTGGTGTTGGATATTGACGGAAATGAATTGTGGCGAGAGACATTAAGGGGCAAGAATGCGGGAGAAGTATTCATTTCGAACGATGGTCAAATGGTAGCTGCCGGATCGTATGAGGTCGGGGGAAATAATGTTCGCATGACAGAAACATTCGATGCCTCCGGCAAGCCGCTCCGGCCATTCAACATTCTGTTTCGATATGCTGATGTTGCAAGGGATGCGAAAATTGTCCTGGCAGACAGAGATAACATTCTTCTTGCTTCTCTCCGCGGAGACGATTCTCCCGTGCAGTGGCCGAGATCTTCAGGCAATCTTATCACAGGTGTTAGATGGGTAGATGGTTTTGTTGCGGTAGTTATTGAATCGGTGAATCTCCCCAATGGTTCGCCTGTCTTCAGCAATCCTTCGCTCGTTGTTCTCGACATGAAAGGAAAGAAAGTTGCCGGGACGCAACTGCGCACTTCTTCGGCAACTTCTGCCAGACTCATCGTTGATACAAACAGTATCACTTTGAAATCTTCCGCTTCGCAAACATCAATTCAACGCAGTTCACTGAAATGAGTTAAGTGTGTAGAAGTGCCTGCGAGCTGCGACGCAGCAGCTTGACATTCCTTCAGCCTTTCTCTAAATTCTGCAGTCATTTCTTGCTTATCCCTCACAGACTTGAAAAACTCCTCTCATCTTAAACATCCATCTCAATCCTACTATGGAATCTCTTGAACAGTATCTTGCCGATGCCGCCGATTTCGTCTGGGGCTATCCGCTTCTCATTCTGCTTGTGGGCACACACGTGTTCCTCACGTTCCGGCTCAAGTTCATTCAGCGGTACATCGGCAAAGCAATAAAAATTTCGTTGCAACGCAATTCGGAAGGGGAGGGAGATGTCAGCCAGTTCGGTGCGCTGACAACTGCGCTCGCCGCGACGATCGGGACGGGAAACATTGTGGGTGTCGCGACAGCGGTCGCCGCCGGAGGTCCGGGCGCCGTGTTGTGGATGTGGCTGACCGGCGTATTTGGCATCGCTACAAAGTATGCCGAAGCGCTTCTCTCGGTTAAATACCGGGTGAAGACAAAAGACGGAACAATGGCCGGCGGACCCATGTACGTTCTTGAGCGTGGAATGAACGCTAAATGGCTTGGCGTTGTCTTCGCGGCCCTGACTGCAATCTCGGCGTTCGGGATTGGTAACATGGTGCAGGCGAATTCAATCTCGTCAATGGTCCATGAGACCTTTAACATCGCGCCATGGATATCCGGGCTTGCGATGACGATTTTGACTGCGGTGGTGATCCTTGGAGGAATCAAGGCGATCGCAAGGGTGTGTGAAAAACTCGTTCCGTTCATGGCGATCTTTTATGTCTTGGGCTGTATCGTGCTGTTGTGCATGAACATTTCGGAAATCCCGGCAACAATCTCACTCATCTTCACGAGCGCATTCACCGGCCAGGCAATGATCGGCGGATTTTTGGGGTCGAGTATGAAGGAAGCGATCCGGTACGGCGTTGCACGAGGATTATTCTCCAACGAATCCGGTCTGGGTAGCGCCCCGATCGTTGCCGCTGCTGCACAAACAAAAAATCCGATCCGTCAGGCACTTGTCTCTTCGACAGGAACATTTTGGGATACGGTGGTCGTTTGTGCCATGACAGGTCTCGTGCTTGTCAACTCCGGCGAATGGATGAACGGCCTGCGCGGTGCATCGCTCACGAAGGCGGCCTTCAGCGATATTCCGTATGTAGGTCCAATCGTTCTTACCATCGGACTCCTCACGTTTGTTTTCTCAACGATTCTCGGGTGGTCATATTATGGAGAGAAGGCTGCGGAGTATTTGCTCGGCCCTAAAGTAATTACCCCGTATCGCTGGCTCTGGGTTTTTGCTGTCATGCTCGGGTCTGTATTGTCTTTGCCGATGGTCTGGTCGCTCGCCGATATCACAAATGGTTTGATGGCGATACCAAATTTGATTTCCCTCATCGTATTGAATCGGATTATCGTCGCCGAAACGAAAGAATATTTGTGGGATGGAAATCTGGATAAGCAAGGATAGGAAAAAGCGATAAGACAGTAGTGATTGGTTTGAATCTCCCGAATCCGCAAACTCTACGAACCCTATGAACTCCATCTCTTTAAGTCCCGATTCAACGAAAGAAATCTTCTCACGCCTTCGGGATGCAAATTCACGATACGCAGTTGATTATCCCGGCGATACAGGCGCCCGTCAAGCAGTTCACACCGTGTACGGCGGAGCGCAGATCTTTAAGGCAGATACAGCGAGAAAGTTGGGTGAAGTCGGACTGAGGTCGTTTCTTGAGAATGCCCCTGACTTCGCCGAGTTTGCGCGGGCGATTCAACTTCATGGATATGAATCAATCCCAAAATCTCCAGGGAAGATTTCCTTGTTGGCGAAACAATTGAAGAAGAATCCGGATCAGGTGAAACAAAAGAACGCCGGTGCGTGGCTCGCGTACACGATCTACAACCGCGTTATTGAAAAACTTAAGACCGAACCGGTGGAGGATTTCAGAATCGATTTCGAAGACGGTTATGGAAATCGGGCTGACGCTGAAGAGGACGGCCACGCAGCGTTCAGCGCGAAAGAAGTTGCAAAAGGAATGCGGGAGGGAACGCTTCCGCCGTTCATCGGCATTCGCCTTAAACCAATGACCGAAGAGTTGAAAACCCGCAGCGTCCGGACGATGGATATTTTTGTCACGACCCTTGTACAAGAAACGGGGGGAACGCTTCCGGCAAACTTCGTCGTCACTGTGCCGAAGGTAACTGTCCCCGGACACGTAACGGCAGTCGTTGAGCTGTGTAAGATTCTTGAGAGAAAAACCGGACTCGTCACGGGTTCCCTCAAACTTGAGTTGATGATCGAGACTCCGCAATCCATTCTGAGTTCAAAGGGGGAGTCGCACATTCCATTGCTTGTCGCTGCGGGAGAAGGGCGGGTTGTGGGGGTGCACTTT
>JBBRUI010000032.1:0-21797 GCA_038247945.1 Bacteroidota bacterium | reverse complement strand
GCCGTAGAGTCTCGAACAGTCCTTGCCTCGGAAGAATAGAATTCTCAACCATTATATTCTCTTTAGAACAAATCGAAAGAAACATAGGTCGTCTGAATGCGCGTAGGTTTTCCCCCGTTGATGCAATCAATCATACAAAATTCTGAGAACGGGTGATACTCTCCGTTTGCGCCGAACGGAGATACGATGTGTAGGTTGTTACAACTTGAAGATAGCGGGGAATAAGCCGAGAATCAAGCACGCCCGGCCTGATTCACAACATAGCAGGTTGCTGAAAAACTATTTGGAAATGTCATTGCGTGTTCATTTACCAAGCCCAACAGCGGGCGTGGATATTTGGAACAATGAACCCGCGTCATGCTGAGCGAAATCTCGACAGCTTTTTGGTCGAGATGTAGTCTGCCGAAGGCATCCCTTAGGGAGAAGCATGACATGCGCAGATCATGCTTCGACTACGCTCAGCATGACGTTGAGGCAGAGGTTCATTAGCAGAGCGGCGCGATGAAGCAATCCCCTTTCTCGTTTCAAATTCGGTAGTTGAGATTGCTTCGTCCCGCCAAACTGCGGCGGGACTCGCAATGACGACGAAACGGAGTTTTTCATCATCCTGATAGAGTCTCACGTTGAGATGTTACCAACTCCTTCGCAAGGGATGGGCTTCGGTGTTAAAGACGATGCTCTTGAAGTCGAGCGTCTCGCCGGGAGCGAAAAGGAGGTAGAGGTACTTCAGAGTCTCCGCGAGAAAATAGCTCTCCATCCTATCGGTCCGTTCTTTCGTTACGACACTCGCCAGTTCAGCATAGCCGGTGTCAACTCTGCAATAGCGCTTCAGGTTTTTCAGGAAGGTCGCGCCCATTTCCAGATATCGGGGTTCACCGGTAAGGCGGTACAAGTAGTACGCCGATTCCATGATCTCGGGATTGAGGAAGTACCGTTCCCACTTCGGGTCGGGGGCAACCTCCCTCCGGATGTAATCAAACTGCTCCGGTTCAATCCCATGCTTGTTCCACATCTTGAAACAAGATTCCTGTAAACGTTTCGCCGTCTTGATATCTCCCGAGAGTGCGAGCACTGCGGGGAAGAAGGCATCCAACGCGCCAAACCATGTTTTGGTCCTCTTGCCGGTGTTCATATCGGCATGTCCGAACCAAAGGCCCGTCGGGGTTTCGTGAGCAAGATATTTCTTAACGGCAACGATGCTGGAGTCCCACATCTGTCGGAGATCTTTATCATCGAACAGGATCGCACACTTCAACAGGTACTCGTAGTACGAATCGATACAGGCGCTCAAATGACTGTCGGGGTCGAGCCATTCCCCGGTGTTCGCATCAATCCAGGTGCCCACCAACCCGATGGCTGACCGTCGGCGATACACTTCCATCACCGCTCTTTTAGGGATGTCATAATACTCGCGTTTTCCTGTGAGCTTGCTGAGGGTGCCGAACTCCAGAAGAATGGTCCCAACTTCTCCCGGATTGGTCTTTGGATTTCGTATCGCCCCGGTTTTCAGATTCACGTCCACGTAGGGGATTCCTGTCGGCGTTTTGAAAACGGGCATGAGGCGGGTTCCGAGATCGTCCGCCAGCGCGAGAAGTCTCGCATCACCGGTGAGTTGGTAGGAGGAAAGCAACCCTCCAAGCAGTCGGATGGTGATTTCGAAGTTCTTGACGTACATGTCATGATCGAACGAAAGGTTTGTCGCGATGAACTCCCTGGTGGAATCGGCCTCCTCTTTCAGCCCCATGAGGATCATCGTGTCAAGCGCGTCCAACGCGGTCATGAACAGCGAAACGTCATACCACCGATACCCTGATTTGCTCAGGGGCCGAAGCCCGTCAGCACGCCAGGCGTATTGCTTGTACGCGTTCCATGAATGGAGGAACTCTGCGCGAACCTCAGCGGCCATACGGTTCTTGTCGAGCGGAGCCTTTTGTTGTGCAACGGTGAAAGAGGAACAAAGAATCGTCAGGAGGAACAGTTTGAGAAACGAGGAAGAATGCATGACGCAGGTCCTTTCGGGGGGGGAACTTTCAGGGCAAAATTGGGACGATGGTTTCGTTCCGATGAATATCGGAGTGTTTTTTATTTCACTCGTCGCTGGGGCAAGATACTAAGTACGTCCACGAAACACAAAGATCTGATTTCCGGAGATAGAGTCTCACGCCAAGCCGCCAAGAACGCAAAGGAAGAACAACTATTGAATAAATGGCTTTGCGCCTTCGCGCCTTTGCGTGAAATTCTTCTACTGGTTTTAGACTGACAGATTCTGAAAAACAAAAGGCGCCCCGAAATACCCGGAACGCCTTTCAAACAATTTCTAAAATGGAATCGTTACTTCGACAGCACGAGTTTTCGTGTTGCTGTAAATGTTCCTGCTTGCAGTCGGTAGACATACACACCCGATGAAACATCGGCGCCGTTCCAGCTTACCGAGTGGTTGCCCGCATTCAGCATACCGTTCACCAATGTTGCAATCTCCTGCCCGAGCAGGTTGAAGATTTTCAACGAGACGAATCCGGAACCGGGTGTTTCAAACCGGATGTTCGTTGCCGGGTTGAACGGATTGGGAAAATTCTGATGCAGGGCAAATGTACGGGGAATGTCTTCCTCCACCGAATTCGGGGTTGTATATGTAACAATCAGTTTGGGACGATTCGCAACCGTCGGGTTTTCTTTTGTGTCAAAGCGCTTACTTGTCCCGCCTGCGGCCTCGTTGCCGCGCAAAAGCCAACCGAAGTTGTTCGCGGGCGTGTTCAACCATTGCTGAACGTCGCTCACCAGTGCGGCCGTTGATGTCCAGGTATAGGCGGCGATACCACCCACACCAAGGCTGGCACTTGGTGTCGCGGCAAAATCACCCCCGGCGCTTGCCCATGTTGCCGAGTTGAATGTCCGATGGATCCATGTAGCATCGTTCGTCGCGGCTGGTGCACCGCCTCCCTCATTGGCGTTTGCGTTCGAGGTTCCTTCACCCCACGAAGCTGCCGCCCGAAACAGGCTTATGGTTTGAGTCCCGGAATTTGATTTTGACATGCTCAATGTGACTGTCACACTTGTAATCGTTGCATTGGAGGGAATGCGGGCGGCGACATTAAAGCGCAGGAGCCCGCGTCGAATAGAGCCCGAACCTTGATTTGTCCTTCCGACAAAAAAATTATCTCCTGCCCCATTGCTTAGCGTGCCTGAAGGATTCTCATACAGGGTGTTGTCCCTGTCCGCATCGATCGTGACTTGTATTTGTGCCGAAGCGGAGAAAGTCCCTCCAACAACAAACAACAGCATAGACACAAAGCGCAGAACATCTCGTGGAATTATTCGTTTCATAAAGAATCCTCCTGAATGAGTTTGAGTGGTTTTCGTTTTCTGCGGAGCCGATAGCCCTGTTGACTTGAGCAACAGACTAAGAAGAGAAAGGGTTGCGCCTTTACCTCACTTCTTTTTCTTTGATTTCCCTTTTGCCGGTACCTTTTGGGGCTGAGGCTTTGTTTTTCGGAATGACTTCTTCTTTCCCTCTATTGCTGCCGGGGGTGCCGGTTCCGCTTCTGCTACTTCGCTTTCCTTTTGTTCGAAGAGCGATTCCTGGATAACGGTGCCTTCCGGCCGGGCAGCCGGATTCGGAAGTGCCACGGCAACGGATTCTTCTTCCTCCGAAGGCACTGCCGCAATATCGGAAACTTTATCACCGCTTTCCAGCTTAATCAGGCGTACGCCCTGCGTGTTCCGCCCTGCGACACGGATATCGGATGCGTGTTGGCGGATGACAATTCCGTTGGTCGTTACGATTACAACATCATCTTTGTCGGTCACTTCTTTAATGCCGATCATCTTCCCTGTCTTGCTCGTTGCCTTCATGGTGATGATACCTTTACCGCCACGATGACTGACGCGGTACTCATCCGTCTCGCTGCGTTTTCCAAATCCGTCTTCGGTTGCAACGAGAATCGTCGTGTCCGTACGGCGAAGAACAACACCCCCAACGACCCGGTCGCCTTTCTCAAGCCTGATGCCGCGAACGCCGCCGGCACTTCTGCCCATCACACGGACTTCCTGTTCCTGGAAACGGATAGCAACACCGTCCGCGGTTCCTATCACGATATCATTTTTGCCGTCAGTAAGATGAACATCGATGAGCCGGTCTTTCTTGTCGAGACCAATCGCACCAATGCCGGTTTTGCGCGGATTGCTGAATTCTTCCAACGCAGTTTTCTTGATTACGCCGTGCTCGGTCACCATCAACACGTTCAGCTTGTCGTCAAAATTCTTTACAGCAACATAGGCGGCAATTGTTTCGTTCGCCTCCTTCGCAATCAGATTCACAATTGATTTACCGCGCGTCGTCCGGCTGCCTTCGGGAATCTCGTGCACTTTCAACCAGTACACACGTCCCTGATCTGTGAACAGGAGAATATGTTCATGCGTTGAAGCTATGAACATTGCTTCGATGAAATCATCTTCCCGCGTCGCAGCACCTGTCGCGCCCCTGCCGCCACGCGATTGCCGCCGATATCCGCTCACGGGTACGCGCTTTACGTAACCGCTGTGGCTGATGGTAATGACGACTTCTTCCTCGGCGATTGTGTCTTCGATGCTGAACTCTTCCGCCTTCATCACGATTTCGGTGCGGCGCTCATCCCCAAATTTATCTTTAATGGCAAGGAGTTCTTTTTCGATGAGCTGCATCTGCAGCTTTTTGCTTCCAAGCAGAGATCTGAGCTGCTCGATGAGTTTTATAGTCTCACGATATTCTGCTTCAATTTTCTTTCGCTCGAGGCCGGTGAGGCGTTGCAATCGCATGTCGAGAATCGCCCGCGACTGGATTTCCGACAGCTTGAATTTTTTCATCAATCCGGTTTTCGCTGCATCGTAATCTTTCGAAGCACGGATGAGCTTGATGACCGCGTCGATATTGTCGAGCGCGATAATGAATCCTTCGAGAATGTGTGCACGCTTTTCAGCTTCATCCAATTCATACTGTGCGCGCCGGACCACAACAACATTCCGGTGTGCGATAAATTTCTGAATCATATCGCGGAGTTTCAGAATTTCCGGACGCCCGTCGACCAGCGCAAGCATGATAACGCCGAATGTGGTCTGCATCTGTGTTTGCTTGTACAGCGTATTGAGCACCACCTGTGCGTTGGCGTCTTTCTTCAGCGTGACAACAATGCGGAAACCGTCGCGGTCCGATTCGTCGTTCACATCGGCGATATCGTCTATTTTCTTTTCGTTGATAAGGTCAGCAATACGTTCAATCAGTGTTGCCTTGTTGACCTGATATGGGATTTCCGAAACGATGATGCTCTGCCGGTCCTTCTTATCCGTTTCTATTGTTGCCTTTGCCCGGACAATAATTTTGCCCCGGCCGGTAAGGTACGCGTCCTTGACTCCCTCATATCCATAAATAATTCCGCCTGTCGGGAAGTCCGGCGCCTTGATGTACTTCATCAGCTTTTCGGTGGTAATGGTTTCATCTTTGATGTACGCTATGCAGCCGTCGATAACTTCAGTAAGGTTGTGCGGCGGAATGTTTGTGGACATGCCAACCGCGATACCGCTCGTTCCATTGACCAGAAGGTTGGGAACTTGCGCCGGAAGAACCTTTGGTTCTTTCAGCGTGTCGTCGAAGTTCGGCGCGAAGTCAACAGTATTCTTCTCCAGGTCGCGCAGCATTTCTTCCGCAATGCGCGAAAGACGCGCTTCTGTGTAACGCATGGCCGCTGGTGAATCGCCATCGACTGACCCGAAGTTTCCTTGTCCATCCACGAGCGGGTAGCGCATCGAAAAGTCCTGCGCCATACGTACCATCGTATCGTACACCGCGCTATCGCCGTGCGGGTGATACTTACCAAGCACCTCTCCAACAATACGCGCAGACTTCTTGTACGGACGATTGGGGGCGAGGCCGAGATCCTGCATGCCAAACAATACGCGTCGATGCACGGGCTTCAAGCCATCGCGCACATCGGGCAGCGCACGCGCAACAATCACGGACATCGAATAGTCGATGTACGAGCCGCGCATCTCATCTTCAATATCGACGGGGAGTATTTTTTCAGTCAGTGTTGCCATAAAAAATCGCTGTTTGCTTTAGCCGTTGGATTTTTGTTTATCTAGAAGTCGAACAACGCCGGCGAGAAGTTCCTCATCGGTATCGTACTTGAACTCCTCATTGCCGTATTCGTCGCTGGAAAGAATCACTGTCGTTCGCAAGGGTATTGCTCTTTTCCGTTCCTGCGCCTCACGCTGAATGCAGTCCCGCGTTTCTTTCACCGTCTTCCAATATCCTGAATCAAAAGGGAGAGTAGTTTCTTCGTCCATCATTTCTTCCTCTCGTGTTCCATCGCCTTCACTAACATCCGGATGTCATCAAGATGCTTTCGCCGGTTTACCCACGCAGGGGGCATACCTCCTTTTTCCTTCAGCCAATTGAATAGCTGCTCATTCTCCCTAATCTTCCTGTCTTCACCTTGAAAGAACTCGTCCAGTTTCTTGATGGGACATTGCTCAACGAGTTTCAATGGTTTCACCGTCCCAAATGGTGCGCCGGTATCCCAATGGTTTTCGACAAACAAATATACATCACCGAGCTTCTCCCTAATTCCAACGAATCCATTCCTGTCTTTTCGGAAGACACCCATCGTCAGATTTCTGCTCATGATTTCGTAGAGCCAGCCATGCTTGCAATCAGACAACGAGATATACACAACCGAAGGATCGTTGACCGTCAACGGCAGCTTCTTTTCATCCGCCTTCATCTCAAGTCCATCGCTGTCGGCAGCATCAACAGAAACGGCAAGCACTTGCTGTAATCCAGCTCGTAATAGTTCACGCCAAGATTGATGTTTTGATAATACATCGGACGATTATTCCAATAGTATTCTTCGGAAGACATTTTCCAAATAACCTCACCGATATGTTTTGCGAGAAACCATTTCTCCAGGAGCCGGGCAACTCTGCCGTTTCCATCAGCAAACGGATGGATTTGAGCGAACCGCAAATGAACTCCCGATGCATAGAAGAACGCTTCCTCTACAGGCAATGTTCGTCGCTGCAACGCTTCTACGTCTTCAAACAACAGTCTCATTTCTCGCTCAACAAACTCCGGTTCTACCGCAGCGTACACCAAGCCTCGCGCGCTGTAAATTCCAACTCGATCTTCCCTGTACTTTCCTTGCTTGCTCTTGATAAGAAACTGTGCCGACAGCATTCCGTGTGTCTTCAGCATGTTCGCTTCTGTGAAAGCGTTCGACCTGGCGAAGTTGTACGCGTCAATCAAGTCTTGAATCTCTTGATATGCTTTCGGTTGAGATTTCTCCTTCAGAAGCTTGCCGTTCATCCATGAGTTCAGGTTAATCGGATTTCCTTCGATGTTCGAAGAGTATACGGCTGAAACTTCGAGCATGAATTCGAAACTGACATCGTTGGTTATCTTTTTGAGATTCTCAAGAGCTGAACCAAGACTTCCAACTCTTTGTTTGTATTCAGCAAGATATTTGTCTCTGAGAAGATTCAAAACATTTTTCTCGATTCGCTCACAAGCAGGTTGCTGAAATTCCTGCTTGCTTCAGTATCTCTTTGACCAGCACACTTGCGGACAAGGTCGATTCGTGAACACACAGGAATCTTAGGCATATGCCATTCTTCTGCGGCCCGTCCTCACTTTCGGCGATGTAATCAACTCCCGACCGTTAACTGGCGGAAGAGTGTCGCCATCACCCAAGCTCGATGTAATCCACAGCTCAATTGCGTCGATCAGATTCTCACGCGCCTCTTCGTGATTGTCTCCTTGAGTCATGCAGCCGGAAAGATCTGGAGCGACGGCGACAATGCAATTCACGTCCTTACCTTTCTTGTACACAGCACTCTTCAGCTCTTCTTTGACGAATTCCTGAAACGAGACTTTCTTCATTGGCGCTTCTCCTTTGAAATACACACATCTAACTCTTCACTTCGCTTTGCGGAGTTCACCCTGAGCGAAGCCGAAGGGATCAGAATTAAAAAATCATACATCCAAATTCCTGACATACTTTGCATTCTTCTCAATGAACTGCCGCCGAGGCTCAACTTCATCGCCCATCAGAATAGAAAAAGTCCGGTCTGCATCTGCAGCATTTTCGATATTCACCTGAAGAATTGTCCGCGTCTCCGGATTCATTGTGGTGGACCACAACTGTTCGGGGTTCATTTCACCCAGACCTTTGAACCGTGAGATGATTGCTCCGCTTGGTGTAACGACTGCGCCCTCTTCGGGCAACGTCTCACCTTCTACTACTTCTTTCCCTTCTTCTCGACGAGTCGACTCATCGACTTTTTTTCCTCCAAGCCGTTTCAGGATTTCGTCGCGTTCGGCGTCATCATACGCGTAGAACTCCTGTTTTCCTTTCTTCACTTTGTACAACGGCGGCTGCGCGATATAAATATGTCCGAGGTCGATCAAAGGTTTCATGTGGCGGAAGAGCAACGTTAACAGCAGCGTGCGAATGTGTGAACCGTCCACGTCCGCGTCGCACATGATGATGATTTTTCCGTATCGGACTTTCTCGGGCGTGAATTGATCGCCCACACCTGTTCCGATTGCCGTGAAGATGTTACGGATTTCTTCGTTCTCCAAAATTTTGTGAAGTCGGGCTTTCTCCACGTTCAGGATTTTTCCTTTCAAAGGAAGGATTGCCTGGAACCGCCTGTCACGTCCCTGCTTCGCGCTTCCACCGGCCGAGTCGCCCTCAACCAAATAAAGCTCGCAATGTTCCGGGTCGTTGATCGAACAATCGGCAAGCTTGCCCGGGAGTCCGCCGCCGGATAGTGCATTTTTCCGGCGCGTTAAGTCACGGGCCTTGCGCGCAGCTTCACGCGCTTCCGCGGCCTGCAAGGATTTTTCCAGTATGCGTTTGGCGTCTCCCGGATTTTCTTCAAGCCAGCTCTGCAACGCGGGACCGACAACACCTTCGATAATACTCTTTACATCGCTATTGCCAAGCTTCGTCTTTGTTTGTCCCTCAAACTGCGGCTCCGGCACTTTCACACTGATGACACCCGTGAAACCTTCCTTGAAGTCTTCGCCCGTGA
Organism: Bacteroidota bacterium; assembly: GCA_038247945.1. Taxonomy (GTDB): domain Bacteria; phylum Bacteroidota; class Ignavibacteria; order UBA10030; family UBA6906; genus CAADGV01. The sequence continues at coordinate 12,731 of JBBRUI010000032.1, read as the reverse complement.
GCGAGATGCCGCCCTCTTTCAAAATATTATTTTTGTATGCGTGATTGTTCAATTGACGCGTAATCGCTGTTCGAAAACCAACGAGATGCGTTCCGCCTTCATGCGTATTGATGTTGTTCACGTAGGAGAACACGTTGTCGCTATACTGCTCGTTGTATTGGAACGCCGCCTCGACTTCCACCCAGCGTCCGTTTTCGTCCTTGTCCCTGCCTTCGCAATAAAACACCTTCTTCATAATCGAGGGGCGCGTCGCATCCGTGTATTTCACAAACTCAACAATACCGCCTTCAAAGTGGAACGTCTCTTCCTGTTCCTGATTGGCGCGCAAATCCTTCAGGGTTAGAATCACGGTCCGGTTGAGAAAAGCGAGTTCGCGCAAGCGCTCGGCGATGGTTTCAAACTTGAATATGCGCACCTTGAAAACCGAACCGTCCGGCATAAAGGTTACGGTCGTCCCCGTCCTTCCCGCTTGCCCGCCGTCTGCTTGGCGGGTCTCCGCCTTGCCAATTTGTTTCACGGCGGCAACGGGATCCCCCTTGCGGTACTCCTGGAAAAAAATCTTTCCGTCACGCCGCACCTCCACTCTCAGCCATTCGCTCAACGCGTTCACAACAGAGACGCCAACGCCGTGCAATCCGCCGCTCACCTTGTATGTGTTCTTATCAAATTTTCCGCCGGCATGAAGCACGGTCATGACCACTTCCAATGCCGAGCGCTTTTCCTCTTTGTGGATGTCGGTCGGAATTCCACGCCCATCATCCACCACCGTTACCGAACCATCTTTGTTGATGGTGACGTTGATATTCTTCGCATATCCCGCCAACGCCTCGTCAATCGAGTTGTCGACAACTTCGTACACCAAATGGTGCAGACCGCGAACACTCACGTCGCCGATGTACATTGCCGGTCGGCGGCGCACCGCCTCGAGCCCTTTGAGGACCGTTATATCGTCAGCGCCGTAACTTTTTGAATCTTCTTTTTCTTTTGCCATGAATTCTTTCTTTGAATGTTTACTTTACAATTCTGAGCAATGCGAAGGATCTCACTGCATCAATCACCACGGAATCTAAACTGGGGGAGATCCTATCCTTCGCAAAAGAGGCTCAGGATTGAGCATGCAAGCTATCTAAACCTAATCTCCTTCACCACTTTGCTTCCCGCCTCGGCGTTTACCTTCTCCATAATTTCCATACGCCACATTGTTAGCTCGTTCGGCCACGGTTTTCCCAATCAGAGCATTACAATCTAAACTCCACTTCAATCGGGATCGAAATATCATGCGAGTGTTTCTTCATGCGATTACGAAAATTCAAAATCGAAAACCCGACTATCTTCTTTGTCTTCACATCTCTGCGGACAAAAAAATCGTCTCGTTCTTCCGTTGAAATAGCCTTCTTTGGTTTTCCTATTGAGATATCAAGAACATCGCCGTCTTCGTCATAAGAAAAACTTAATTTTTTCTTCTCCATAACTCCTCACCTTTCTTTATTTTGTCGGTAATGTACGCCGTTACGACAAAGTCCCGTTCATTCTTCTTTACTGCCACTATGATGTATTTTCCCTCGAATATGCCCGGTACAAACCGGTAATACAGCAATACCTTTTCATCGGAGCTGCTTCGTGTAACATAATCAGGATTGTTGATCGTCTTCCTAACTTCGTTGATGTACGGTTTCATTTCGGGATGTTGCTGAAGAATGTGTTTCTAACGCTCAGCGGACAGATAGACATTCTTTTCAAATACATCGCGAATTTGCATTACGCATTCTCTTATCTAAACCTAATCTCCTTCACCACTTTGCTCCCCGCCGCAGCATTCACCTTCTCCATAATCTCCATTCCGTCTCATCATAAGTTCGCCACGGAGCGGTTGCGGCTTTAACAAATAGAACATTATGCTCTAAACTCCGCTTCAATTGGAATTGAAATGTCTCGTGCCCGCTTCTTCGGTCGATTGCGAAAATTCAAAATCGAAAACCTACCATCTTCTTTGTCGTTTCATCTCGACAAACTTACTTGCTCACGCGAGAGCTTTCTTTCCGGTCTTTCGCCGACTATCTTGAGCGCGGCGATACCGGACAATGCATTTCTTTTTCCCGGTTGCTTTGTAGTGCGCGATAATTTCGCTCATCTCTCTTTTCTGTTCTACCGTCAGCGGTGTGTTATCGAAATAAAAGTCGACGTCTTTCGGTTCTTTGACGAATCCCATGTTAATTACTCCCAAAGTATTTGTTGATGAGAATCAGCGCAGCATCAGGATACAGGACCATTCTATTCGCACCTACGTGAGTAGCACCAAGAGTTTTCTCATAGTGCTCAATCAGCTTCGTCTTCGACGTGAACAAAACAAATCCTTGAAAACCCCTGTCCCACGAAAGTTTGCATATATACGCTACGAGATTTCCCGGAACACCTTCATAAAGCTTTCGTCTGCCTTTGTTGAAAGGTGCGCTTTCAATCAAATGCATATAGTAATGGTCTTGGTTATCGCTAACACTTATCAAACCTTGAATCACATGCGGGTTTTCACGTATTGTCAATTTGAAAACAGTTTTGTCGGGACGCTTGAATTCAACGCCCCAATTGAACAGCCAGCCATTCTTTTTGCTGACAATTCGCAAGTCTGCTTTCGCTAGCTCAGAAACGTCGGTCGAAAAGCTATCGCCGGAAATTGTATTCTGAACGCTGTTCGTCAGCTTGTCTATTTCTACATCGAAATGATATTTCGCTTCTCGAGCCAATCTTTGATTCCTATCTGAATCGAATCTCCTTCACCACTTTGCTTCCCGCCGCGGCGTTCACCTTCTCCATAATCTCCATGCGCCGCATCGTGAGCTCGTTGCGCCACGGAGCGGTTGCTGTCTTCACAAACAAAATTCCGTTCTCCATCCTGTCTGCTTCTGTCACCCGCGCAATCTGCTCACCCACAATTTCCGCCCACGAGGTGATGACGGAAAACTGCTTCATTTTCTTCGTGATGCCAAGTGCGTGCACAAACTTATCGAGCGCAATTACCATCGGCTCCGGATGCTTTTTTATCTTATCCGATGTCCGTCGTTGGCGGGGTTTTTGCGTCATCACGTTATTCCTCACACGTGCACCGCGTTCATATTCAAAGCTGCGACCGTTCCCTGCTCGACATAAAACTTTCTGTTCATCCCGTTCCATTCCACGGAACCGTGAAAGACGGATTCCTCTGTTGTCGTGATGAATATCTGCCCGAGCGGAGCGACAACCTTCAACAACGATGCAGATCGATGTTCATCTAATTCGCTGAACACATCATCCAACAAAAAAATCGGTGTCTCTTCGCGGCGTTCTTTCAAATAAAAGAACTCTGCAATCTTTAACGCAACAAGCATCGTCTTGTGCTGACCTTGCGATGCATAATGCTGAACGCTTATTCCATCAATCGTAAGCCGCAAATCGTCGCGGTGCGGACCGACAAGTGTTGCGCCGCGCCTGCGTTCTTCAAATGTACTGCGATCAAGTTCTTCCGCGAAGGCCGCAGCAATAGTGTCAACGGTATTCATATCCTGGATTCCCGGGAGCGTTGTGTACGTCAGGCCCGCAATTTCCTTCAGACCTGCGTCGTCCTCGACAAGGTCACGATATGCCCTGTTCACGTATTCCTGAAACTCACGTACAAACTCCTGACGGTGTTTGATAATGCGGGCGCCGTATTGCACAAGGCCTTTGGTCCATGGTTGAATCAACTCCGGTGAAAATCTCTGCTCGATTTTCGCGTCGGCAAGAAGCCGGTTGCGCTGCTTCAAGACACGACGATACTCCAGAATATCCTCAAGGTAGGCACGGCTGATCTGTGACAGGAGAAGGTCGATGAACCTGCGGCGTTCCATCGGTCCGCCGAATGTAATGGAATTATTTTCCGGAGAGAGAACAACGATTGGAAAGCGCCCGATCACCGAGGCGAGAGTTTCCGGAGCGGTCCCGTTTACCGTAAACTGTTTCTCACCCGATCTGCTATACACAGAGCGGACACTGTGTTCAATATTGTTGTCTGTGAGTACTGTTCCTTTCACCTCGAGCACATCTTTTTCCAACTGCAGTACGGTTACATCGTTCGTTGCGTAAAAACTTTTTGTCAGGCTCAAATATGAAATTGCTTCGAGGACATTTGTTTTTCCCTGGCCGTTATTTCCAAGAAGGGCGTTAATACCTTCTCCGAATTCTACTGCCGTTTCCGTATGATTTCTAAAGTTTTGCATGAACAACTGAGTTACTCTCATGCTTTCAACATCCAATCAATCCGCTTCTGTCGTGCGAAGCTCTTTTCTTAACATAAAACCACCGACTTTCGTCGGTGGACAATAACTATCTTCGTGATTTTTTTCTCAGCAAAAAAAATATCATGCATTCAAACGAACGGGCATTACCAGCATCAATACATCCTCATCAGCTTTTTCTCCTGATGGTGAGACGATGCCAGCACGTGTCGGCGAACTGAATTTGAATGTAACCTGTTTCGCCTCGAGGTGTGAAAGGATATCGTTCAGATATCCGGAGTTGAAACCGATATCCAAATCGTCGCTGGAATATTCGCATTCAATCTTTTCTTTTGCTTCGCCGCCAAAATCAATATCCTGCGCACTTACAGTCAATGCAGATTTTGTAATGCCCAGTTTTATCTGGTGGGTTGTTGCACTTGCATATAATGCAACGCGGCGAACAGCTGACGACATTTGTTCACGATCCACGGTCATTGTCTTGTCATTCTCTGCCGGGATGACGCTTTCATAATTCGGATACGTCTCATCAATCAGGCGCGAGACTAACATAATTTTATCAAACTCAAACTTCACGTGCGTATCGTTCATCGACATTTTTACTTCGCCGCCCTCAATGGATTTACTGACGATGTTTAGTGCTTTGGCGGGAATAATAATATCGCGCTTCAATCCGGAAGGTTTCTCTGATTTGTAGGTAAACTTCACGAGCCTATGCCCGTCCGTTGAAACTGCCCGCAGATCGTTCCCTTTTGGTTGTAAAAGTACACCCATCATTGCGGGACGAAGTTCATCTGTGCTGACGGCGAATACTGTTCGTTGAATAATACGTTTGATAACAGCGCTCTCGAACGTAATCTCTTCTGTGCTCTTGAATGGCGGAGCGCTTGGAAATTCTTTTGCGTTTTCCCCCGTCAGATTATACTCTCCGTTGCCGGTTGTAATCTTTATTTTATTCGTCGTCGTATCAATCGTGAAAATAACCTGCGTGTCCGGCAGAGCCCGAACAGTATCCAGCAAACGCTTTGATGGTATAGCTATTTTTCCATCTTCAGTTCCTTTCACTTCCAGAGAAATTGTTTGAGAAATATCCAAGTCCGTCGCCGTAATAGTTAACGCGTTGTTCAACAAATCGAACAACATGTTCTCGAGTATCGGCATTGTCGACTTGGTGGGCACCACACTGCTGACTTTGTTTAGCACGCGCTGGAGTTCGCCTGTTGTCGTGGTGAATTTCATTGGTATCTCCTTGGAAATGAAAAGTGAAGAAGCATTGTAGGCATTCAAGTCTGCTCAAATCTACTCAAATTCCGTGAGACTTCAAAGCTCCATAGATGGTTAACTTGTTGGTACTACTAACGATAAAGTGATTCTTCTGCATCATCTGTATTCGATCTTATTTCATTCTTCAGAATTCTCAATGCAGGAATCTTTTCTCGTTTGGAAAATGTTGGGATAAAGAAGTATTTCTTTTATACATATATAAAAAATAAGAAGAGTAATAAAGAGTGTGGAAATGTTTATTAGAGTTTTTGAAAGGCTGCTACCTGTAATGGGATAGCGAAAAGAATTGTCTACAGTTAAAGATAATTGTAAAGAGCCGGATTGTGGATAAAGAAAAAAAGAATAACATCAGAAAGAAAAATTTAAAAATAGGATAGCCAGTAGAGAAATACACACACAATGATAACGTCATTCAACAAGTTCACCACGCGGTTTCACACAACGTTTCAACATTCATGTGAAGAAACAGAAAGAGCCTGTCCGACAGACAAGCTCTTTGTTCAGATGTTACTCACATACGGTACACGAGTCAGAACACTCGCCGCTATACACGTCCTCGTAACTCCAATCGCCGTTTTATTTGATCGATATTTATTTTGTATTTGGAATCAATCTTCATCTGATCTTCCACACACTGGTATGCATGGATAACAGTACTATGGTCACGCCCGCCAAAATGTAATCCGATAGTTTTGAGGGAAGAATTTGTAAGTTCTTTTGCCAGATACATCGCCACCTGCCGGGCACTCACAATTTCCTGCTTGCGGGTTTTGGCACGAAGCAAATCTTCCGGGATAGTGAAGTACTCGCAGACGTTTCGTTGGATTTCTTCGATCGTAATAGGTGATCGAATATCCCCGACAACTACTTTCAAAACCTCACGAGCAAGATCAAGCGTAATTTCTCTTCCCTCAAGTGACGCCTTGGCCAACAAGCTGATCAGGCACCCTTCTAACTCGCGGATGTTGGTCGTAACATTAGCGGCAACGAATTCCACAACTTCACCCGGCAGTTCGATTGAAGACTCTTTACTTTTGTGCTGAAGAATAGCAATGCGTGTCTCAAGGTCCGGCGGTTGGATATCGGCAGTAAGGCCCCATTGAAAACGCGAAAGAAGGCGATCATCCAAGCCCCTCAGTTCTTTGGGCGGCCTATCGGACGAGAGTATAATTTGTTTTCCAAGCTGATGAAGCTCGTTGAACGTATGAAAGAAGCTGTCCTGAGTCTTTTCTTTCCCGGAGAAAAATTGAACATCATCGATAATCAAAATATCCATGCTGCGATAAAAATTCGAGAAGTCATTGGTCCTGTCTCCCTGAATAGCTTCGACGAACTCAACAGTAAACTTCTCGCTTGAAATGTAAATGACCCGCTTGCTCTTATTGTGCAGGAGCACGTGATTGCCAATTGCCTGCATTAGATGTGTTTTGCCCAGCCCCGTGCCTCCATAAATAACGAGAGGATTGAAAGATGTTCCGCCCGGGTTATTTGCCACAGCCGTAGCCGCAGCTCGTGCCAGTTGGTTGCTTTCGCCTTTGATAAAATTCTCAAAAGTATATCGCGGATTCAAAAACGTTTGATAGGCTGCATTGGTACTATCGTTTCGGCGTGAACTTATTGCCGGTGAATTTCGGAAAGACTCAGGCTGAGGGGGAAAAGAACGTTTTTCAGGCTTCGGAAGTGAAGGAATCGAAACCTCAGGTTCCGGTTCGATATTTGGCTCTTCTTTGGTGATCTCATACTCCAACGTTGCATCTTTTCCCAAGACGCGAATAACCGTTGCCCGGATCATTCCCTCGAAATGTTCCTCGAGCCAATCGTAAAAGAACTGACTTGGAACTTGAACAGTAAGAAGTCCACCTTTGAGGTTTATCGGAACGATGGGCTCAAACCACGTCTTAAAACTCTGGGAATTGACGCTTTCCGCAATAAGGCCCAAACATGCAGACCAAACACGTTCAGCTTGTTCTTGCTCAGTTGGTTGAATAGTAGTTTGTGACATCTCAATCATAAGCGTATAGCCTGCAAATACTAATCAAGTTATGAACGCCTGCCAAGTAGTTTTCCACAAATCTATCAACACCATGTGGAAACAAAAGATATAGTTTGTACTTATCCATTTTTTATCCACGCCTTGAACATTTTTTGGTGGGTGTCTAAACTGTGTGGAATTAAGAACTAAGCCGAACGGATGAGACAAACAAAATCATCAATGTGTACAACCAGAGCCGTATCAGGTTAAGCCGATGAACAGAGGTGTGCTATTCACGAGATATCCACATCGATATTTAAGCAGGACTAATAAAAAGTATAACACATGAATCGAGGGTAAGCAAGTTAAAAAACATTTTTCTCAGGCGATTTTTATTGTTTCTCTTTCACACGTTGGTTAACTTTGTGCCCACTCATTATGATAAAATAGTGAAGGAGGATTGCCAACTAAAGGCAACCCTCTTTTTTCATTTGGTCATGTTAATCGACCGGCACAGTTATATTTGGAAAGATAAACCAGGAGTTTGCAATGAAGAGAACTTTTCAGCCGCACAAACGAAAGCGAAAGAATACGCACGGTTTTCGCGAGCGGATGGCAACGAAGAACGGTCGTAATGTGCTGGCCCGCCGCCGCGCCAAGGGTCGTAAGAAACTTACGGTAAGCGACGAACGATAGAGATATCGTTCCATGCCAACGGGTTGAGTTTTGAAGAAAACCGAAATCCTGCGTAGCAAAAACCTTTTCAAGCGCATTGCCTTGGAGGGAAGACGAATCGACGGTACCCTTATTCGTTGTGCTTTTTTAATTCACAACGAGGGTGGAGACAAGCTGCAGGTGGGTTTTAAGGTCTCTTCCCGAAAACTGAATGCGGTTTGGCGCAATAGAATCAGACGGTTAATGCGTGAAAGTATAGATTCCGAGCGCGGTGTAATTGATGCGATACAGGAAAGAAAAAATTCTCACGTGGGGATACTAATCTTCTACAAAGGGACGAAAGACTTGTGTGTGAGAAGATTAAAGTTGGAGGCGATTCAAAAAGATACTCGTCTGATCTGCGGGACTATCGCGAGCGCTCTGTAATATGAGAAGGGTTTTGATATTCTGTATTCGTGCATACCAAGTTGTTTTTTCCCCGCTGCTTCCGCCCGACACTTGTAGGTTCCGCCCTACCTGCTCTCAATACGCGATTGATGCATTAGCCAAATATGGAGCCATGCGTGGGTTGTGGCTGGCAGCAAAGCGTATCGGCAAATGTCATCCTTTCCATGCCGGTGGTTTTGATCCCGCATAAGTTTGTCTGATAAGGAATTTTTGAATCTGAACGGAGAAATGCTGAATGGATAAGCAAGGAATTCTTGGCTTCATACTGATCGCTTTAGTACTCATGGTGTGGATGTGGTACACTACACCCCCGCCAGCCAAAATCACTCCCGCTGATTCAAGCGCTGCGCGTTCCGCGGTCCATCAGGATTCCTTGAAAGCAAAAGGAGGAACCACACGCCTTCCTGCGGCTTCTTCAGCCCCCGCTTCCTCTACTCCGGTCGAAGGGTTCGGGAAATTCTTTTCTGCGAATGCTGCCGGAGCGGAGAAGATCCTCACCATCAACACAGATTTATATGTGGCGGAAATAACAACCAAAGGTGGTTTGATCCGGAAATGGGAGCTGAAGAATTTCAAAACCTGGGATCAGCGCCCTGTTCAGCTCGTGGATCTAAGCGGAGGCGGAGATCTGAGTTTGCTTTTCCTTTCTAAGGATGGAAAGCAGATTAACACAAGAAATTTATATTTTAATATGAACTTTCCTGCAAATAAGAAGATAGTTCTGACCGACAGTTTAAGCGTTTCCATCGACTTGGTTCTTTCGGTCGCGGATGGGAAGAAGATAATTAAACGCCTCACGTTTACAAACAACAAGTATTCGTTGGATGCCGAAATTATCTTTCAGAATATGGGAGACTTCATTTCCGGTTTTGAATACCAGGTGCTGTGGGAACACTCATTACCGTACGCAGAGCATAATAGTGTGGATGAATCGAATTTCGCTCACGCGTATGCATTCTCCGGCGGTGAAGTTGCAGACGCGGACGTAACGCATGAGAATGAACCCGTAACGAAAGATATAAGCGGCACGACGGATTGGGTGGCTGCCCGCAACAAGTATTTCGCTGTCGCGCTCCTTCCGGTGGCCGGCACAACACAAGGCGCGATTATTGAAGGAGTTCGTAAACCTCAACCCGATAAAGGTGAGAAAGAGAATTACAGTCTCGCATTGAAAATGCCTTTCAAGGCACAACAAATAGAAAGTTCAAAGCTGACCGTGTTCCTGGGCCCTCTTGATTTCAATCTTATTAAGTCGATGGATCGGGGGTTGGACCACATCATGAGCCTCGGCGCAGCATGGATTATTAGGCCGATCACAGAATACATCTTGCTGCCGCTGTTCAGCTTCCTGCATATTTTTATCTCAAACTGGGGTTTAGTAATTATACTATTCTCGATCATAATTAAACTCGCGCTGCATCCGCTAACGAAGTCCAGCATGAATTCAATGAGGAAAATGCAAAAACTTCAGCCAATGATGACCGAGCTTAAGGAGAAACACAAAGACAACCCCGATCAGATGAACCGGGCAATCATGAATCTTTACAAAGAGTATGGAGTTAATCCTGCAGGCGGTTGCCTGCCGTTGCTTTTGCAAATGCCGATACTGTATGCCTTGTATAATGTATTCTCCTCTACCATCCAACTTCGTCAAGCGAGTTTCGTAGGCTGGATTGATGACCTTTCGATTCCGGACACGATAGTTAGTCTTCCCTTCACAATTCCTCTATTTGGAATGACTCACGTGAGCGGTCTGGCCCTTGCAATGTGTATTACAATGTTCATTCAGCAAAAACAAACGGTAACCGACCCGCGCCAGAAAGCAATGGTATGGATGATGCCGATTATGATGATGCTTATTTTTAATAGTCTACCGTCGGGTTTAAATCTCTACTATTTCGTTTTCAACTTATTGTCAATCGGACAGCAAATGTGGATTAACAAACAACACGGAGATGAGCCGCTGAGAAAAGTTGATCCCAAAAAATCTTCGGGAGGGCTGATGGCAAGGTTGGCGAAGAACATGCCCGAACTGAAAAACCGATAAGGTACAACCAGTTTTCTGAGGGACAGAGGCTTGCCACTGGCGAGCCTTTTTTGTTTTAGTAAATTGACAGTAAATGCAGAAATAGCTAAGTTCGTCGTATATTGTTAGATGAGAGATAGAACCAAGTGAAAAACATTTTCGATCAGGACACTATTGCAGCAATTGCAACTCCGGTTGGAGAAGGGGCGCTAGCAGTTATTCGCCTTAGTGGGGTGGATGCAATAAGGGACGCGGATAAAATTTTTAAGGGCCGGATAAAATTAGTGGATGCCCCAGCATTCACCCTCCACTATGGCCGACTCATAAGCCTGAACGGAGAAATGATTGATGAAGTAATGGTCTCTGTCTTTCGGAACCCCACGTCCTACACGGGCGAGGACACGGTTGAAGTTAGTTGTCATGGTGGATATTACATTACCCAGCGGGTGTTTGATACAATACTTTCAACTGGCGTGAGAGAAGCTCAGCCCGGAGAATTCACAAAACGCGCATTCCTCAACGGTAAGATGGATTTATCCCAAGCGGAAGCCGTTGCCGGAGTGATCGCGGCAAAAAGCGAAGCATCGTATAAAACCTCAATGTATCAATTGGAAGGTCGATTCTCCGATAAAGTCAAATCCTTACGCACCGATCTTTTGGACCTGAGCTCACTACTGGAAATAGATTTGGATTTTAGTGAAGAAGGGATTCCGTTGATTTCTGAAGCTGAAATCATACGTCGTATTCGGAACCTAAAGGCTGTCCTGAAAGGAATGATGAATACTTATGAAACAGGAAGACGATATCGTGAAGGTGTTTCAGTCGCGATAGTCGGAAAACCAAATGCCGGGAAGTCGAGTCTATTTAATGCCCTTTTAGCCGAAGATCGCGCCATTGTAAGTCATATTGCAGGAACCACAAGAGATTTTCTCGAGGAAAGCATACTGATCAAGGGTGTTTGTTTTCGGCTGGTTGATACGGCAGGTTTAAGATACTCCGCTGATTCGATAGAACTTGAAGGGGTTGAGCGTTCTCGGAAACTAATGCAACAATCTGACATAACGCTATTGGTTATTGATCTGTCCGATTCTACCTCAACGGACATTTCAGAATTTGTAAATGGTTCTAGCTCAGCTAAAATTACAGCTTTGAATAAATCAGACTTGGTGGATGTTAACAGCAGGAAAAATCTGTATGCAGACAACAATCCCGTTGTCGTTTCCGCCATAAATTCGGATGGATTAGACGAGTTGCGCGATAGACTCTATTCAGCGGTATTTGCTGAAGCGATAGAAATTCAAGGAGCCCAAGTCACATCAACTCGGCATTATTCACTTCTGGCCAAGGCGACTCGATCTCTTGACCAAGCCGAGACCGCAATAACCGAAGGCATTTCGAATGAGTTCGTTTGCACCGATATTTTAGCGGCATCAAACTCTTTGGCAGAAATCATTGGAGAAGTGTCCTCCGAAGATACACTTAACAACATTTTTGCTCATTTTTGTATTGGGAAATAGTTTCACGTGAAACTGAGTGCTAATTTAGAATATGATGTTATCGTTGTTGGTGCGGGCCATGCGGGTATTGAGGCAGCATTGGCAAGTGCTCGAATGGGTTGCTTCACGGGTCTGGTGACTATGGATATCACTGCGATTGGGCGAATGTCATGCAATCCAGCGATTGGCGGGTCTGCGAAGGGTCATTTGGTTCGTGAGATTGATGCGTTGGGTGGTGAAATGGCTAAAATCGCCGACATGACAGGAATCCACTTTAGAATGTTGAACAAGTCAAAAGGTCCAGCGATCTGGTCTCCCAGATGTCAAAATGATCGTGAATGGTACAGTCGGGAAGCAGCGAGGAGAATCCTTGATCAGAAACATCTTTCGGTCGTCAAGGACGCTATTGTTGATATTGCATTCGAGAATGGGAGAGTTAGCGGAGTTATTCTAGCATCTCGTCGGCAGCTCTCATGCAAAGCGTTAGTGGTTTGTAGCGGGACGTTCCTCAATGCTATTATGCATACCGGTAAATCCACGACTTTTGGCGGAAGGTTTGGAGAACAAGCTTCGTCGGGCCTATC
>JBBRUI010000031.1:0-22570 GCA_038247945.1 Bacteroidota bacterium | reverse complement strand
GGCGGTTTGAAGTCGGTAGAAATACATGCCGCTCGCAAGACCTTGTGCTTTGAAAGTAGTTTGATAGCTTCTCGCCTTCAACTCTTCATTCACCAGCGTTGCGATTTCTCGTCCCAACACATCATACACCTTGAGCGTCACGTGGCCGACCTCTGATATCTGAAAGCGGATCTCTGTCGTCGGGTTGAACGGGTTCGGATAATTTTGGCTCAGAGCGAATTGTTTCGGCGCGGCATTTCCCGCGTGTTCCACCACCGATGTGACCGTCTGGATGCTGCGGAAGATTCCGCCAAAGGTACTTGCAAAGAGGTACCCGTTCGCGATCGCAAGACTCACCACAGTTCGCCGATCCGTAAGCCCAGTGTTGACGCTGTCCCACGTTGCGCCGTTATTGGTTGAGCGGAACACACCGATGGTGTCAGTGCCGATGAAGATTCCGCTCGAGGTGAATGTTGGCAACGCAGTGCTTATTGATTTTCCCGCAAGGCCGACTTGTGTCCAGTTGAGTCCATCGTCAGTTGAGCGATAGACTCCGTTCGGGAATGGAGCGTTGACGTCGTATTTCGTGCCCGCATAGACGTGGTTGTTAGCGGGGTTCACGGCTAAACAATACACCCGCACATTTCTTGGCATCGCGGTCAGACTCCAGCTCGCTCCGTTGTTGGTGGATCGGAAAATCCCGTTTGTTCCTTTGACTCCTACCAACAGAGTTCCAGTGGGACTCGCCGTTAGCGCACCGGTGTTAAACTCTGTTAGGCCTGAAGAAGCGCTCGTCCATAAGTCTCCGTTGTTGGTCGAGCGAAAAACGCCTGCGCTTTCTGAACCAATGAAAATATCACCCCAAGGGCTTACCACGCCGAAGCGAGCGCTGTTCGTTGTAAGACCGGAGTTCGCCGGCGCCCACGTTGCACCGCGATTGGTTGACCGGATAACGCCGGAGGAATTAGTGCAAACAAACACAGTAGCTGTCCCCTTCGTGGAAATAGCCGACACGCCCGACGGCATGGTAGCGAGTGAATCCCATGATGCGCCATTGTTTGAGGATCGAAAAATTGAGAAGCCATTTGTATAGTACAACGTACCATCTGATGCAGACGCTGATACTGATGGGATTGTTATGACTGTCGGTTGCCAAGAAATTTGCGCGGAAGCAGGTTGTGCAACGATCTGCAATGCGAGAAGAGAAAAAAGGAAAAGCGATAGGAGGTGTTTCATGATACCTCTCTTTGTTTGGGATTGTGTGTAGTGAAATAATTTATTGTCGCGTCTTCTTCTTATTTTTTGGTTATTGTTGGTGGTACAAATAATTTATCGTCCAAGGCAACATTCAGCCTCACGTTACTCCTGTGAAGAGTAAATTCTGTTTTCCCTTCAGCACCCCAGCCCACTTTCGTAAAAATCCTCATACCATCAACAACAGCATAATCCCAAAAGATATAGCTATTCATGCTGTATTCATTATTCTCGACTATTACATTTATCAAGTACGTTTCAGGATCAATATAGATGGTGAACTCTGTATCGAGTGCATCCTTTGCCGCGGATCTGGCTTTAATTACCAGGCAAGAATCATTCATCTTAAACTTGTTGATAATTTTAGCTGAGCTTACTTTTTCAGCAGCCTCTGCGGGTTGCAGCAACTCCAATTCATAATTCAGGTGTTTCGCGTCCCACAGGAAACCGTGTAGTGACCACCTAATGACATCTCTTGTAACACCCGTCGGGTAATCATACTTGGTTGCCGTGCCGTCCGTATGTTTATGCCAGTTTTCAGAACCACGTATTAATTCAGCACCCTGCCCTTTATCGGTTTTAAAAGTTTTGATAAACAAGCCCGGCTTCTTAAAAGATAACGTAGCCTTTTGTTCGCCATCGCTATTGGTTGTGGTGTATTGATAAGTTTTCAGGGTACTCAGCTTTGCATTTCCCCCCAACGCAGCTATATGATGTTGATAGACCGTCTCCAACCGATTATCTGCTTCGGGTTCCGTCTTTTGCGAAAGTCCCTGCGGTACGCCACCTGCTGCGATAAGTAAGAAGACCATGACATGCTTGAATCGTTTCACACTTTCTCCGTCGATATGTGTAACTGTGTTATCTCGTCAGAATCATTTTCTTTGTCTCGGCAAATGCGCCGGTTTGGAGTTTGTAGAAGTACACGCCACTCGCCAAGCCATCGGCGTTAAATGTCGTCTCGTAACTTCCAGCTTTCAACTCTTCATTCACCAGCGTTGCCACTTCTCTTCCCAAAACATCAAATGCCTTCAACGTCACGTGACTGCTAACTGGGATTTGGAATCTGATCTCTGTCGTCGGGTTGAATGGGTTGGGATAGTTTTGTGCGAGAGAAAAATTGTTTGGCAGCCCCCCAACATTCTCTCGTACTGCTGTCAATGGTTGTCCGCTTCGCTGGACACCTCCTGAGTGCGAAGCAAACAAATATCTATTTACCGATATCGTCATGCTTTCGATTCCAAATTGCACGAGCCCGGTATTCGCCGTTGTCCACGTCCCGCCGTTATCCGTTGAGACAAAGATGCCGTTCAATGTTCCGCAATAGATTGTTCCGTTGGGATCGAATACCCAGTTCAACGGATAACCGCTGCCAAATCCACCGGCAACTTGTGTCCACGTGCCGCCGTTGTCGGTCGACTTGTACATTCCGCCTCCCCAACAACCGCTGTAGGTATCGCCGTTCGGCGTAATGGCGATTTGATTGCCGGAGCTGGGCGGCATCGTTCCTGTAATGTTTGTCCACGTTGTGCCGTCGTTCGTTGAGCGATAGGTTCCGTTGCCGGTGCTGGAAGCGAACATCATTCCATTCGATTTGATGGCAGCCCCGGACGTTTGAACGGTTGATAGAACGGATGTTACTTTCGTCCATGATGCACCAGCATCTAATGAATAATAGAACCCGTCATTCGCAGTCGTTGCCAACATGCGTCCTCCCGGACCTGTTGCAATGTTTGTGAGATAGATATTGAGTCCGCTATTACTTTGTTGCCATGTCGCGCCGTTGTCAACAGATTTATAGACGCCGCCACCCCAGGATGCTGCGTACAAATATCCTTGTGAACCTATACTGATGCGACCCAAATCAAAGTTGCCGACGCCGCTGTTGGAGAGATTCCACGTCGCGCCGTTATCAGTCGAGCGAAAGATTCTTCCGCCTACAGAAGAGCAAAATAAATAGCCGTTTGGAGATAAGACCAATCCTTTGACGGTTTGCCCTGTTAAGGCCGGCGATTGCCAGGTGATTTGTGCATTCATCCCCGTTGTCATCACAACGAACAAAACAAATGCTGTCAACAATGATTTCATAGCTTTTCCTTCGAATTGTATGATCAAGAATGCTCGCGAAATTTTTTCGCGGGCATTTGTTGCACAAGTGTTCCCGACCACGTTTCATGCGGCTGTCCGCTGGAGTTGATGGCCGAGCTGCTCACGGTGGTTCGGTAATCTACATAGGACAGGTTCTTCGTGAACAATATAGCAGGTGAGCGAGGCCCAGACAATCACACAAATGTGTGATCGTGCAGTGTTACTGTGGATGAGATTAACACGAAGGTGTTAGTCCGGGGGAAGATTGGGGCGTGGAGCGATCGATAGTTGGATTACTGGCATCGACAACCCACTATCCACAAATCCAGCAGTGGTTTATCGCGTGAGAAATTTTACAACTGCTTCAGTCCGCGAATGGACTTGCAGTTTCTCGTAGATGCGTCGCAGATGTGAACGAACAGTCTCACTGCTGATGAAGAGCTGATCGCCGATTTCTTTGTAGGTGAATCCTTTGGCGAGATGGGTGAGGATTTCGTTTTCGCGTGCCGAGAGTTGTGCTGTCTCGTCCGGGCTCGCGTGAGTATTCTTTTGAAATGACTGAACTACTTTTCGCGCGATCTCGCTCGACATCGGCGAGCCTCCGCGGTGCGCATCACCGATCCATTCAAGGATCTTTGCAGGCGGCGTCCGCTTCAGAAGATAACCGGACGCACCCGCTTTCAGCGATTCGAAAATTCTCTCCGAGTCCTCGTATACCGTCAACATGATAAACTGAATGGACGACTTCTTTGTCTTAAGTTTGCGAACGCATTCGATGCCATTCATCTTTGGCAGGTTGATGTCCATGAGAACGACATCTGCTTTCAGTTGCGGTATCTGCGCGAGACCGTCTTCGGCATTCCCGAAGCTCCCGACGCATCGGTAGCCTTCCGAGGAATTGATCAGAAATGTCAACCCTTCGCGGATTTCGTTCTTGTCTTCGACTATTGCGACATTGATAGGCATGCGAGAAACTAAATCAAAAGAAGACTGGAAGCAATAACACGAAAGTGTGAATCGTAGTGGCAATCAATACGCGCGGAGCCTTCATGCTTTGTTCGGCACTTCAATGCGGACTTTGGTTCCGCGGCCCGGAACTGAATCGAACACAAGTGTTCCGCCGATACTCTCGATGCGCTGCCGCATATTTCGTACGCCGTTGCCGGGACCCACATCCGCGGTTCCATCGAACCCCCTCCCGTTATCACGCACTTCTATCCGCAGCACACGCTCCTCATTGCGGAGTACGATGACGACTTCCGAGGCGCTTGCATGCTTAACAATGTTCGTGAGTGCTTCTTTCACAACCAGAAAGATGCTGTGGCGCTGCTCGGATGCAAGAGCGAGCGCGGGGATAGATTCGGGAAAATCAAATCGAACCCGAACGGACGTTGCATCGAAAAACTCCTGCACGTACTCGGAGATATACGCGACGAGATTTTCCAGCGTGTCTGCTTTGGGATTGATTGCCCAGACGATTTCATCCAGTTTTTGTATAGTTTCCGAAGCGAGAGATGTCATCCTGCGCAGTTGTTTATCCACCACAGGGTTTTCGTCGAGAGATCGTCGCGCTATTTCAGTCATCATCGAAAGCGACGTCAGGTTTGCGCCAAGCTCGTCGTGCATATCGCGGGAGATGCGCGTTCGCTCGCGTTCGACTGCGCGCTCTTGCTCGAGTTGCGAGAGCCGCCGCCTGATTCTTCGCAACTCCATATAGCGAATACCTCCGACTATCGTGCCGACAACGAGCAAGCCGACAATTGTTCGAAACCACCACGTCATCCAAAACGGCGGAATAATTTCCATGGAGATTGCATAGGGCGTTTCAGTCCACACCTGATCGTTGTTGCTTGCCCGAACGAGAAACGTATAGTGTCCCGGATTCAAATTTGTGTAGAAGGCTTCGTGTCTGTGTCCGGCATTAACCCAGTCGTCGTCATAGCCTTCCATTTTGTATTGATATTTGTTCTGTGCAGGATTGGTAAAATCGAGAGCGGCGAATGTGATCGAGAAGACTTTCGCGTCGAAAGGGATATTCAGCACGCCGGCAAACGGAATATCCCGCTCCAAAGAAACCGGTGTGCCATAGATTTTCAAATCGGTGAGCGCAACCTGCGGCGGATACGAATTGTCTGAAACAGAATCGGGAGAGAAAAACACAACGCCGTTTGCCGTGCCGAAGTACATTCGTCCTTTCGAGTCCGTGGCGGCCACGCCCATGCTGAATTCGTTGGAGGGAAGTCCGTCTTCAGTTGTGTATGACCGAATCGTCGCCGTCCCGTCCGGCAATTCCGTAATTCGAGCCAATCCTCTGTTGGTTGTTGCCCATACCCTGTTTCTGCGATCGACACCAACGCTCCAGATTTTGTCGTTCGGCATTCCGTCCCTAACGTGAAAACCTCGCACACTGTGGGAACGAATATCAAACCGGTACAGTCCCGCGATTGTTCCAACCCAGATAATGTGGTCACCGGAAAATGCTAATGAAGTTGGATTGGAAGGGGAATCAGTCATAAGCTGGAATTGCGCATGAGCTTCGTCATACCGAAGCAGTCCGTCATTTATTCCGAACCAGATATTTCCACTGTCATCTTCTATCACTGACGAGAAGTAAACTGTTTTTGGAAACAGGGTTTGATCCGCCAGTCTCATCAGCGTGGCGACGCGGCGTTTTTGTTTTGGATCGATCTCAAAAATGCTGTCCGCATTTATGCAAAGGATATTTCCCGAGCGCCGCCGGACATGAGCGCGGTAAATAGTTGGAAGAGGGGCTCCATCAATATACGGTTCGGACCCAGTGGACGTTTTCCTATCAAACAGGAAAAGTCTTTCGTTCGCAATAACGCACAAAAGAGAATCGTTGAGGGAATGGATGCGGCGGGTGTTGCGCGCGTACGCGGTCGCGGGATCGCCGGGCTTCGCCCGATGCAATGTTATCCTGTCGTTCAGAAGATCCACGTAGGCAAGCCCTTCGCCCCCGACCCACAGATTGTCATTACCGTCGACCGAAATCCCGCTGATGATGGTGCTTGCCAGCTGTTGAGGGAAGCCGGGACGGTTCGTGATCGAATAGAATTTTTTCTTTTTCAAATCGATACGGCACAGTCCCTGATCGAGCAGGCTCATCCATAAATTTTCCGTCCGGTCTTCCATCAACCTCATAACGGCTCCAGCCATGATGCTCGATCCGTCGGCGAAGTTGTTCCGGTAATGGACTATACTGTTGCGTGCATCATTCACCGCCATCAGTCCGTCTTCCGTTCCCAGCCATAACGTGCCTTTGCTATCTCTGAATATGGATGTAATGGAAATATTTTCAAGATCGTTTTGTGCTGAGAAATGTTGGGTGGTAAGATTGTTATTTCTGAAACTCAGAACCCCATTGCGTGTTCCGATCAACACCGATTGAGTTTTGGCGTCATTCCAAATGCAATTGGGTTGTTGATGAGCGCTGAAATCGATAAGACGGGTTAAAACTTGTTGCTGCGCGTCGTAGGAAAACAAATGATTGAATGTTATTGCGAGAGCATTCCCGTTTTTCCAATGAGCCATGCCTGCAATATTTTCCTGCATGTGTCCTGCTCGCGCGGCTTCAAATTCATACAACATCGAAAACTTCTGCGACCGGGTATCGAACCGTACAAGTCCCTTTCCTGTGACGCTCAGCAGCAATGTTTCATCTTTGAGCAGCATGAGACTAGGAATGGTATTCGCTCTCCCGGC
Organism: Bacteroidota bacterium; assembly: GCA_038247945.1. Classification (GTDB taxonomy): domain Bacteria; phylum Bacteroidota; class Ignavibacteria; order UBA10030; family UBA6906; genus CAADGV01. Next base: position 15,526 of record JBBRUI010000031.1, on the reverse strand, counting down.
AAAAACCATCGAGCGCGGGAGAGAAAACATTTGCCCGGACTTCGTGATCGGATTGAATCGCATCAAACCAAGTTCCGTACCGATCCAAAATGTTGAGGCATTTTCGACACAGGAATAAAAATACACCGGCTGCTTGCTGAGGCCTTTGATGTCGCGGTAGGCTTTGAATTCGATTCCATCGTACCGATCCAATCCGCCGGCGGTGCCGAACCACATGAAGCCTTGTCTGTCCTGATGGATGAAGAGCGCGAGGTTTTGCGAAAGCCCATCGTCAACGGTCAAGCGATGGAAGCGATGAAACTGCCCGGGCGGCAATAACGGTAAAATGGTTTGTGCGGAGAATCCTATTGCCGGAAAACAGGAGAGCAGTACAACAAAGCGAAACAGGCGAGCGGCTGAAGGTACTCTAAGACAAAAAATGCGGCGGACCATATTGAGCGGAGTAAAAACCTGCGTTCTCCCCTGCAAAACCTCTTCGAATAACGATGTGAATTTACAACAACATACGAAATATGCGACTTCGGATCGATAGCAAAATCAATGAGAGATTTCCCTCCGAAGGTCGATGACTCAAAAGCCGGAAAGTTTCTACCGAAAAAGTTTACCCGACTTGAGACGTTCGAACAGTGAGCTTGAAGCGTTGGATCTGTGCGGGATAAGATCGGGGTTCCATTCCCGTCCACCCGCAGGCGAAACGCCGTGCAGGTTTTGCCACGCAGGCAGAACTGATTTTTCGCACGCAAGAACTTCCGGTGCGACAGGATCCAACAAATAGGCGCGCATCAAAGACTCAAATGCGTTATCGACCGCGCCGCGGGTTAGAAAGTATTGAGCCGAACTTGTAAGACTACGGATTCGCGTCCGAACATCCGTAACCGGCTCGCTCGTAGTCTGTTTGACTCCGGTCGGTGATTTCGGATCGATCGTGACGGAAAGAAACCTTGAGGATTGAGATTGGGCAGTGTGGTCCGACTGCAACGAGCGCACAAGATCCCGGATCATCTTGATCGATTTGTTGTTCGGTTCAAACTCCTCGGCGGCGGTCAATTGTTCAAGCGCGAGTGAATATTGCCGGGACTCGATGTTCTTTTCAACAGCGGAAATAAGTTGAGTTATCCTGTTGTCCATAATTTCTATTCCTCGTGTAGAGTTGAATATTAATGTAGGGAACGCCGAAGCGGAGTATAATTCCAAAAGAAGATAACGAATTCGAAGATGGATTCCATCGCCTTCTCACTCACACACTCTCGTTCTCTCTTTTGGACTTCACCATCCACTTATGTAATTTGATTTATGAGCAATCGCGAACCTATTCTCGTCATCGGCGGAGGTGCAGCAGGAATTATTGCCGCATGGAAGGCTGCCGCGATGGGTGCACAAGTCGTACTTCTTGAACGGAACAAGAAACCCGGCATCAAACTTCTGATCTCCGGCGGCGGCAAATGCAATATCACACACGCAGGGCCGATGGACGAAGTGCTCGCTGCCTTCATTCAAAAAGAAGCCCGCTTCCTCAAACCATCCTTCTACAAATTCTCCAACGATGATGTTGTCCGCTTGATCGAGGAACGCGGCGTCAAAACATTTGTCCGCCCCAACGGCAGAGTGTTTCCCGTAAGCGGCAACGCGGATGATGTTGTGAATGCGCTCGCGTCGTGGCTTCATTCGGCCGGAGTGCAAATCAAGCTCGATGCACGCGTCACTGCAATAACGCACGACAACGGCGTTGTCCGGGGGCTAAAGATTGGAACGCAGGAAATTCTTTCGTCGCACGTTGTTCTCGCAACGGGAGGAGCGTCGTATCCCAAAACCGGAACAACGGGCGATGGTTTTCGATGGGCGCAACAACTCGGACATACCATAGTGTCAGTCCGTGCTGCATTGGCGCCGATTGGTGTGAAGCCGGCATTGCCCGCAAGCTGGCGCGGTATAGCATTGCGCGGCGGGAGATTGATGATATTCGGTGGAGAGAAGAAACTGTTCGAGTGGGATGATGATATTTTGTTCACGCATGAAGGAATCTCCGGACCGGCTGCGCTGGAAGTGAGCCGTGTTGCCGCTGAAGCAATGTCTTCGCAACCGGTGGACGTGCGGTTTGATTTTTTTCCGGCAAAGGATTTTCACGAAGTGGATGATGAATTGAATCGTGTCATCCTTTCGCAGCGGGACAAGATGACTGCGACAATTCTGGATGCATGGCTGCCAAACCGAATTGTTCCGGAAGTGTTGAAATCCATCGGTATCGATACTTCAAAACGCGGTCACGTGCTCACCCGCGACGAGCGCCGGAAGATCGTGCAGTTGCTAAAATCATGGAAGCTCGGCGAAGTGTCGCGCATCGACATTGAGCGCGGAGAAGTGACAGCAGGCGGTGTTGCATTGGATGAAGTCGATCCGAAAACGATGCGCTCGCGAAAAGCAAAAGGGCTGTATGTCTGCGGCGAAGTGCTCGACATCGCCGGCCCTGTTGGCGGCTACAATTTACAGGCTGCATTCTCGACGGGGTATGTTGCAGGGGAAGTTGCGGGCAACGATTGGTTGAATGGCTGAGCCGGAAGGCTTCATTCCGCCTGTGTCATTCCCGCATGCTGTACGCCACCGGATAAGTTGAATCTCTTCCCAATTTTGAACACTTTTCATGGCCCTCTAAATCAACTCTCAACATAAAAGAAAGGAACAACCAGTGGAAAATATCATCAAGATGGTTTCACAAAAGACCGGCATCTCTGAAGCACAGGCAAAGACTGCCGTCGAGACAATTGTGGCATTTCTGAAAGAAAAAATGCCTGCAGGTATCGGAAGCCAGGTCGAGTCGTTCATTCAGGGCGGCGGCGCCACGGCAGATCTTGCCGGCGGCCTGAAGGACAAAATCGGCGGTATGTTCGGAAGTTGATATATTGAAAACGGGTGGACGGTAATCCGTCGCCCGTTTTTTTCTCGCCCCGAAAGAAAATCTTCATGCTAAACAATAAAGTTGCAATCATCACCGGCGCCTCATCAGGTATCGGCGCATCGCTTGCAGAACTTCTTGCAAGAGAAGGCGCAACCGTTGTTCTCGCTGCGCGGCGTGTCGATAAACTGTATGACCTTGCTCAAAAAATAAAAGCCGCCGGCGGCAAAGCCGTTGTTCATCCCTGCGACGTAACCGTGAAGGCGGAAGCGGAGAATCTCATCCATCAAACAGCATTGGATCTGAAACGGATTGACATCCTTGTCAACAATGCCGGGCGCGGACATTTCGCGAGCATTGAAGATACCACCGATGAGATGATACAATCCATGTTCAAACTGAACGTCTATTCGCTGTGGTATACAGTCCGGCCTGCGCTGAAGTATATGAAGGAACAGGGGAGCGGACATATAATCAATGTTGCAAGCATGGCGGGAAAGATCGGCTATCCATACAACAGCGCGTACGTCGCGGCGAAACATGCGTGTGTCGGGTTCACTCATGCATTGCGGCTGGAACTTGCCGAAACAAACATTCACGCGACAGTCGTTTGTCCGAACGGGGTGTTAACGGATTGGGCGAACGTAACTGAAGGCGGTGCGATGCTTCCCATGTTCTCCGAATCCGGCCCGGGCATAAAAAGAATTGCCGAAGAACGCGGTGTCCGCCTGCCGCCGATTGAAGGCGTGCTGCCGCCCGAGACCGTGGCTCAACAAATTCTCAATTGTATTTACACTCCCGTCGCGGAGGTATACACGCACAAAGGTGCGAAAGAATTTTTCCTTCTCGCCGCACAGGAAAGAGAAGAAGCAGAGAAGCATCAAATCCCAGTCGTGCTCGGAGAGCGGGAAGTGTATGAGAAGTTGAAGGGACAGAAGGCGGAAGGAAGTACCTGAGTGTTGTCCGAAGGACTCTCGACGAGTCGTCGATGACCCGACCCGTCGGGAGTCATCGACCTTCGGAGGATTGATGGAGTAATGAAGTGTGTTTAGAAAGAAATCTGTTTCAGAAATCGATCCGGCGTTGATCGCCGAACCCGCCATGTCAGCGGAAGATTGGAGTGACTACGAGGAAGGCTGGCGGTTGTTCAACGAGAAACAATTCTGGCATGCGCATGAGGCGTGGGAGAATGTGTGGAAACGAAGGCCGGAAGAAAGCAGGATTTTTTTTCAGGGGATCGTACAGCTTGCAGCCGCGTATCATTTGTTGCTCGTTAAAAAAAGATATGGCGGCATGATGAAAAATTTTGATAAGGCGGAAGAAAAGTTGAGGTTGTTCCCGTCGACATTTCTTCGTGTAGACGTTGCGGAGCTTCTTAACGCAATCACCGTCGCGCGGGAAGAAGTACAGAATATTGGAAGCGACATTCTTGAAAAGTTTAATGTGTTATTGATACCGATCGTCAAACTCAATTCCTGAATCTGAGGGTCTTATCGGACACTGCTGTTTTCAAACTGGAATTCATGTCGCTCCGACGGAGCTATAGAAGACTCATACTTTTTATTTCTATAATCATTTCGCCCCTCCGGGGCTGAAAGCAAGTTGAACTCCGTTAGGAGTGAAATGTTTATAGATTGAACGTGACTTTGTTTATCGAGCTCCGTTAGGAGCGGCATGTCCGAAGAACCTTCGGGAAAATCCCAATGCTTAGTATCTGGTTTAACAATCATAAAAAATCATAAAGACGGATAACCATGGCAGACCCACTACTCATCGCAAAAGGCGGCATCGAAATATTTCTTCTCCCAAAAATGACGAACCGCCACGGATTGATTGCCGGCGCGACCGGCACAGGCAAGACGGTTTCGCTTCAGGTCATTGCGGAAAACCTGAGCACCATCGGCGTTCCGGTGTTCATGGCTGATGTGAAAGGCGACCTCTCCGGCATCAGCCAGAAGGGCGGCGGCAATCCGAAAGTTGATGCGAGAATCCAGCAGCTTGGATTAAACGATTTCCCGTTCAAAGAATGTCCCGTTACGTTCTGGGATGTGTTTGGCGAACAGGGACATCCGGTACGGGCGACTGTTTCCGAGATGGGTCCGCTGCTGCTGGCGCGCCTGCTGAACCTGAACGACACGCAGGGCGGCGTGCTCAATATGGTATTCAAGATTGCCGACGACAACGGCATGCTTCTTCTTGACCTGAAAGATTTGCGCGCCATGCTACAACATGTGGGAGACAACGCAGCCAAGTTCAAAACCGCCTACGGTAATGTCAGCACTGCAAGTATCGGAGCGATTCAACGGGGATTGCTGCAGCTTGAACAACAGGGCGGGGAGAAATTCTTCGGCGAGCCTGCGCTTGACATGGAGGATTTTATTCAGACGGATAGCAGCGGGCGAGGAGTCGTGAACATTCTCGCAGCGGACAAGCTTCTGCTCTCTCCCATGCTGTATGCGACATTTCTTTTGTGGCTGTTGTCCGAGTTGTTCGAGCGGCTTCCCGAAGTCGGCGATCTTGAGAAACCAAAACTTGTTTTCTTTTTTGATGAAGCGCATTTACTTTTCTCCGATGCACCGAACCAGTTATTGCAAAAAATCGAGCAGGTTGTACGCCTCGTCCGCTCAAAGGGAGTCGGCGTGTATTTCATCAGTCAGAACCCTCTGGATATTCCGGACATTGTGCTCGGACAACTGGGGAACCGCGTCCAGCACGCGCTGCGCGCATTTACTCCCCGCGATCAGAAAGCGGTGAAGTCTGCAGCAGAAACATTCCGCGCCAATCCGAAACTGAACGTGGAAAAAGAAATCATGGAACTGGGTGTGGGCGAGGCGCTCGTTTCCTTCCTCGACGAAAAAGGGACTCCGGGTATTGTTGAGCGTGCGTTTGTTTGTCCGCCGCACAGTCACATCGGGCCCATCGCTCCCGATCAGCGAAGAAGTTTGATGCAAAACTCCCTCGTCGCCGGACATTACGAGAAGGCTGTTGACCGCGAGTCGGCATACGAGAAACTCCAGGCCCGTGTCGAGCCTGAGCCTGCAAGTCAGCCTGGCCAGACCAATGAGGCGCAACGCGAAAGAGAAGACGCGTCACGGGGAAGACAAGAGCCAAGCATGTTTGAGTCTGTGGCAAAGAGCGCTATGCGCGCCGCGGGAAGCCAGTTGGGACGTCAAGTGACGCGGGAAATTACGCGGGGAATTCTCGGTTCAATCTTCGGTGGCGGTTCGAGCAGAAGACGATATTAGCTGGGTAAAGGATTTAGCGACGCGTGTCATTGCGAGCCTCGCTTTTTGAAGAATCGATGGTTTGAGATTGCTTCGCGGTGCTCGCGATGACGTTGACTTTTGTTCTTTGTCTCTCCTTCACCGGCAAGTCCTGTCATTGCGAGCCTCGTTTTTTGAAGAATCGATGGTTTGAGATTGCTTCGCTTCGCTGCTAATGACACAGTTTGAAAAAATCGAAAACCCACGTCACCCTGAGCGCAGTCCCGACCGCTTCTCAGGTCGGAACGAAGTCGAAGGGTGCTCAGAGCAGCCTTCGACTCCGTTCGTCCCGATACAAAGCATCAGGACTCACTGCGCTCAGGCTGACGATTATTACTGTGTCATCGCGCCAAATATCCACGCCCGCTTCTGGCGTGGTGAAAGAACTCGCAATGACGGCGACTTTTTATTCTTTGTTTCTCTTTCACCAACAAGCCCTGTCATTGCGAGTCTCGTTCTTTGAGACGAAGCAATCTCATTCTGAGGAAGGGCAGCGAACATCCTTCGACTCCCTGCCTACCGGCAGGCAGGCACTCACTTCGTTCGTTGCGCTCAGGATGACGATTACAACTCCTTCTCCAACATCTCCTTCGCCTGCAATAACTCATCCATCCGCTCTTTCGAGAGCGTCGGGTATTTCAAGTCAAGCGATTTCAATTTCGACACGATGATATCCGCAACGGCGGCGCGGGTGAACCATTTATTGTCGGCGGGAATGATATACCACGGCGCCCACTCCGTGCTTGTGTGGTTGAATACTTCTTCATACGCGTGCATATACTCATCCCAATGACCGCGCTCTTTCACATCTGTGGCAGAGAATTTCCAATTCTTCTCCGGCGTGTCGATCCGCTCCATGAACCGTTTCTTCTGCTCTTCCTTCGAGACGTTCAGGAAAAATTTCACCACAACAATTCCGTTGCGCGAGAGATAACGTTCAAAGTTGTTGATGTCCTCGAACCGCCTCCGCCAGATTTTCTTTTTGTTTTTCTCCTCAGCCGGCACCCGCTGGTTTGCCAGTATCTGCGGATGCACGCGCACGACAAGCGTCTCCTCGTAATACGATCTGTTGAAAATTCCGATGCGCCCGCGTTCCGGCAGTGCCTTCATTGCGCGCCAGAGGTAATCGTGGTCGAGCTCTTCCGATGACGGAGCCTTGAAGCTGTACACCTGGCAACCCTGCGGGTTCACGCCGCTCATCACGTGCTTGACCGCCCCGTCTTTCCCCGCCGCATCCATCGCCTGAAAAATCACAAGCAATGCGTACGTGTCCTGCGCGTACAGAGTATTCTGCATTTCATTGAGCCGCCTGAGATCTTCGGCTAATTTTTTGTCGGCTTCCTCCCGTGCTGTGTACTTGCCGGTGTATGCGGGGTCGTAATCCTTTAGCCGGATCTTTTTTTCAGGTGGGACGATGAGATTTTTATGGTTCATATGCTGTCGATTTCTGTGATGTTGGAGTTTTTATACGGCAGGAATCTACGCAAGCCAACCCGAACTATCAACAAGCGCGGTTGTGTCCACACATTCATTACACACGATTGGCGGTGACAGTTTCTACTCACATTCCCCTCTGTCATTCCCGCAAGTTGTTAGCGGCCTGCCTGCCGGTAGGCAGGGAATCCGGCCAAGGATTTTCCATTCTGGATTCCCGACAAAAGCATTTCCCAAAGGGATCCCTTTGGGACGGGAATGACAATCAATCCGCAAAGCCGAAATAAAAAAGCCCGACAATATTTGCCGGGCTCTGTGCATGTGTGCGGATGCCTCTTACTGTACTTGCGTTCCCGACCAGACACCATTGTCTCCCTGCTGATCATTGTACGTGCCGCTGACAGTGGCTCCTGCGACAACACCTGTGGCAATGGTGATCGTGGGTGCCACGGGATTAAAGATTGTGATTGCGTTGCCGGACAACGTGCCGCCAAACTGGCCGTTTCCGTTCGCGGACGCAACGATACCGGAAATTACAGTTCCGTTAATCACCATGTTGAATGTTCCGTTCACACGTCCGGTCACCTGGGTGGTGTACGTTCCGACATAAATCTTTGCAGAGCTGTTGGTCGAGAGCTGGGCAGTAAACGTGCCCGACCCGTTCGGCCCCGAATAACTTCCGCTAATGCTTGTCCCGGAGAGATTTCCGGTAAAGGTATACCCGCCTCCCGTGAAGGTCAGCGTTGTGCCGGTGAGTGTACCGGTGATCGTGATTGTTGCGGTAGTCGGACTTACCAACTTAATGGACCCCGTGACTGCGCCGTCGGTGGAGAAAGATTTCCCCGCCGCCGCGCTGAACGTCATTGAGCCGCTTTCGGTCGCATTGGCAAATGTTCCTGCATACGTCGTTGGTTGTCCCTGTGTACTTGCCGGATCGTCCTTCTTGCATCCGCCGATGACCGCACCCATCAATACGATGGCAACGATGAACAATTGCGTAAACTTCATACTACCCCTCTGTGTTGTTTGTGATGTTTGTCTTTTCCGGCGGGAACGAAATAGCTCCCGCTATAAAAACTAACACGCACAATCAGGGAAAAGTTCGAAGAGGCTGGAATTTTTCTTGCGGAAGGGAGATCTGAAATCAGGATTAGAATATTTTTTTTAATGACTTCGGACGGGGACAACCTGCCTAGTCATAAAGAAATCGTTCGTTCTGAAATATGTAAGTGATTTTAGAATCAACCGCGCCAAACCGGACGCCGACAAACAAGGTATCACTCAGCGTAAACGTGGTATCCTTCGTTATTGAATGGCCGACAGTAACACGGATTGAATGTTCACCCGTTGTGGCTTGTAAAGGTATGGCGAGAGCAAGACCGAGGACATCGCTGGTGGTGACTGCACCGAAAAAGACCACGGAGTTATCAAGCTTTACCTCAACCGGTGTTTGCAAAAACCTGGCTTGAAGGTGAACCTGAAAAACATCTGCAACGGGAGTTTGTGGTTCAGTCGCTTTGTTGCATGAAAGCATCACCGGTGAAATCACTGCCATTCCAAAGATTATAAATGTAGTCGGTAGTTTCATTTGAACCTCCTTGTAGATTAGAGTCACCACTTTCATTCCTTAGCGTGCCTGAACCCAAGGCGCATTTTTCTCATGGAGCGTCTGCGGTGAGTGGATACAAGAGTGGGGAGGAACACTGAAATGCCACCCAAGATTAAAAGGCTTTCGCCGGCACAAACGATGTGAAGCTGAATTTATTTAAAGATCTCGAAATTCCCCAGGAGCCACCATAAAAGTAAAAAGATGACAATTACGGAAAGACATCCACCACCCATTTTTTTTGCGCCCCAACCGGCGGCGATTCCGCGTAGAAGCTTGCTCATTGTTCCTCCGTGCTTAATGCAACACATCCCGAAGGGGACGTGTCTGTGTAATGGTTGAAGTGTGAAACTGTCGAACAAACAGTAGCGACACTCCTGTGATTTTATGCTGGGCGAGAGGCTCGACGTGTCGAGCTTTGTATTATGCTGTCACGGTGCTCAGCTCCGGCATGTTACCGTGACAGCCGAGTAAATGGATATTCCCGACGGGTCGGTCTACGACTCTTTCGAGTCGATCTACGATCCCGTAGGGAAGACTCGTAGAGGTCATCGACCGTGCAGGCCGGAATGTCTGCTACCCGATTCTCCCGAATGGAACTCCAGAATTTGACGGGGACTATTTCTTTCAAAGAGGTTAGCAGCGCAGGTTTCAGTATCCACTGTAAAGGAAAATTGTCACATAAATATTATTGTCAGGTTTAACCGACCAATTCAACGCGAAGCTTTTTTCCTAATGCCCGGGCATACCGTTCGAGAGTCGAGAGACGAATATCCTCGGCGTGGTTCTCGATGCGAGAGATTGCAGATTTCTTTGTACGCAACTGCCGCGCAATCGCTTCTTGTGTAATGCCTGCCGCCTCCCGTGCCTGTTTGAGCATGACGCTGAATTCAAACGCCTCGTATCCCGATTCAAAGTTCTTCGCGAACGCAGCACTGCGATTCTTACGTTTGCTGATATACTTCTTCAAATCACTCATGTCATGTTCCTTCTCTGTAGATAATCTCGTTTACGTTGTTCTGCGACTGCAATCTCTTGCGAAGGGGTTTTCTGTGACTTCTTCGCGAAGCCATGAGTTAGTATGATGTTGTTTTCCTGGCCAAAGAATCCCAACAATCGAAAGATGTTGCCCCCGAACTGTACACGCACTTCCCAAATGTTTTCCGTACCGACCAATTTTTTGAAGTACTGTATCGGAATGACCTCAAGTCGTTCAATCAGGCGAAGGACCCAAACAACTTTCTTCGCTTGTTGGTCTGTCAAAGAATCGAGAAACTCCTCAATTGGAGACCGACCGGAACTTGTTGTGTAGAAGTCAACCGTTCTCACTGATGCAAGTTAACAGAAGTGTGAACCACAAGCAAGGATAGATATTGGGAAGAACAGAAGATGCTTTGTGCCCCTTACGTATTCAACCTTTATCAATATCATATCCTGCATGGATATTCCCGACGGGTCGGTCTACGACTCTTTCGAGTCGATCTACGATCCCGTAGGGAAGACTCGTAGAGGTCATCGACCGGTGCAGGGCGGAATATCTATTTAACGGGCGTGTGCTTATGGCACTGCCAAGGTACGTCAAGCCATTCCAAGTTGCAATGAACCCGGAGCTGATTAAGACTCCCTACCGCAGCACAAGAGGCGATATATCTTCCGCCATCGTCCTCGCAACAGCATCATTCCCCCTCTCGCTCAAATGCATCCAATCAATGTAGACCGGTTCTTCTTCATTCAAAAAAATATCACTGAGGTCGTGAAATGATTTGTCGTCGCGAAGCGCAGCGGTTTTCTCACGCACAATCCGGTAGGTCTCCTTATAAACGTTCTCAAGATGCTTCTGGCTGTCATACTCGGCTTTCTCGTACTCGCTCAATTTGTTTTTGTGGAACATCGTCGGCTGCCAGTAGAATTTGTATTTGAAATTGTATGATGCAGCGAGCGCCTTTACCAACTCTATGTTCTTCAAATAGAGATCGACAGCTTGTCCGGCTGCATTTGCATCAAACTCAGGTTTGCTTTCCGGCTCCGTGATACCGAGGATGCTTTTCGCAATCCGAATGGTCGCAAGACTATTAACGGCATCTTTCAAAACCAAACCCCTAAGTTCCGGCAGCCGCTTCAACATGTTAAACTCCTGCACGCGGTTGGATTCGTTCTGTGCCAGGCCGGGAACCCGCTGCTGATATGCGGAGTACGTGTCGTTGATCCCATCGTAAAACACAACAACGTCGGGAATATTTCCTTTCTGCAATTCACGAAGCAGAGTGATGACTTCCTGAGTTGTGACAAAACCCGATTCACCGAAATTGACAACCTCAGCTTTTATTCCTCTTCCCTGGAGTTCCGTCGCGAGAATTGCGGGAATCGTGAACGAGTCGCGTGCGCCAGTTCCCCACATCGTTGAACCGCCAAACATAAACAGCCGCGGCACGTGTTCAGACCTGATCTCAGAGGTGGGCGTGATTCGCCGGCATGCCGTATCTATTGTAATGTATTTACCGTTGTACGGTTTGCGCCGCCAGTAGACGTACGGTTCCCACCGCGCATCAAAACTCTCGTTGAACTCTTTGAAATAATCGTCCCCCCACAAAACATTTTTGTACGCATCCGCTTTGGCTCTTACATCGGGATTGCGCGGGTCGGGCGGAGTGAAGTGATCGACGACGAAAAGAGTGAGTATGATTTCCACCACAGCAAAGCACAGCAAGCCGATACCAAGGATCAACCAGGCATCTCTGATAAACCCGATTACTTGTTTAGAGTTCTTTGCAGCCACGTTGGATTGCGTCATTGAACAGCGTAGCCTGCAGGAACAGCAAATTTCGCCGCCGGGACTTTTGCATTCTCTTCGACCTTGACCGCCTTCGAAACCGAGTTCATGCTTTTGGATTTCAAATCCGTTAACAGCGTGATGCCGCTCCATCCTGCAAATGTTGTGGTGTTGCCACGGTCAGTGAGTTCAAAAGCCTGGCAGGTTTTTCCGGCGACCTTCATGTCCGGAACCTGCTTCGCCTTACCTTCCTTTTTATCTTTTGCAGAGATTTCATTCCAATCGAATTTCATTTCTGTGCCGCGGTACGCGGTTCCGGATTTGTACGCTTTCTTGTCGTCATGAATTACTTTGTAGAGAAATTTTCCGTCGCTGAAAAAGGATTCGGTTAATTTTCCATCCTGATATGTGTCCTTGCATTCTTTCATTCCGTAGTCGTCGAAGTAGATGATATCCTTCTTCGGGAGTGTCATACTCCCCATTTTCATCGTCGTTTCGATAGTGACGATGCCGGATTTGATGTCGTATTTTTTTGTTTGCGCTCCGGCTCCGATAACAAGGAGGAGCGAGGATAGCAGCATATGTGGCGAGGTTTTTCATTGGGTTTCCTTTGACGTGTGTGAATGTTTTTTGATGGAACAGTACTCAAGCATCAAACTCTCACAAATACTTCATCCGGAGAATATGAACATGATGCAATTCATGTCCGGCGATAATGTAGGCAAGAGCGCGGACAGAAACCTCCGCATCGCTCGCAACGCCGGTTCGCATCCACGCCTCATCACTCATATGTTTGAAGAGGTATAACGTTGACTGCCGTACATGGGCGAACTCATCCGCAAGCTCGTTGAGCGGACACGCATCGTAATTGGCGAATTGAATGTACGGATCCTGATCGAAGCCCGGCAGCGCAGTCTTGTCGTTGCGGGAAAAACGCAGAGCCCGGTAGGCAAACACCCGCTCCGTATCAATAACGTGGCCGACGAGTTCCTTGATACTCCATTTTCCCGGAGCGTAGCGTGTGTGTGCTTGCGTTTCCGGTATGCCCCGCAGGAGGCGCAGCGTCTCGGCGTTTTGGTTCTCAAGAGTTTTGAGAATATCTGCTTTCGGAACGAGTGAAATATATTTTCCATAGTAGGAAAGATACTCGGTTGGTCCGGGGAATGTGTCAATCGGCATGAGTGTTTCCTTTTTGTTAGAAGGAAGAGTTGGAGTTGGTCTTAAATGGGTTCAAGACAAGAATCAAATCTCATTGGGTGAGAAAAGTTCGCGAGATGAGGGCGTAGGCTTCACTCACTTAAGAGCCTCCGCGATCCGCCGGATGTATTCCGGAGTTGTACCGCAGCAGCCACCAATGATGGACGCCCCGAGTTCCTTCCATTCAAGAGCGAACTTCACGTATTCGTCTTCATCCACGTCCCGAATAATTTTTCCGTCACGAATATCGGGATCGCCGATGTTGCCGTAAACGGCGAAAGGAATTTCCAATTTCGAATTGGCAATTGCGGATTTTAGCTGTTGAATCGGATTTTCTAAATATCTCGGCGAAATACAATTAAGGGAGAACATTGCAGGATGAAGATCGGCAATGGCATTGATTGCATCGGTCAATTGCTCGCCACCGTACAATGTCCCGTCCTTCATGCACGCAAAGCTCACGATAAATTCCTTGCCCGTTTCTTTTGCCGCTTCGGCTGCTGCGCGTGCTTCCCGAATAGTGGTCATGGTTTCAATCAACAAAAAATCCACGCCCAGATTTACGAGGCGGTTGACCATCTCATGCTGCTCGCTCTGCAATTCATTCTCAGTCGGAACAAGCTCGGGTTTGTAACAATCTTCTACAGGCGCGACGCAACCGGCGATGAGTATCTCGCGTTTCGGAAACCGATCCCGCGCAGCTTTCGCGATCTCGACTGCTTTTGTGGTGAGTTCAAGTGAACGGTCGGGCAGATTTTGATTCTTGAACACGCGGCGGTTTGTTCTGAACGTATTCGTTACAATTATGTCGGCACCGGCTTCGATGTAGTCTTCATGGATCTGCTGCACTACGTCGGGCTGAAATATCAGCGCATTGGCTGACCAATACGGCAATCCGATTTCCACGCCTCTGCGCTCCAACTCCGTACCCATTGCACCGCTGAGAATGAGCGGCGTCTTTAAGGCGAGCCATTTCTCCAGAATTGCTTCCATGGTTATTTCTCCTGCCAGGGATAGATAAACTCAACTGTTGCCGCGTTGCGCTCGACGATCTCCTTGATGCGTTGCTCGACCGATGATCTGCTCTCCTCGAGCATGCCGGAGTTTTCCGCCTTCTCGCGGGCAACACGCTGCAACTCCTGCACTGCACCCTCACGATCGCCGGGGGAAATTTTATTCCACCATCCATCTTCATCCCTCAACACGTTGTACGAGTTCATTTGAATGGAGAGAATTTTCGGCGGCGACATTGTTGCCCGGACTTTTAGCGGAAACTTTTGAATGTCCACAGTGAACGGTTGGTGCAAATCGAATCCGGCTTTTGCCGTGAATGTCCCTCTCAACGCGAGCGTCTTCGAACTTCCGAGCCATTGATGCGACCAGACGTACTCGACCGAAAGGTCGCGGGAGATTGTTGCAAGCTCCGCGACAGGAACGCTCTGTTCAATCACCACATGTTCGTTGATTCTGACCTGGTGAGTGAAGTTCAGTATTTCCTTCATGCCTCGTGCGACATTGCCCGCAAGATCTGTTGGAATTTTGACGAGCACAATGTACATCGACAGCGCGACAAGCAGAAGCGCTGCGCCGATGATGATGAATATTTTGGATTGATTGACGTTCATCTTTGACAATATAACAATGAAAAATGAAAAAGCGTCCCGACGGGCGCCCTCGCGGTGGTGTCTCAGTTTGAGAGTGTCATTCCGAATCGCTCTTGTTCGGAATCTATAATGCGCAATCTGAAGATAGATGCTGAGCAAAAGCCCGCCTGCCTCGCGGAGCAATATGGCGGGCAGGCATCTCAGCATGACAACCAAATTTCAATGTGAGACAACCACCGCTCTCGCGGTTATGTTGTTATTCAACCTCGTTATGGATATATTTTTATCAGAATATTACGAAGGAATTGTGTGAACACGGGTTTTGTACCTCTTTTGATTGTCTTGCTGCTCGCGGGATGTTCCGGCAGTAAGGAAACCGCCACTCCCGTCACAAGCACTGACGTCGGGCGCAAAGAAAAAAGTCCGACGCACGAAATAGCGACGCAGCATGTCATTAACGGATCACTGTTTGAAATGAAGGGCGAATTCGCCCAGGCGGTGCTGGAATTCCAGGACGCGCTTCGTTACGAAAAAAATCCCGCCATCTATTTCGCCCTCGCCAAGAATTATTCTTCACTGAATAAGCAGGGTCTTGCCATTGAATCGGCCCGCGAAGCTGTGCGCCTCGCTCCCGATAATGTCGAGTATCGCAAAATGCTTGCGTCGACGTATGTGCAAACGTTCGAGCTGGATTCGGCGGTGTTGATGTATGAAGAGATCGTCAAGCGCGACTCAACAGCCCTTGAAGCATGGTTCAATCTT
>JBBRUI010000030.1:0-23058 GCA_038247945.1 Bacteroidota bacterium | reverse complement strand
TTCCATTTCTCGCTGGCACAGAATTATCCGAACCCCTTCAACCCAACAACGACCATCAGGTACCAGTTGGGAAGTGCAAGCAAGGTCGTGATCATCGTCTTCAATCTTCTCGGCCAGGAAATCAAAACTCTTGTCAATGGTCTGGAGAATCCGGGTATGCATCAACTACAGTGGAATGGAACGAATAATTCCGGAGATGGTGTAGCGTCGGGCGTGTACTTCTACCGGATTGAAACAAATAGTATTAGCAACGGAACCGGGTTTACTCAGGTGAAGAAAATGGTGTTGATGCGATGATGAGACGAATAATTTTTCTTCTGTTCATCCCGATATTTTGCACTACGGTTTCCGCACAAGTTGCCGGCTATCAGGACTTCGAACTTGTCGAATCAATTCCGATCGAAACCAATCTGGATAACCCCGATATCCGCAACACGTACGAAGTCTGGTTGGAGATGATCAACGGCGCGAAGAAGACTCTGGACATCGAGCAGTTTTACATCTCAAATCAGCCCCGCGAACCGTTGGAAGACATTATCCAGGCAATAGAGAAAGCTGCTGCACGGGGAGTGATCGTTCGTCTTATTGCCGATGCGCGGATGAGCAAGACATATCCTGAAACAATTGAACGGCTCGGCAGGCAAAAGAATATTTCCACCCGCATCATCGACTTCGGAAAACTTTCCGGCGGCATACTGCACGCAAAGTACTTCATCGTTGATAATGAAATGGTCTTTCTTGGCAGCCAGAATTTCGATTGGCGGGCTTTGAAGCATATTCACGAACTCGGGGTCAGGATTCGACACAGGGACGGCACACAATTCTATCAGGATATTTTCAATCTCGATTGGAATCTGGCGGAGACAAACGACAAGGCAAACGTTCCAAAATTCTTATCACTAAAAAAGTACCTTTCGCCGATTTCAATCATCACATCGAGTACGGACACACTTTTCTTAACACCTACTGCAAGTCCGGTGGGCCTCATTCCCGATACGACATTGTGGGATGAACCCAATATCGTCCGCCTGATTGATGGGGCGAAAAAGGAATTATTGTTGCAGTTCCTCGGCTATGGCACAAGAGCTCGCGACAAAACTGAATACCGCGTGCTGGACGAAGCGTTGCGACGTGCAGCCCGGCGCGGCGTACAGGTTCGGCTCATCATCTCCGATTGGGAAAAAGGATCATCGGGAGAAGCCGCGTTGAAAGGACTCTCGCTAGTCCCGAATATCGAAGTCAAATTCAGCGTCATCCCCGAGTGGAGCAGAGGCTACATTTCGTTCGCCCGCGTTGATCACTGCAAGTACATCGTTGCCGATGGTACATCCTTCTGGCTGGGAACAAGCAACGCGGAGAAAAGCTATTTCTACACTGTGCGAAATGTGGGGATAGTCGTAAAGAACAGACGGCTTGGTGAATTGCTGCAGCGCGTGTTCATCAAAAGCTGGACGAGCCCATACGCGGAGCCCGTCACTGCTGATCGGGAGTACAAAAAGAGATTTCACGGCGAACAAAAAGATCTCAAGGAGAACAACTGATGGCGTATCATTTTATTATCGTGACGAAGCAAGATGGCTACGCACTCGTCCAACTCAATCGCCCTGAAGTATTGAACGCGCTGAACATCAAGCTGATGGAAGAACTCGTTGATGCCCTTGAATCGCTCGACAAGGATGACGATGTTCGCTGCATTATTCTTACCGGCAACGAGAAAGCGTTTGCAGCCGGCGCAGATATAAAAGAGATGGCAAATGCTTCAGCAGTCGATATGTTGACGCGGGACCAGTTTGCACGCTGGGATAAAATCAGAAAGATGAAGAAGCCCATCATTGCTGCGGTAAGCGGGTTCGCATTGGGCGGCGGCTGTGAATTGATGATGTCGTGCGATATGGTGATCGCAAGCGAGACCGCAAGATTCGGCCAGCCGGAAATCAACATCGGCGTAATGCCCGGGGCGGGGGGAACTCAGCGGCTTACGCGTGCTGTCGGCAAAGTGAAGTCGATGGAAATGGTTTTGACGGGAAGAATGATTACGGCCGAGGAAGCGCTGCGTTGGGGGCTCATTAACAAAGTCGTGCCGGTTGAATCGTACCTCGAAGAAGCGAAAACATGGGCGAAGGAAA
Source organism: Bacteroidota bacterium (assembly GCA_038247945.1). Classification (GTDB taxonomy): domain Bacteria; phylum Bacteroidota; class Ignavibacteria; order UBA10030; family UBA6906; genus CAADGV01. Next base: position 20,932 of record JBBRUI010000030.1, on the reverse strand, counting down.
TTGCAACGAAGCCGCCCGTTGCTGTGAAGCTTGCGAAGGAAGCTGTGCTCAAATCGTTCGATACGACAATCGAAGGCGGACTCGAATTCGAGCGGAAGAATTTCTATCTCCTCTTCGCATCGGAAGATCAGAAGGAAGGCATGAACGCATTCGCGGAGAAGCGAAAGCCGGAGTGGAAGGGGAAGTAATGTGAGACTTCCTCTCAATGCACGGCTCGACATTTCCAACGAAAAACTCCTTCGGTATCTTCTTTCACCAACTCACCCCGTTGGACACTCAAAAGCTCAGTACTTCTACTCGCTTGGATTCACAGAGAAGAATCACGAACTCCTCAAAACCCAGCTTGTAACTCTAGCGCGTTTTAACGAAATTGTCATTGAAGTTGAAACGCGTCACGGAGTAAAGTATATCATTGACGGTGCCCTCATAACAACGGCTGGACGCAGGGCGTTTATCCGAACCGTTTGGATTAGAAATAGAAATTCGGACACGATTCGTTTGGTTACCGCATACCCGACAGAGAAGGGAGAGTGACAATCATGATTCATGAACACGAGAGCGTAGCGCTGACACACGATATTTCTGAATTTGGGCTCAAAGAAGGCGACGTGGGTGCTGTCGTGCATTGTTATCCAGACTCGAAAGCATTTGAAGTAGAATTTATGAAAACGGGCGGCGACACCATTGCCGTGCTCACGCTCGACGGGGGTGATGTTCGACCTCTCCAACACGAAGAAATTCTGCACGTCCGTAAAGTTGCAATTTAAATCGGATCAAACTCACCAACTCTGCCTTTATCCTTCTTTGTTTTTATGCCCGATTTCAAAACTCTCCTCTACACAAACACCAACGGCGTTCTCACGATAACGATGAACCGCCCGAATGTGTACAACGCGTTTAACGAATTGATGAAGAAAGAATTGAACGACGCATTTAAGGAAGCTGAGAAAGATTCGGCTGTGCGATGCATTGTCTTGCGCGGCGCCGGAGAGAAAGCGTTTTGTTCCGGGCAGGATTTGAAAGAGCATCCCCGCCAAACAGACGGCGGGCAAGAAGGTTCGAAGCGATCGCTCAAAGAATCACTGGAGAAGTCCTACAATCCCCTTATTAAAAAAATCCGCACGATCGAGAAGCCCGTGATTGCAATGATCAACGGCGTGGCTGCGGGCGCGGGATGCAGCGTTGCGCTTGCGTGCGATATGCGTATCATGTCATCAACGGCTCGACTCATTCAGGCGTTCATTCGCATCGGGCTGGTGCCGGATTCCGGTGCGCATTGGTTTCTGCCGCGTCTTGCAGGGATGGCGCGGGCATTTGAATACGCCGCTACCGGTCGCGATATTCTGGCGGATGAAGCACTGCAGGCGGGATTGGTAAACAGAGTTGTGAAACCGGAAGAGTTGGAGAAGACAACAATAGAGTACGCATCTTCGTTCGCGGCAGCGCCAACCAAAGCCATCGGACTGATAAAACGCACACTGAACAAAGCCCTGACCTCCGACCTCGAATCGCTGCTTGAATACGAAGCATACATCCAGCAAGCGGCATCTGAAACCGAAGATCACAAGGAAGGCTTGAACGCGTTCGCGGAGAAGCGGGCGGCAAACTTCAAGGGAAAGTAGTATTCCTTATTCCTCTGCCTTCACTTCGATCACCACAATCTTGAATGAACGGTGGATCTCCAATCCTGCGTTGATTGTTCCCCCCAACACACACAGCAACCCGGCCATGAATGCGAGAAGAGTTATGCCGTAAAATGATTGCGCCGGAAAAAAGAAATTCATCCCTATTATCACGGAGGCAATTATAAAGAGTGCAATCCCCAGGTGAAGCAGCAAGATTGCGTTGCGTACCAACCGGCTTCGCATGAACAATCCTTCCGTCTGGTTCCGAATGCTGCTATAGCGCGCATTCTCTGAGTAGCTCAACTCAACATTCCCGGTGATGAGTCGGACATAACGACGCTTCTCGTCATTCAAAAGCCTGATTCGATTGACGATGGTCGAATAGCGGGCATTCAACATCAACAACAAAAGTCCGACGGCGGAGATGCCGAGGGCGGGCGCAAGGATTGCCTGAATCGCCTGGATTGCAGTAACAGCTTCGTGGTCCATTTATCTTTCCTTTAAAATCTTAGCTAATGTAAGAAATTGGCCGGTTGAATATCCTTTCTAAACTCCCTATACTTTGCTCGGAAAAAATTTTACCGGCGTATGATCACTACAATTGGAATAATCGGTTCGGGGACAATGGGCAGCGGCATCGCTGAAGTCGGAGCGGTTGCCGGATTTGATGTCATTCTCAATGATGTTTCGGAGAAAGCCCTTGCGTCCGCCATGCAGCGGATCAAGCAAAACCTCGACCGCGCCGTTGAGAAGAAGCGGATGACTGCCGATGAAGCAACGGCGGCGCATGCGCGCATCAAGGTCAGCGATAATTTCGATGACCTCCTCCTTTCAGGATTTGTGGTTGAAGCTGCGTTGGAGGATATGAATGTGAAGAGGGAGATATTTCAGAAGCTTGACCTCCTTCTTTCGCCTGAAGCAATTCTTGCTACGAATACTTCTTCGCTTTCCGTTACATCAATTGGGTCTATGGTGAACCGTCCCGACAAAGTCATTGGTATGCATTTCTTCAATCCTCCCCCACTGATGAAACTCGTGGAGGTTGTGAAAGGAAAGCAAACCTCGTCCGAAACTCTTGAGATGACTCTCGACATTGGGCGTAGAATGAAAAAGACGCCCGTTGTCTGCAACGACACGCCGGGATTTATTGTGAACCGGATTGCGCGGCCCTTCTATCTCGAGGCACTGCGGCTCCTGGGTGAAGGAGTCGCCTCTGTAGAAGAAATAGACAAAATTGTGAAGCTTGAAGGCGGCTTTAAGATGGGACCGTTCGAGTTGATGGATCTGATTGGCATTGATATAAACCACGCTGTCACCAAATCTGTCTACGAACAGTTTTCGCAGGAACCCCGTTTTCGTCCGCATCCCATCCAACAGAAAATGGTGGAGGCCGGGACATTGGGCCGAAAAACGAAGAAGGGTTTTTACTCGTACGAAAAATAAACATCTACCACCAAGGCTCCAAGGCACGAAGTCTCACCAAGCTTAAACGAAAGATTTTGGAATGATGTCCGATCGAAATAAAATCTGCATACTTGGCGACGCGTCGCTTGTCGATGAGTATGCGGCGCTCTGCGCCGAAATGGGTTTCGATGTACTGGCGTTCGATGATGGCAATCTTGCCGTTGATGTCGCGTTGGAATTGACAAATCTTTCTATCGACACAAAGAAAAATAGCCTGATTCAGCTTGATAGAATTCTTCCAACCACAACTCCGATTCTCTCCTCATCAGTAACGGTCAGCATCGCAGAACAAGCGTCATGGCTTGAAAAGCCGGAGAGGCTAATCGGTATCGGGGCATTCCCCACAATGCTGCAAGGTTCGCTAATAGAATTTGCTGCGAGCAATTTTACGGACTCATCGACCCGATCTTCCGCCGAACAATTTGCAGCGGCTCTTGGTAAGGAAGTAGTATTTGTTCATGATAGTATCGGACTTGTCATGCCGCGGATTCTTTCGATGCTGATAAATGAAGCGTGTTTCGCCCTCGCGGAAGGTGTCGCAGCCGGAGAAGACATCGACACTGCGATGAAGTTGGGGACAAATTATCCCTACGGACCGATTGAATGGGGCGAGCGAATTGGAGCGAAACAAATCCTGGCAGTTATGGAATCGCTGCACAGACAAGGTGGCGACGAACGTTACAAGCCCGCCCCTTTGCTCCAAAAGGCTGCTATCCGCAACAGTTTCGTCAGAGAATAATGGTTGAAACTAACTCCACTTTTTTGCTATCTTATCCATAACGATTGATGAAGGAGAGAGTATGAAGTTACGTTCCATAACCCTTGCACTGATGTTGGCAGTTGCCTGCACGCTGTATGCACAACCGAAAATTCAAATCGCCGGCGGAAATAAATTCGACTTCGGCAACATGCACCGCGGGCAAAAAGTCGAACGAAAAATTGTAGTGAAAAATACGGGCAATGAAGTTCTCGAACTCGGCAAAGTCGACGCCTCGTGCGGCTGCACGGGCACGGTCGTTACGAACGGAACAATCCCGCCGGGAAAGAGCGGCGAAGTTCTCATCACGTTTAACTCGACGAACTTCACCGGCAAAGTACATAAGACCGTGACGATCAACTCCAACGCTCCAAGCGGAGCGACCGTGGTTGAGTTTGAAGGAAATGTCATACAGGAAATCGCGATAGAGCCGCAGCAATTTTGGTTCAAGGATGCTGAGGTCGGGAGATTGAGTTCGGCAAAAGTCACACTGACAAACAACAGCAGCGAACCCTTCACTCTCACGAGCTATCAGAGCCCTCGCGCGGGATTCACTCTTACGCTTCCTAAAGACCCGATCAAGCCGGGTAGTTCTGTGGAACTCGTTGCAACGCTGAAGCCGGAATCCGCCACACAAGTCTTGAACGAAACAGTTTCGATCAGGACGTCAAGCAAAAGCGAATCCGAAGTGTACGTTCGCATCTTCGGGTCTGTAAAAGAATTTAAGTTCCAGTAAATTTATTTTTTCGGGGACGGGTCTCCGTCCCCGGAATTGATTTCTCTCCTGCCAAAGCATTATATTACTCCCGCTTCACTGCAATTCTTGTTCATCTACACACAACAATACCATGACACACTCCACACAGGCTGTCATCGTTCACGCCCTGCGCACTCCCATCGGCAAGCACGGCGGAGCCCTCCGCGATGTTCGTCCCGATGACCTTGGCGCTCTCGTCATCAAATCACTCGTTGAAAAAACAGGCATCGATCCCGGCTTGATAGAAGACGTCCTCTGGGGCTGTGCAAACCAGGCGGGCGAGGACAATCGAAACGTCGGACGCATGAGCGCATTGCTTGCGGGATTGCCGAACAGCGTTCCCGCAACCACGATCAACAGACTGTGCGGGTCGAGTCTTGATGCAATCATTCAAGCCTCGCGGGCAATCTGGAGCGGCGATGCGGAGATTATTTTTGCGGGCGGAGTTGAAAGCATGAGCCGGGCCCCGTACTCGCTTGCAAAAAATCAATCGGGTTCGTTCGGCAACACTACCGCATACGATACCGCGCTCGGCTGGCGTTATCCCAATCCGAAAATGGAAAAGATGTTCCCGCTCGAATCAATGGGCGAGACGGCGGAGAATGTAGCCGAGAAATATAAGATCGGGCGCGAAGAACAGGATGAGTTTGCGTTGCGCAGTCACGCGAAAGCTATTGATGCTCAGAAGAACTTCCGCTTCGCAGATGAAATCATTTCCGTTGAATTGCCAACGAAAAAAGGCGAGCCGGTTATTGTCTCTCAAGATGAACAACCGCGGGCGGACACCACAATTGAAAAACTCGCAAAACTCTCCCCCGCTTTCAGAAAAGGTGGAAGCGTTACAGCCGGCAACTCATCATCACTCAACGACGGCGCGGCAGGAACTGTAATAATGAGCGAAGCAAAGGCGAAACAGCTTGGACTAAAGCCGATGGCTCGCATTGTCTCGACCGGAATTGCCGGAGTCGATCCGCGCTTCATGGGCATCGGTCCGGTCCCTGCTTCGCAGATGGCGTTGAAGAAAGCAGGCCTTACCATCAACGACATGGATGTTGTTGAGTTGAACGAAGCATTCGCCGCGCAGTCAATTGCCGTGATTCGCGATCTGCAGATTTCAATCGAAAAAATAAATCCCAACGGCGGTGCTATTGCTCTCGGGCATCCACTCGGATGCAGCGGTGCACGCATCATGACGACATTACTGTACGAACTGAAGCGCCGTAATGCGCGCTATGGACTTGCGACGATGTGCATTGGAGTCGGGCAAGGAGTTGCAGTGGTTGTTGAAAGAATCGAAAAGTAATCCGATTCAGATAAAGAACTGAAATCCGGAGAAGGCGTTCGCATGAGCCGCGCATTCATGAAAGAAAGCGATGACCAGTGGTTGCACGATGTTGCTCCCACTATGAGCGCATTGCTTGCATACCTCTCGCGGGAGAATAACAATATCAGAGTGTATGAGGAGAAGAGATATGTAGACGCTGAAGGCCGAGAAGTCTACGAGATGAGCAATGGTTTGGCGTACTTTAAAGATGCAGATAATATATGGCGCGTCGTATGACGCGTTCGCCCTATAATCGTCAGTCTGAGCGGAGCGAACGCTTTTCGTGAGCGAAGTCGAAGACCGACACACCCTCAAGGTTCACACTTCGACTTCGCTCAGTGTGACGATGATTTTGTTTTTCTACCACCGTGGACGGCTAACCAATGACGAAACAACAATGGTTCACCCGCGCAGTTGCCTTTATGTTCCTGCTGCTTCTGGTTGCAAATCTCTACGTCTTCTTTACACGCGAGTGGGAGTCTTCCTTCTCCCCCACATCATACGCAACGCTCTACTATCCGCTCGATATCCCGACGATACGTGAATGGAAACTTGTGGATAGGAACCGCATCCAACTGAACCTCGCCTGCACGAATGAGATTACTGAATGGAAAGTCCTGACAGACGGCGGGAACGAGCAAACAGCAAGCGGCATGAAACCGGCGTTCCGCATCGACACAACATTCAGCGAACTGCACACTTACAAACTTATTCCGGTTCATCAGAAAGCAATCCATCCGATTGAAATTTCCATCCGGTTCTACAGCAAGGAATTTTACGCCTCACTCGGTATGCAACACACAGATGTGTATATCGTCCGGGCGAATGTGCCATGCGGAGAGTTCGAACAATACCCGATTAGCGAATGGGTGGATGACTATTCGTATGTCGGCAAAGAAGGGCTGGCAGAGGTTGATCGCCTTCTCCGGGAAGAAGTGAAAATACGCGACGGCGAACCAACGTTCGCGCGCATGGAGAAACTTGTCCCCTACTTGCGGCGAAAGCTCAAGGGCTCGGGTGGCGTGCCGAAGGATGACGAACGCTGGATGAATCCGTATCGTCTGTACTGCGAGATGGTTGCAGGAACTGGAAAAGGATGGTGCACACAGAATGCCCAGATGTGGGTGTTCTGGGCGAACAGAGCGGGAATATCAACGCGGTTTGTTTTTGGCGCACGAACGGAGGACAACACGATTGTGTATACCGGGCATTCGTGGGCGGAATCATTCATCCCGGAACAAAATCGCTGGGCGTTCGTGGATCTCTCGCAAGGCGAAATCTACGTGACCGACAAGGATGGACAGGTGCTGAACACGGCGGATATATTTCATTTGAACCAACACAATGCATTCGACAGCACGTTTGTGAGAATCTACGTGGACTGGCAATGGGAAAACCACGCCGGCATTCCGGGAACCGACACAGTCGTGACAGTACCCTTTGCGTTGTGTAACGAGTTGTACCGGAGTGAGTATGCACCGCAGTCGATTCTGAAATACAGGCGTCCGCCGAATGTTGAAGATGTCCGGGAGATTTACGCAGGATTTTTCAATGACAGAACTTTTCTTTGGGGAAATCTCGAGCGATATCTTTTCAAGCCGCAGTTAGCGTATTCGTTCTATCCGACTGAAGGCGGGCACACGTATTTCATGCGCCGGTTTTTGTTTTTTGCTCTGCTCGCGAGTTTCGTGTTGTGGATAACGATGGTTGCAGTTGGGAGGGGTGGGAAAAGGAAAGTTCGGAAAGAAAAAATAAGTGTGAGGAACTGAAATGGTTTCTACCCAGCTATCACAGTTAACGCGCCCTGCATCTGCACCGTGACAGTAGTACGTAGTATCGTCACGGCGCTTGGATACTTCGTATCTGCCGTGACGACCAAGGGGAAGTTAGAGTTCTTAACATTTCCTTCTTCACATTTCTAAAGGAGCTTCCATGCCCGACGATCAAAAATCATTCTGGACCACGGTGCCGGGAATTATTACGGCAACCGCCACGCTCATCACCGCCATCGGCGGGTTCGTCGTAGTCCTGCACCAGGTCGGTGTCTTCGGCAGCAAATCCGAATCTCCGAAGAAAATGGCGGAAATGAGCCAGGCCGAAGGAAACACGAAACAGCAGGAGCTGGAAGAAAAAATTAAACTGATGGAACAGAAGCTTGCGGAAAAAGGCGGGGAACCGGACCGGCCATCGTCCGACCCGATCATCACCGCGCAGCCAAAACGGAACGCTCCGTTTCAAAACACGGCGCAGCTTGGCGGCACGTGGAACGCACCGGATGGATCGTACGTCATCATCCGCCAGAACGGGGTCTCATTTACAGTAGAGCAGTATTACAACCTGTACGGGAATGCCACGCGCATCGCTTGGGGACAAGGAACCGTCATGACGCGTAAAGCATTCATCGACTTCATCGACCTGGAGGGCAACACCGGCCGCTCGGAAATATCCATCTCGGATGACAACCGAACGATGACCGGGGTTGCCCGCTATGCGAACGGCGCTGCGACCGACATCTACATGACTCGCTCGTTCGACAACTGAGAAACAGAGAAAACTTAGGGCGCAACACTTCGGCGTGCAGGCACGACGGGACGTAGTTTTCAAATATTTAAGACGCTTCGGGATGTTGCCCATCGCGCACGTGCCCATCTCGGGCCGCGGAAACTCCGTTAGGAGTGACATGTTTATAGAATTCTCATTGCAATGTATTATGAGCTCCGTAGGAGCGGCATCAACCAAGTGAGCAAATGAACCAACAAACCATATCCTGCCCTCATTGCGGAAAAACAATCGAGCTCACCGAAGCATTCACGCACCAGGTGGAAGAGAAGCTTCGCGTCGAATATGAGAAGCGCATCCTTGCCGAACGGACGGCCGCGGCCAACAAGATGCGACAGGAAACCGAGCAACGACTTTCGCTGGAACTGAAAGACCTGCGCGCACAGAACGAAGAAAAAGAACGCCGGCTTCATGCTGCAGAGGAGAACGAGCTTGAGTTGCGAAAGCAACGACGTAAAATTGAAGACCGTGAAAAGAACATGCAGCTTGAACTGCAACGTATGCTTGACGACGAGCGAAAGAAAGTCTGGAGCGAAGCGGCTGCAAAGGCTGCGGACGACCATCGCCTGAAAGACGCAGACAAGGACAAACAGATCAGTGACATGCTTCGGCAGATTGAAGACTTGCGGCGCCGCGCCGAGCAGGGATCGCAGCAGGCTCAAGGCGAAACACTGGAAGTGGAATTGGAAAATCTGCTGCGCTCACAGTTTCGCACCGATGAAATATTGCCCGTTCCCAAAGGCGTGCGCGGCGCAGATGTACTTCAGCACGTCCGGACGCAGCTCGGAAGCTCGTGCGGAACTATCCTTTGGGAATCGAAGCGCACGAAAAGCTGGAGCGATGGCTGGACGCAGAAACTAAAGGACGACCAGCGCGAAGTAAAGGCGACCATTGCCGTCATTGTTTCAACGGCACTGCCCAAGGAAATCAAGCATGTCGGTTGCATCGACGGCGTGTGGATTACCGATTTTGCTGCGATGCCCGGACTTGCGCTTGCGTTGCGGAGCGGATTGGTGGAGATCGCACGCACGCGTGTTGCCGCGGCGGGCAAAGGCGAGAAGATGGAACACGTGTACAATTATCTTTCCGGGCAGGATTTCCGTCAACGCATCGAAGCGCTCGTTGAATCTTATACGGCGATGAAGATCGACCTTGAAGCGGAACGGCGGGCAATGGAAAAGATCTGGGCGCGGCGCGACCAGCAGCTTCAACGCGGCGTAAAAAATATGGCGGGCCTGTATGGCGACCTGCAGGGAATCATCGGCAACTCGCTGCAACCCATACCGAAACTTGAGCTGCCGCCGGCGGATGGTGAGTTGTTTGATTAATGTTGGCCCTGAGTTTTTCCCGAAGGGATGCCTTCGGCAAGCTCGTGGATCGACGATTAACTTTTCATTTCTTTCTATACTTTGCAACGATGGACGCATAATCCATTGCAGCGCAATCCTTGATTAGATCTTCAACGAGGTCAAGCGGCATCGCACCCGAGTTTTTGAAATTCACACATCCCTTTTGAAATTTCGCCTCCGGCAGCAATGCCTTATATTTTTTGAAGATCGCCGGAAAGGCATACATCGGCATAGCGTGCAGGGTCATGTAATGTTTCATGTTCGCGAGAGCATACTTGAAAATGCCATCCTCCTTGTACACAATCATCTCCTTTCCCATCATCTTCTCCACACTTGCCTTGACCTTCGCATCATGTCGGACAATTATTCCGTGGATTGCAGAAAGATGTCGTTGTACGTCTGAATCTTGTTTGGAAAGAAATTCCCTGGCTGTCATCTTATCGTCTCCGACTATTTTTGTGTGAAGGCAAGTTTTACTCCCGCGGCGATGAGAAACGTTCCGGCAAGCCGCTCAACCCACCGGTAGTAAGATTTTCTTTTCAACAGTTCACGCCCGCGTTCTGCCATCCAACCATACAATAAAAGCACGGGAAACTCAACACCAACGGAGACAAGGCCCAGCACCAGGCATTGCATCGCCACATTTCCGTTCGGGTCGATGAACTGCGGCAGCAGCGCCGTGAAAAAAATTATTGCCTTCGGGTTCGCTAATTGTGTCGTCAGGCCCTGGATGAATAATTGCCGGGAGCCGGCAGAGTTAGATACCGTCTGTTCTTCACCTTCCTGCGAAAAACTTTTGAGGATCATGCGAACACCCTCGAACACCAGATACGCGGCACCGGCAAACTTGATCGCGTTAAAAAGAAATTCCGACGCTACCAATACTGCACCGAGCCCGATCGCGGAAATCAAAAAATAAATGGCATTGCCCGTGAGAATTCCCAAGCACTCCTCTGAGGCTTAACCTTGCGCCATGACGAATGCCTTGCGAGACAACGGTAAGAACCGCCGGACCCGGAGTCAGCGAGAGCATGAACTCCGTGACGGCAAAAACGAGCAGCAATGAAAGGGACAATGTGATTGAGAACTTGTGAACCGAACTGCGTAGGCGTGCCTTGCCTTAATTTAAGAATGCCGGGCGAAAAAGCCACATCTCTGGTAGTGATTGTTGCTGAAGGGTTCTTTCACTCATTCCAGCCCCTTCTGTCATTCCCGCATGTTGTTAGCGGGAATCCAGTCAAAGATTTCTCGCTTCTGGATTCCCGATAAGAGCATTCGGGAATGACAATCCTTCACTACCACATCTCACATCCATTTGTTGAATTCCACGAATTTCCCTATCTTGAGTCCGGATTTTTTCTTACCTCAATAGCAATCCAAACAACACACATGGACACGAATCTTCTCCTGATGTTTTTCCACCTTATCGGGTTTGGTCTTATAGTGACGCTGCTGATTACGGGGTGGTTGCTGCACAGGCAATACACAGCAGCCGCTGATTTCAAAACCAAGACCGTCATTCTTTCCTCCGCCCGCAGTGTCGGTTTGTTGAGCCCGATTGCTATCCTCGTCCTTCTTATCACAGGCTTGTGGAACATGCATCTGCTCGGACTCGGACTTTTCGACGAACAGTGGCTGGGCATTAAAATCGTGCTCTTCGCCATCGCCGCTGTAAACGGAATTATGTTTGGAATCCGGTCGAAGAAGCGCGGTATGCTCGTCGCTCAACTCGCGCAAGGAACTGCGCCTGCAGATTCCGGGTCAAAGCTTGCAGGCATGGACAAAAGCACTTTTATGTTCTACGTTATCCAAACAATTTTGTTTACAGCAATCCTCATTTTGACTGTATGGAAACCGGGACGCTACGCTTAGAAAGGAATCGGGTGAGAGAGTATCAGCTTTTTATCAATAACGAATTCGCAGACGCAGCGGATGGACGGAGATTCGACGGCATCAATCCTTTCAACCGGGAGAAGATTGCAACGTTTGCGCGCGGCGGAGTAGCTGACGTTCAGCGGGCAGTCGACGCGGCGCGTGCTGCGTTCGACAACGGACCCTGGTCACGTATGACACGCGAGGAGCGTGCAGGCTACATCAAAGCCATCTCCGACAAAATAAATGAGAACAAGAAATTATTTATCGAGCTTGAGGTTCTGGATTCAGGCTCCACGATTCGCAAAGCGGGCGAAGATATTTATTTAAGCGCTCGTAATCTTGCAAACTTTGCCAAGATGGGATTGACTGATCTCGACGGCGAGATTGAAGGAGTGTCGAAAGCGGGATTTAGCAAAAACTTGTTGTTGCACGAAGCCATCGGAGTTGTTGGGGCAATCATCCCGTGGAACTTTCCTCTGAAGATGGCAATCTGGAAACTCGGTCCTGCCCTCGCCGCGGGGAATACAATTGTCCTCAAGCCTTCGGAGGAAACTTCTGTTACGATCATGGAACTGGCGAAGCATATTCAGCAGATTGGAATTCCCCCCAGCGTCATCAACATCGTCACCGGGTTCGGAGCTGAAGCAGGGGCGGAACTTGCGGGCAATCCGGGCGTTGATAAAATTGCATTTACGGGATCGACAATGACGGGGCAATTAGTGATGCGAGCCGCGGCATCGAATCTCAAAAAAGTCACGCTCGAATGCGGCGGGAAATCCGCTAACATTATTCTTGACGACGCCGACATGGACATGGCGCTCGATGGTGCGATGTACGCAATCTTCTATCATGCGGGACAGTGTTGCGAAGCGGGAACACGGCTGCTGCTTCCTTCTTCCCGCGCGGATGAGTTTGTCCATGCGCTTGTTGCGAAAACAAAAAAGCTTAAAGTCGGCGACCCGATGCAGATGACCACCGATATGGGACCTCTCATCTCGCAAAAACAACTCGACCGTGTGCTTGGTTACGTGAGCAAGGGAAAAGCGGAAGGCGCAAAGCTTTTGTTGGGGGGAGAAAAACCTTCGTCCCCCGAATGTGCCGCTGGATTTTTTATCGAACCGACTATCTTTGATCATGTGGAGAACAAATCCACCATTGCGCAGGAAGAGATCTTTGGTCCCGTTCTTTCGGTCATTCGATACCATACCATCGATGAAGCTGTGAGTCTTGCGAACGATTCCATTTACGGACTTGCCGGCGGCATCTGGTCGAAGGATGCTGAGAAGGCAATGGCTGTTGCAAAGCGACTGCGTGCCGGCACTGTGTGGATCAATGAATGGCATCTGCTCAGCGAGCGGGCGCCGTTCGGAGGGTACAAACAAAGCGGCATCGGGCGTGAGTTCGGAATCGATGGCTTGAAAGAATACATGGAATCGAAACACGTGTACGTCGACGAAATCGGTGTGCGTGAAAAGAAAACCTGGTACGATACGGTAATCCCAAAAAATTAAAACAATCAACATCTTTCATCACACAACACAAAAGGAAGACTATGAAAATATTATCCATGCTGACCGCTCTTGTCGCATTTGGTTTGATTGGCTGCAGCGAAAAGAAAATGGAAACCATTCCTGTCGGAGAAATGAAGGAATACAAAGACCCCGGAATGGGTTGGTCGATTAACTATCCTGCGACTTGGCCGGTGGTGAACGCCGAGGTTGGACACGCACGTTTTTACAATGCTTCCGGTGTCGATTCGAAATTCCGCGTGCCGAACGAACCCGGCACAAGCGGCGTGGAGATTTCCGTTGACGTGGCGAAGACAGTCGATGCGGCGGCAGAAATACGAAAGAACATTGCCGAAATGAAATCGGGCGGATTTCAAGTGGAACCTGAAGAGAACGTAACCGTAAACGGAATGCCGGCAACAAAAGTAAAGTATGGAGCGAACTATGGCAAGAACAGCATTATCTACGGCCACCATGTGTATGTTACAAAGGATTCTCTCGTCTACGATCTGGGTTTTGCAGGATTTGGACAAATGTACGGATCCTACATACAGGTGATGGATGCTGCTCTGAATTCTTTCAAGGCCGCGAAGCCCAAAGAAAAAGGTGCGGACGAAACGCTGCCTTCAGAATCATTTTCGACCTTCAACGGGAAAACAGTTTCGTTTGACTATCCCGATAATTTCAATTCAACGAATCCGGGTCGCGGAAGTTATGAAGAGGTTGCAGAGTTCCGCGGCGTGCGCTTGGACTGCTCCATCCGGTACGACGTGTCACCGGCAAAAGGGCTTACGCTCGAAAAAGCATTTGAGCAAAAGAAGGGACTTATTCGCGGCGGGTCATCAGGCAAAGCAACCGTGGGAGGACAGGCTGCTATGACGTTAACAGGTGCTGTCACAAAAGACGTTCAGCGAAAAATGTATTTCGTCGTCCGCGACGACAAGATCATGCGCTTCACCACCGATTGGTTCCGGCCCCAAAGCGCTCAGTACGGAGCGGCATACGACAAAGTCATCGCATCTGTAAAATTCAAGTAAGGAAAATTCCGTGAATCCGAATATGGTAACCACGGCATTTGAACTCCCTGACCACAAAGTGATCAGAACATTGGGTGTCGTTCGCGGCATTACCGTCCGTTCGCGCTCAATCATCGGCAATATCGGGGTGGGATTTCAGGTATTGTTCGGCGGGAATATTTCATTGCTGCAGGAATTATGCGAGCAGACTCGCCAAGAAGCGTTTGTGTTGATGATGCAGCATGCCCAACAAATGGGAGCCAATGCAATTATCGCAATGCGTTACGACGCGAATGAAGTGATGGCAGGTGTTACAGAAGTGCTGGCGTACGGGACTGCTGTTGTAGTCGAACGCGGATGAGATTTTCTAAAAGGAGTCAATATGGTCAAGGTGTTATACCCTGTATCCCGCGCTGAAGAGTACGAGTATCGGGCAAAATATCTGAAGGACGAATACCATATGTCGGGCGATGGTCCGCGCTCAACGGAGTTTCGCATCAACAAGATTCTGGGCCTCGTTCCGTTCGAACGCACCGACAAAGTGCTTGATATCAGTCCGGGCAAGGGTTTGTTATTTGAACGAATCCACGAAAAGGTGAGCGAATGCTGGGGCATAGACGTGACTCCGGCTATGGTTCAGCGTCTTGAACAAAAATTCAAAGGCCTGCCGAATATTTCTTTTGAAATGGGTCCTTCCAGCAAATTGCCATATCCCGATTTTTACTTCGACAAAGTCCTGATGACCGGAGCGTTTTGTTTGCAGGAAACAAAGGAAGAATGCATTCAAACTCTTGCAGAGATCCGGCGGGTAGCAAAGAACGACGCAACAATTTTCATCAGTGATATTCCGGTTGCGGACGAGTCGACTCTCGTACCGGAACATCTTTCTCCGATCACGCGCTTACGGCGGCGCATCCAACAGGATGGATTGTGGGAGTTCTTCATGAGTGTGAAGCGATACATCTTTTGGAAGATCCGCGTCCTTCTTGAGCGTGAACCGGTGCTCGTGGAATCGACGAAAGGCATTTGGTTTCCGGAGTCGGAGTTCAGAGAGATGTGCAGAAAAAACAGGCTCGAACCTAAAGGCTTCCCGACTGAAATGATTACAGGTACATCGTCTTCGCGGTACGATTATCTTCTGCGACCGCTTCTTCCTGCGTTCGCGTATTGGCAGTCCTTGTTTATGCATGCATTCGAAAACAATTTGGAATCATATCTATGAAAACTCTGACGCTGTTGCTCGCTTCGTTCATCACTCTGTGTTTCCTTTTATCCTCCGGAGTACAAGCACAGAAAAAACCGGGCCCTGTAAGTCCCCGCGACTCAGTCTTTGCTTTAATCGACACCAATATGATTTCGGTGAATTACGGCCGGCCTTCCATGCGGGGGAGAAAAATAATGGGCGAACTTGTTCCGTGGAATCAAGTCTGGCGAACCGGCGCAAATCAGGCAACACATCTCAAAACAAACTACGATATGATTATCGGCGGTGTCCCGCTTCCGCGCGGGCGGTATACTTTGTGGGCTCTCCCTTCACCCACCGGCTGGAAGTTTATCATCAACAAACAAACGGGACAATGGGGAACGAACTACGATGAGCGACAGGATTATGCCCGCTTCGACGCCGTTGTTGAGCATCTCGCCACTCCTGTTGAAACGTTGACTGTTGCATTTGACGCCACCGGAAGAACGAAGGGTCGTCTGAAGCTCATGTGGGAGAACACGCTCGTCTGGACGCCGTTTGAAAAAAGCGACGCCATTCGTCCGGTTAGTCCGCTCGACTCTGCCGAAGTTTTTCTGAACAACTACAGAGTGAAAGTAACATACAGTAAACCATTTATGCGTGGCCGGAATATTTGGGGAGTTGTTGTCCCGACCGATTCGATCTGGCGAACAGGAGCAAACGCGGCAACAATATTGCGTACAGAAACCGCAACGGTGATTGGCGGCGTCGATGTTCTGCCGGGCACATACACATTGTACTCACGGCCGGGGACAAAGGGTTATGACCTGATCATCAGCAAGAAGGCGCCGGGCGATGCCGAATATGATTCTTCTCTGGATCTCGCCCGGATCCAGATGGCCATGAAGGAACTTGACAAACCTGTCGATCCTTTTAGAATAACGCTCGAACCGACAAGCCAAAAGGATCTTGCGTACTTGAAATTCGCGTGGGGCGACAGAGAGTATGCTGTGGATGTGAAGGTGAAATAGGACCCTCACAAAACAATTTTGTGAAACCTTCGTGTCGTTGTGTCTTCGTGGTAAGCTTTTATCTTTTTTGATCTGGGAATTCCCATCTTAAACTCCTATCCTATTTCAGACAACCCTTCTCATTAACACGGCGCTGCATAGTGTTTCAGAAATTTATTTTCTTCCTTCTGATTGTATCGTGCAAGCCGCTGTACGCTCAACCAACAACTTTCCCGAAACAAGAACTGCGCGGAGTATTTCTTACCACTTCGAACAGCCTCGATTGGCCGAAGACGCACGATAAGAATGAACAGCAAGCCTCACTCAGAAAGATTGTCCGTGATCTCAAAGCCGCGCATCTCAATACAATTTTTTTCCAGATACGTGCCCGCGGCGACGCGTATTACCATTCGAAGTACGAACCGTGGGCGGGAAACTTAACCGGAACATTGGGCAAAGATCCGGGCTGGGATCCTTTGGAGTTCTTACTGAAGGAAGCCCATGAAGCGGGGATTGAAGTCCATGCTTGGTTTAATGTGTACAAGATTCTTGGCCCCACTCCTCCAGCCTTTACCAAGCCGCGGCATGTCGCCATTGAACATCCTGAGTGGGTAGTTCAATACGAAAATGAATCATGGCTTGACCCGGGGATTCCCGGCGTGCGCGAGTATCTCAGCCGTGTGCTGGAAGACCTTGTACAACAATACGACATCGATGGGATTTGCTATGATTTCATTCGTTATCCGGGAAAGAATTTCCCGGACAGCAGGACGTACAGCAAATATGGAAAAGGAGTCCGGCGTGACAATTGGCGCCGTGAAAACATAAACCGGTTTGTTCAGGATTCGTACGCACAGCTCACGCACCTGAAGCCTGCGCTAAAGATGGGCACAGCGCCTCTCGGCACGTACGGCGGAGCGCTCAGTGCGCAACCGGACACGAAGGTTCAGGCGGGCGCGTTGGGCGATTATTTTCAGGATGCGCGCCTGTGGTTGAAGAAGGGATGGCTGGACTATCTTGCGCCGCAGGTGTATTGGACGTTGGAGTTCGAAACCGAAGGGCCCGACTTTGCCCACATTGCTCATACGTGGCAAAAGAACGCCGGCGGACGGCATATCTACGTCAGCATCGGCGCGTACAAGCCGGAGATTCTTGCGCAGATTCCGGACCAGATAACTTCATCGCGCATGCTCGGCGCTGCGGGACAAGTTTATTTTCGCTATGAGAATATAGCTGCGATGAATATGTTTGGGGATAGATATGCAGAGCCTGCGCTCGTTCCCGGAATGCCATGGAAAAAAAATAAGTAACATTGTCTGCTAATGAACCTCTGCCCCAACGTCATGCTGAGCGTAGTCGAAGCATGTTCTGCGCAGGGCATACTTCGACTACATCTCGACCAAAAAGCGGTCGAGATTTCGCTCAGCATGACGCGGGTTCATTGTTCCAAATATCCATGCCTGGTTTGGGCGTGGTCTACGAACTCGCAAAACCTCATCCTAATCCCTCTCCGTCGGGAGAGGGACTTTCTTTTTCCGTCAATCCTAGAAATAAAACTCCCCTTCTCCATTTTTGGGAGAAGGGGCAGGGGGATGAGGGTATCTCACCTACTTCACCGCCTCCATCAGAACAACTCCCGGCAAACGCAATGCATGTGTTCGAACAGATGAAAAACTTCTGCACCATTTCTTAACTTCGTCCACGTCATACACGTTTCCTCCAATCTCATTCAACAAATTAAGTCCCACCATAAGCGGAACAAACGCTGCAAGCCCCGATGCGCGCTTCGAACTTTTCATCTGATCTAAAATAAAAAGCTTGCCGCCGGAGTTCAGTGCAGCAAATGCACGCGCTATCAGTTTTTGATTTTCCTTTTCATCAAACCCGTGAATGACGTTGAACAGCAGCACGCAGTCCTGGTTTGGCTGGAGTGGATTTGTCGTGAAGTCCCCCTCAAGCACTCTCACACGTGCGGGCATTCCTTCTGCGGCAGCGATCTCTCGCGTATGGCGCAACGCGGGACTGAAATCCATTACCGTTGCATGAAGACCCGGATATCGACGGCAGCATTCCATCGCATACAAACCGTGTGAGCCGCCGATATCGAGCAGCGATTTCGGATTGCCGGGCAGAATGAGTTTCGGGCCAACTTCGGGCAGTAAAAGCTTCGCGAGGTCCGCCATGCCGTACACGTACACACGCCAGTCGCTGTCAGCGAACTCATTGAAATACGGTCGCTGCGGATGGCCGTTCTCCAATGCGTATTCAAACTTTGCCCAACGAGCGTACAGCGTTTCGAAGTACGCTATCAGGTTTCCGAGGTAGGTCGGAGAGCTTTTGATAAGCCACTTCTTTCCTTCTGCACTTATAATGTACTTCTCTTTGGTTCGCGTAAGGTAGCTGCCAACAACGAAAGAGTCGGCAATGAGCTTGACTGCTTTCTCGTTCAACCCTGTGGCCGCCGATAGTTCCTTGATTGTTCGCGGCTCAACTGCAACAGCTTCAAACAGTTCGCGGCGGACAGCAATCGTCAGCACGCGGCCGAAGATGATGCCGCCGAACGCATCCATGATTGGCGTGGGAAGAAGATGGAGGCGATGGAGGAGGCGTTGGAGGAGAGTGAGTTTCAGTATCATGATGTCCTTATTTTCTTCGTGAGTTTTCCATTTTGATTTTGTAGATTGCAATGGCACGTCAATCGCTCTTCGCCCACAAACACCTATGCAAGTCTTGTCCCCCATGATAGAAATGGATTACATCCTCCTCATCGGGTCGGCTCTGATTCTCATCAGTCTCGCCATTGCAAAACTTTCCGATAATCTTGGCGTCCCTGCTTTGTTGCTCTTTCTCGCTGTCGGGATGCTTGCCGGTTCCGATGGACCGGGAGGAATTCAGTTTGATGATGCCGGACTTGCGCGCTCCATCGGAACGATTGCGCTTGTGCTTATTTTGTTTGCCGGCGGCTTGGACACGAGATGGTCGTCGGTTCGTCCGGTGTTGGGGCAAGCCGCCAGTCTTGCAACGTTGGGAGTTGTTCTTACTGCACTTGCCATTGGCGTGTTTTCAACGTTCGTGCTTGGATTTACTTTGCTTGAAGGCATGCTCTTTGGCGCAATTGTCTCTTCGACAGATGCGGCGGCAGTGTTTTCGTTGCTCCGTTCACGCCATGTGAGCCTGAGCGGCAATCTTACACCGCTTCTGGAGTTTGAATCAGGAAGCAATGACCCCATGGCAGTATTTCTTACGGTCGGATTGATTCAAGTGCTCACATCGCAAATCGATTCGCTTGGACAATTTTTCCTCCTGTTCGTGTACCAGATGGGGTTCGGCGCCCTCTTGGGATTCGGACTTGGAAAAGCTATGGTGTTTCTCTTGAATCGAGTCAAGTTCTTCCATCAGGGATTCTATCCGGTGTTTGCCTTATCGTTTGCCGCATTCATCTACGGACTTACTGCTGTCATCAACGGCAGCGGGTTTCTTGCAGTGTACGTCGCTGGACTTGTTGTCGGCAATCTAGAAATAATCCAGAAGAGAAGCCTTCTCCGGTTTTTTGACGGACTTGCGTGGCTCGGTCAAATTGGGATGTTCTTGACGTTGGGACTGCTCGTGTTTCCTTCTCACGTTGTAAACGTGGCTGGCGTTGGGCTTTTGGTATCTGCATTCTTGATGTTCGTTGCTCGCCCTCTGAGCGTTTTTGTTTCTCTCGTGTTCGCGAAGCTTCGTTGGAATGAAAAGGCGTTTGTGTCATGGGTGGGAATACGCGGAGCCGTGCCTATCATCCTTGCGACGTTTCCTCTCTTGGCGAACCTCCCTCGCGCGGAACTGATGTTTAACCTCGTCTTCTTTATTGTTCTCACGTCCACTTTGTTTCAAGGATGGTCAATACCCTTTGTTGCGCGCCTGTTTACGGTGGATGCGCCACGGGAGCGCACCCCAAGCTGTCCGCTCGAGTTCGACGCGCCCAAGGGGACAGATACCGATCTCGTCGATCTGATGGTTCCATACAATTCAGCAGTGGTCGGAAGATCGATCGTGGAGTTGGGACTCCCCTCCGATAGTTTGATTGTGTTGATCATCCGTAACGAAGATTTCATTGTGCCGAGTGGCGGGACGGTGCTTGAATCAGGGGACACTATTCTCACACTTGTGAACAAACGCAATCTCCCGATAGTGAGGGATCTGCTTGCCGCTCAAGATTCACGCGAGGAATCCTGAGTCTTCTCTTTCGGTGATACCGAGATGAGCCTGAGCAACGGGAGACACATTAGCGAAACGAAGCTCATGACGGTGAATGCGATCGGGTATCCGAATGCCGTGTGCAGCTTGCCCACCGTGTATCCTGACCAAGCCTCACATCCATTTGTTGCTC
This sequence comes from Bacteroidota bacterium, assembly GCA_038247945.1. Classification (GTDB taxonomy): domain Bacteria; phylum Bacteroidota; class Ignavibacteria; order UBA10030; family UBA6906; genus CAADGV01. The sequence continues at coordinate 136 of JBBRUI010000030.1, read as the reverse complement.
CCATGTACGCGCTGAATTGTGTTGCACCAAGTTTCGGATTCGTGATGTCCATAAACAGTGCATACGATGATGCCGTAAACATTCCAATGCAGAAGTAGAACATCGAAAAAAGAACAACAATCCTCCCCTGCCCCTG
>JBBRUI010000029.1:0-23142 GCA_038247945.1 Bacteroidota bacterium | reverse complement strand
GTGCCCATATGATGGTTCATTGATAGCAAATTCTTTGCTGTTCTCACACTCCTTCAAAATCTCGCCAATCTTTTTGTACAAAAGTAGTGTTACCTCTCCTCCTGCTTTACAATTCTGATTCTTTTCAATAGAAATTATTCCGGTTGGCGCTGGCATTAAAATAGAAGCCTAACTGCTTGAATGCTTTCTCTTTGAACGCACCAAGGGTTTATTCCCAGGAAAAATTGTTTACGGACCAGAAGATTTGAATGATCGGGTTCTCCGGGGACACTTTCTATGGATTTGGCTGAACATCTTAAAGGATAGGACATAAGTATGACAAACTTAGGGCAGAGCCTGTTCGCACTGGGAGCGCTGTCAATCATGGGTACTCTCGGATTGAACGCAAACAAGACTATCATAGCTGAAAATACGAGGATAAACAGCGGTGAGTCGGGAATCACCGCTGTGGGGCTTGCCCAGTCGCTCGTTGAAGAAGCCATGGGAAAATATTTTGATGCAAAAATTGATACTGCCATCACGGGTGAAATCACCCTAACAAGCCAGCTTACCCCCGTAGATCAACTTGGACCGGGCCCGAATGAAAACTATAGAGCCGGAACAAATGATTTCAATGATTTTGATGACTTCAATAACTTGTTTCTCGTGTACAAAAGTAGTAATCCTTCGGACACAGCGAGCACGAGCGGTTCAGATTGGGAGACAATCGTCCCATCCCTTGAAGCAAAGTACTTCGTGAAAACAAAAGTAACGTACATTAGCGTAAATGTATCAAATATTCCTCAGGCCAACTCGGCATCCAGCGTTCCCACGTGGCATAAAAAACTGACGGTAACGGTTATCAATCCAACAAGCCGGGATACATTGGTGTACCCTGCGATAATGAGCTACTGGAGATAACATTTTAATCTTCTCAAAAGAATAGGTATTGCATGTCAATTATCCTGGACCTGATCAGCTCGGTTATCGTTGCAGGTTACGTCATATTCCTTGGCCTGAAAATGAATATGAACATGAGCGCCACCGTAGATGCCTCTTCAACCAATCTCAACGTTCAGGAAGCAATGGTGAATACCGTGGGCATCATCGAATCTGACTTTAAGAAAATAGGATATGCCCTCACCGATCCGCGAGACGCGATTGCAATCGCCGATTCCAGTAAGATTCGCTTTCGTTCAGACATGAACAGAAACGGGACAATCGATTCCGTGGAATGGTATGTGGGTTCCCCTCTTGCAAAATATACTGACCGTCAGGTGAGAATCCTCTATAGACGATATAACACTCAGACACCGACAGTCGCGGCAGTGGGCATTACAACATTTAAGCTCAAGTATCTCGATCAAGATGGCTCAGTAACAAGTACTCCCTCTAATATTTCTATGATTGAAATAACGCTCGCGATATCAAGTTTGTATAAGGTCGCCGACCAGGTTAACCCCGATACTCTTGGGTATGTTACTACCTTGTGGCGCAAAGGCTTGTTGTCCACAAGGAACATGAAACGCCACGGTTAGGTACACATTCAGTCAACGGAGTAAGTATGGGAAAACAAATGTTGATATACGTGATAGGCCTGAGCATGTTAACGGCCTTCGCTGTTCTTAATTTGAATAAGACGAGTCTGTCATCGCAGGATACGTTCTCCATGTATTTCAGCAAGTCGATGGTACACAACATTGCCCTTGCCGGGGCGAACATAGGAACGCATTTATGCCTGAACGATACCGCATACAGTACAAACCTGACCAACCAGGCTTTCAACGGCGGCAGTTATGATATCACCATTACAAAAAGCGGTGATTCTACGCGCATCCGTAGTATAGGCCATGTTCCCACGCGGTATTATGACTATGCAGTTGGATCGTGGAAGACGGAGATGCTGGACACAGTCGAGGCTAAACTGCAACGATTGTACTTTTCCAGATATGGATATTTTTCCGGCAGCGAAACCAACGGCTATATGTCTCCAACAAGCAACGCCATTCCGGGAGGCAGTATGTGGAAAGTTACCGGAGACAGCATGTACGGTCCGGTGCACACAAACGGCGGATGGAACTTCAGCGGACAGCCATATTTCGATTCCAAAGTGACGGCAGCAAATAATCCTACTCTCTCAAATTTCGTTGGACCTCCCAATCCAATTTATAATGGTGGGTACCAATGGGGAGTCACAGTGGGCCGCCCTATCGCCCGACTAAATGAAATTGAAAACGGGGCATCATCCGGCGGAAAACTCTGGACTGCCGCTTCGACCGGCAACCAGGACTTGAGGCTCACGTTTAATAGCGCCGGGAGCGTTCGTGTAAGAATCCCCTGGAACACCGGGGGAACCAAGGACACCACTTACGCGTCAATCTCAAGTCTGGCCCCTAATGGTATAATTGCTGTTAAAGGAATTGACGTCCGCGTTGAGGGTACGTACAATGGCAAAGCTACAATCCTCGCCCGAACAACAGGATCGTCCGGTAATCTGAAAGGGAATATCTGGATCCAAGGTGATCTTGTCGCGGCCGATAACCCTAAGACAAATAATAATTCGGATGACATTCTTGGACTTGTTTCAGAGCGTATGACATACGTGACCACGACCGGGATCTCACGCACGTCAACTTCACAGACCAATATTCAAGCAGCCATCTATTGCCATAATGGAGTTTTTGCAGTTGAAAATTATACGGCATGCGGGATAGATGGCCGCCTTAATCTTTTCGGCGGCGCAACAATGAACGCATCGACCTCGACCGGCGTCATTAGCGGCGGCGTTCTGACGAATGGAATGCTAAAATCATTCCGTCACGATCCACGTTTCTTGACCAAAGCTCCTCCTTCATTTCCTTTTTCGGACAAATACCAGTTGGTCGCGTGGTGGGAAAATTAGATCGGTGAGTGATTGAGGAGAAGAATAGAAAACCGGGGTCGATCGACGCCGGTTTTTTATTTATGGGAACTTGTAAGGGTTGCTTTCAAAGCGTTGCGATTTGCCTCGACGGTTTTTCCAATATCGTTGTCAGTATGCGCCATTGAAACAAAGCCGGCTTCAAATTGAGAGGGCGCAAGGTAAATTCCCTGATCCAACATGGCATTGAAATAAAGAGCGAATTTCTTTGTGTCCGATGAAAGTGCAGTTTGGTAATCTCTTACTTCTGTTGGTGTAAAGAATAACGTGGACATTGAACCGACACGATTCATCGTTACCGGAACGCCGAGTGTTCTCACATTCTCCGCTATTCCATCCGCAAGCTGCCGGGATTTTGCCTCAAGCTGAGTGTAGAAATCTTTTTGCTCCAAAATAATAGAAAGCGTTTCGTATCCGGCAGTCATAGCAAGCGGATTGCCGGAGAGTGTTCCCGCCTGATACATCGGCCCGCTCGGAGCAACCATCTGCATTACTTCCTTCCTGCCTCCGTACGCACCAACCGGAAGTCCGCCGCCTATAATCTTCCCGAAGGTGGAGAGGTCAGGTTTGATGTTGTACAATTCCTGCGCGCCACCCATTGCCAACCGGAAACCAGTCATCACCTCATCAAAGATGAGCAGGATTTTTTCTTTGTTGCAGAGTGTTCGCAGCCCGTCAAGAAATCCTTGCACAGGTGGTACGCATCCCATATTGCCAACTACAGGCTCAACAATGATCGCAGCAATTTGATCTTTGTTTTCAACAACAAGTCGTGAGACAGACTCAAGCGAATTGAATGTTGCTGTCAAAGTTAAGGCCGCAATGTCGGGCGGTACACCCGGACTATCCGGAACGCCAAACGTCATTGCCCCGGACCCGGCTTTGATGAGAAAAGAATCGCCGTGCCCGTGATAGCATCCTTCGAACTTGATGATCTTCTCGCGTCCCGTGAATGCGCGGGCAAGGCGAATGGCGCTCATGGTTGCTTCGGTACCGGAGTTCACCATACGCACCATCTCGACAGAGGGAACAAGGCGGCAAATCAACTCCGCCATCTTTACCTCAAGCTCGGTCGGTGCGCCGAAACTTGTGCCATCCATCGCCGCTTTCCTGATTGCTTCGATCACGCGTGGATGCGCATGACCCAGAATTGCCGGACCCCACGTGCCCACGTAATCCACAAACTCGTTGCCGTCCGCATCCCAAACTTTTGAACCCGACGCTTTGGTAATGAAAAGCGGATTGCGTCCAACAGACCTGAACGCACGGACGGGAGAGTTCACGCCTCCGGGAATGAATTCCTTTGCCCGCTCAAATAATCGATCTGACTTCTCTGTGTTCACTGATCTCCGATATCTGATTTTCCGACTTCTGATTTCTGACTTCCGACTTCTGATTTGCCAATCTCAACGATGCTTATCCAGATACACTGATGCTTCTTTTGCAAAGTATGTCAGAATCATATCCGCCCCCGCCCGCTTTATGCCGGTCAGCATTTCCATCATAACCCGCTCGCCGTCTATCCAGCCGAGCTTTGCAGCCGCCTTCACCATCGCGTACTCGCCGCTGACGTTATACGCGGCAGTCGGCAACCCGAATGTATCCTTCACTCGCCGGATGATATCGAGGTACGGCATTGCGGGTTTCACCATAACGATGTCGGCGCCCTCAAGAATATCCTGTTCCACTTCGCGCAACGCTTCGTTTGAATTTGCCGGATCCATCTGATGCGAACGGCGGTCGCCAAACTGCGGCGTGCTTTCAGCCGCTTCACGGAATGGCCCGTAAAAGCCGGACGCGTACTTCGCGGCGTACGACATGATCGGGAGATTCTGAAATCCATTCTCATCCAGAACGGAACGGATTGCCTTCACTCTGCCGTCAAACATGTCGGAGGGCGCAACCATATCGGCGCCGGCCTGAGCATGCGTCAGCGCTTCCTTTGCCAGCAACTCAATCGATTCATCGTTGATAATTTCATTGCCGCGAACAACGCCGCAATGTCCGTGCGAGGTATACTCGCAAAGGCATACATCAGTAATGACGACAAGCTCGGGGACTTCCCTTTTGATCGCTCGTATTGCCTGCTGTATTACCCCAAGTTCGTCGTAGGCGCCGGAACCTACTTCATCTTTTTCTTTTGGAATGCCGAAGAGAATCACTGCAGGAATTCCGAGCTTCTTCACATCTGCACACTCACGAACAATGTGGTCCGCGGACATCTGGAATACACCGGGCATGGAAGAGATTTCCTTTTTGAAATCTTTTCCTTCAACGACAAACAACGGATAGATAAAATCGTTCTTCGATAATTCAGTCTCACGCACCATCGAGCGAAGAGCTTCCGTCATTCGTGTACGGCGGAGACGTTTGAATGGCAATGTTTCAATTCTATTCAGAGTTTCCATCTTCTTCTCTCCTAAATTTATTCTCACAACGCGGCTTCTACTGCATTAGTCTCTAAATCCAGATGCAGTGCTGCACTATCTGCAATTTTCTTCCCACTCATTACGCAATCGCCAACCGCAATACCGCCTGTGAAGTTGCTGCAAAAAAACAAGCCCGGATTTTCTTTCTCACACTTTTCAATTTCTTTCACAATCCTGTCATGTCCGAGATTATATTGAGGGATCGCCTTTTGCCAACGGATGATCTTCGAGAACACCGGATCGCCGGAGACACTCATTATGGATTGCAGCTCCCCGGTAACCATCCGTATCATTTCATCATCGCTTAAGCCGCAGAGTTCCGGTTGACGGGATCCTCCGACAAATGTCGTCAGCGCTACATGACCTTCAGGTGCACGCTGCGGGAAAAGCGATGAAGACCAGAGCGTGCCAAGGATTTTTCTTTTCTCAACAGCCGGAATCAAGAAACCGAATCCGTCAAGCGGCCGGTTTATCTGGTTAGATCGAAATCCCAAAAACACTTCCGTAACAGGCGGATAAAAAATACCGTCGAGCATTGACGAAAGAGATTGAGAGAACGAATGAACCATCCGGCTCGTCGCGAACGCGGGCGCAGCAAAAATTACTGCGTCGGCGTTACACTCATAATGTTTTCCAGACTTGGAGTACGATATATTATAGCGGTCGCCTGCAGAAACAGCCTCCACCTCACAGCCAAGTTGCACCCGTTCGCCGAGCTGAGCAGCAATCGCTTCGGGAAACGTCGCCATTCCATCCTTGAAAGAAAACATCTTCGCACGATCCTTCGCCTTCTCCGACCGCTGCTTCCGTTCCTTTGCTCCTTTGATCATCCCCTTGATGAGTCCGCCGTATTTCTGTTCAAGCGCATACAATTTTGGGAATGCCGCCTGCACACTTAACTGTTCCGGATTCCCCGCATACACTCCTGCCACAAACGGGTTGATTGCGTAGTCGAGAAATTCTCTGCCGAGCCTTCGCTCAACAAATTCAGCAATGGTTTCCTCTTTCCCGCTGCGTCCCACGAAAGGTTCTTTGAGAAGGCGAAGCTTTCCGCCTATTGTCCACAATGAACTGCCAAGAAACGCGCCCGGCGACATGGGCAACGCATGAAGTTTTCCATCCCGAAGAATGTAGCGTTTATTTGAACGGTCATCCGCATACAAACGCTCGCTAATAATTCCGAGGCCTTCAAACATTTCATTAAACAAGGGCGTCGTTTCGAGGGCGCTGTTGGGCCCGGTTTCGATCAGCCATCCATCTTCACGAATCGAGCGGATCGTTCCGCCGGCTGCAGAATTACGTTCCAGCACCGTTACATCCGCGCCTGCTTTATTCAACCACCATGCTGCGGTCAACCCGGAAATCCCCGCCCCGATAATAACCACCTTCCCGCTCATGCGCTCACCTTTTGCAAGACAAGATCTGCAAGAGCGGAAATAAACAACGGCTGTGTATTGAGAGCCGGCATCATGTCGAAGTATTGTATACCAAGTTCTTTTGCTTCCTCTCTCGCTTCGATATTGATTTCGGAAAGAGTTTCGATATGATCGGAGACGAAGGCAATGGGCACGACGATTACGTGCGAGGCTTTCTCTTTCCCCATTCGTTCGATGGTTTGGTCAAGCGAAGGCTCAAGCCACTTCTGCGGACCGACTTTGCTTTGAAAACAGAGATGGTGCGGCAAACCGAAGTTGCCTTTCTTCACCACCGCTTCGTATGTTTTTTTGATATGATGAGAATACGGATCGCCGTCTTTCACCAGCTTTACCGGCGTGCCGTGCGCGCTGAACACGAGATGCACCTTCGATCTGTCGGGACGGGCAACTTTATCCAAAGTCAGATTGATATTCTGAACGATGGCATCAATGTACAAAGGATGATCATAATAATGATCCACCACACTCGTGGGCAACGATGGACGGTTCTGCAGCTTGAGAACTCTATTCCATTCGTTCACGCTTGACCCGGTCGTCGTCTTTGAAAAATGTGGATAGAGCGGAAGCAAGACAATTTTTTCTACTCCATCGCTGTAGAGTTGGTTCATTGCAACGTCCGTCATCGGATGCCAGTAGCGCATTGCCACGTATACATTCGCCTCAATAGTCTTCCGCAGCTCTTTCTCCAGCGCCCGTGCCTGCTGATTTGTAAGTTCGAGAATCGGAGATTTGCCGCCAATCGCTTTGTACAGTTCCTGAACTTTCGGCCCACGTTTGGTTGAGATGTAACGGGCAAGCCTCTTCCGGAAGAGAAATGCAAAAGGAAGATCAATGATGTCCGGATCGCAAAACAGATTGTACAGGAAAGGCTGAACACTCTGTAATGAATCGGGACCACCCAACTGCAAAAGAACGACGCCGATTGGTTTTGTTTTGCCCATACTCTAATCAACCGCCCATTCTTTTGGCGACTTCAATAACTCAACAAGTTTTGCTTCACGGCTATGGGCTTCCGGCTGAACGTTGTAGTGCCATTCAACTTTCGGCGGCAATGACATCAGGATGGATTCGATCCTTCCTTTCGTCTCAAGGCCGAATGTCGTTCCGCGGTCATACACGAGATTGAACTCAACGTAGCGTCCCCGCCGCTGCAACTGCCAGCTCCGTTCGTGTTCGCCCCATGGTTCATTCAATCTCTTTCTGACAATCGGAAGATATGAATCCAGGAACGTCCCGGCAGCACTTTGCACAAACGCAAAATATTCCTCCGCATCGCCGCGAAGATAATCGAAGAAGATTCCTCCGACTCCCCGCGTTTCCTCGCGATGCTTGATATAGAAATACTCATCGCACCATTTCTTGAACCGCGGATAATATTCCGGATTGTGCAGGTCGCAGGCGCGTTTAAGTGTTGAATGAAAATGCCGGACATCCTCTTCAAACAAATAAAAAGGAGTTAAATCGCTTCCGCCGCCGAACCAGCAATCACCGTTCGCTCGCCCCAATGGGGCTTGTTCGAAATACCGGAAGTTCGCATGAACGGTCGGCACCATCGGGCTCACCGGATGAATGATGACCGAAACACCTGTTGCGTAGAATGCTGTTGGAGGTACGCCCATTTTAAGCGCAAGAGTTTCGGGAAGTCCGCCAAACACTGTTGACGTTGCGACGCCGGCTTTCTCGAACACCGTTCCGCCTTCCAATACACGCGTCAATCCTCCACCGCCTGACTTGTCGGAATGCCTGCCGTCGGCTTTCTCCCAACGGTCTTCGCTGAAGCGTTTCTCCGGCTCGAACGTTTCGAGAGCGTCGCAGATTGTTTGCTGCAACTGTTCGAAATGCGCACGCGTGCGTTCCGCCAGGGGAGTCTCGCTTACTTTGCTGTCAGCGGATTTCTGATCGACTTCATGGTGCATGATAGATACCGCTTTCATCTTTCACCGCTTGCACAAATGCCTTTGCATGCTCTACAGGCACATCGGGGAAAATACCGTGGCCAAGATTGAAGACATGCCCGCCGCCTTTCCCGAATTTTTTCAGAATGGATTTTACTTCGCTCCGTATCACGTCGGGAGCGGCATACAAACTTGACGGGTCGAGATTTCCTTGAAGGGCAACCTTCTCTCCCACCTGTTCACGTGCATCAGCCATGTCAATTGTCCAATCAAGTCCAACGACGTCTGCGCCAATGTCAGCAATTTCTTTCAGGGAATGGTTCGCACCTTTCGAGAACACAATTACCGGCTGGCCGTTACGATGAAGCTTCGAAACAATTCGGTGCATGTACTCAAGCGAAAATCTCTTGTAATGGTCCGGAGTGAGAATTCCACCCCACGTATCAAAAATCTGAACAGCGTCCGCTCCGGCGGCGAGCTGCGCTTCCAGGTACAATCGCACAGACTCGGCGATTTTTTCCAGCAGTTCCTTCATCAGCTCCGGTTGGTTCAGCATCATTTGCTTCGTGTACTTCCATTCTTTGCCGCCGGAACCCTCGATCATGTACGCCGCGAGAGTCCAGGGCGAACCCGAGAATCCGATCAAAGGCACGCGCCTGCCCAGCGTCCGCTTTGCTGCTTCAAGCGCCTGCATAACAAAGCGGAGAGATTTTTCCGGGTCGGGAATTTTCAACGCCTCAACATCCTCACGTGTACGAATCGGATTGTGAAGCTTCGGCCCCTGCGATTCAATCATTTCAAGATGCATCCCCATTGCCTCGGGAATGACAAGAATGTCTGAGAAGATAATCGCAGCGTCAACGCCGAGAATATCCACAGGCTGCACTGTGACTTCAGCCGCGAGCTCGGGAGTCTTGCACATCGTCAGGAAATCTGATTTCGCCCGTATGGCGCGATACTCCGGAAGGTAGCGTCCCGCTTGCCGCATCAGCCACACCGGGGTGCGGTCTGTCTTCTCACGCTTGCATGCACGAAGAAATAAATCATTCATAAATTCAGTTTCAGGTATTAGGGTTGGAATAAAATTCAGTTATCGCATCAACAAGTCCGAGTGCCGTGGATTGTTTTGCTTCGATGTCAATTGGAATCATGAGCGCCAGTGCGGTTTCCCGTGTGGATGGACCGATAACCGCAATCTTGGTTTTGCTGCTCACCATTGCAGGAGAGACTATGTGTGCAAAGTTCTTCACAGCCGATGAGCTTGCGAAGGCGATCACGTCGAATTCGTTCCGAAAGAATCGTTCTCTCAAACTGTTCATCGTTCCTTCATCGGGCATTGTATTTTTATATATCTCAACCCTTGAGACGGAAGCGCCTCGTTGAATCAGCGTGGTTTCCAAATCCGATGCGTTCAGGTTTCCTCCGGGGAGAAGAAATTTCTTTCCCTGTACTTTCTTCTCACTCATAAAATCCTCAAGAGCAGCAGCGGAGAAATTCTCCGGCACAAACGTAACCGCAGCACCTTCTTCTTTAATTGCTTCACCCGTTCGCTCTCCCACCGCGTAGATATCAATCTCCGGCGGCATGACAATCTCTTTCTCCCGCAATCTCCGAAAGAATTTCTCAACGGAATTCCGGCTCGTGAAGATTATTCCGTTGTATGATGAAAGGTTCTCCATTGCTGCATCACAGCCAAACCAACTTTTCGGATCGGAGATTTGAATCAATGGAATGACCACCGGACGGCCGCCCCGTAATTCTATTTCCTTGATGAACTCGTCCGCTTGTTCTGCGCGGCGTGTAATAAGAATGGTTTTTCCTTCGAGTACATTTGATGAAACCACCGCGGCCCTGCTATGCTTCTGCATGCTCAACTTCCGGTGAGGTCGCACGGATAGATGCGAGTATGCGGTCGGCACCACCCTGCAGTAAAATTTCGGCAAGTTGCTCTCCGATTTGCTCGCCGGTATCCGGAGCGCCGTGCATTTTCCCACGCACAAGTGTCTTTCCATCCAGCGAACCAACGACGGCGTCGAGCTTCAAAACTTGCTGTCCGTTTTCTTTTTCTATCCGGCCAAATGTTCCAATCGGCACCTGACAACCGCCTTCCAACCTTCTCAGCAGCGCCCGTTCAGCAAGTACTGCTTGTGCCGTCGGAAGATGGTGTAACGGTTTCAACAATTCTGCCGTTTGTGTGTCATCAGTTCGTGTTTCAATTCCCAGAGCGCCCTGGCTTACAGCCGGAAGAATCTTGTCTGTTGCAATGCTCTCTCCAATGCGTTCGTTCCATCCTAAACGAACGACGCCTGCGCGGGCGAGAATCATTCCTGCCCAATCGCTTTCGTCGAGCTTCTTCATGCGCGTATTGAGATTACCGCGAATATCGACAATCGTAAAATCCGGGCGGAGGTTTAACAACTGGGATTTTCTTCGCAAGCTGCCCGTCGCAATTTGTGCGCCCTCAAGCTGGTCTGACAACGTGCGAATTGGATTATGAGGATGAGGAATAAACACATCGCGAACATCTTCCCTCCGGCAGATGGCGCTGAGCGTTAGGCCTTCAGGAAGCATTGTCGGCAAGTCTTTCAAACTATGCACTGCAAGATCAATCTCTCGCGCCAGCAATGCATTTTCAATCTCTCGCGTAAACAGTCCTTTGTCGCCGATTTGCGAAAGAGGTGAATCAAGAATCTTATCTCCCTTCGTCTTGATTATTTCAATGCGAATCTCTTTGGCGGGAAATAACTTTTGCAATTCGGATTGCACCCAACGGGCCTGCCACAATGCAAGCTCGCTGCCACGACTTCCGATGATGAGGCGATCAGTGCCCATGAGGATCCTTCCCGGTTATACCAAACAGGTCGCGCAAAGCCTTGATGCGATTCATCGTTTCCGATCCCCGCTGCCCGTTCTCTGCACCATGTCTCAGGTTTGATATGGGTTGATGGAGAATCTTGTTCACAATCCGTTTGGTGAGGAGCTCCACCAGCTCGCGATCTTCCGGTTTGAATCGATGTATATTCTTCTCCACTTCATGGTGGCGGATTTCTTCAACTGCGTCGGTCAACTCATGAATCGTCGGGGCTACCTGCAAGGAATTGTGCCACTTGAAAAACTCGATCATCTCTTCGCGGATGATGGTCGTGACCTTCGGGAGTTCTTCTTTCCGTTTATCGAGATTCCGGTCAACGATCGTGCTGAGGGAATCCATGTCGTACACGAACACATTCTCCACCTTATTGCACGCAGGATCAACGCTGCGCGGGACGCTGATATCGATGATGAACAAGGGATTGTTGGAGCGCTGCTTCATTACACTTCGCACGTGTTCCGGCCGGACAATGTATGCCGGACTGTTCACGGACGTGATAACGATGTCGACACTCCGAAGAGCCTGGGCTATCTGGTCGTAGTCGATGACGGTGGCATTGATGCCGAGGGTGCCGACCAGTGCTTCTGCATTTGCACGCGTCCGGTTCGCCACATTCACAGTGCCGATGTTTTTTCCAAGAAGATGCTTTAACGTAAGTTCTGCCGTTTCGCCGGCGCCAATCAATAGGGCTGACTTCTTGGAAAGGTCAGCAAAGATCTTAGTGGCGAGTTCCACGGCGGCATAGCTCACCGAGACAGCGCCTTCGCAAATGGATGTTTCGGTACGAACACGCTTTCCGACATGCAAGGTTGCCTGCATCAACTTGTTCATCACCGGACCCATTACCCCGATTTCACCGGACAGGTGGAAGGCTTCCTTCACCTGACTGAGAATCTGAATATCGCCAATGACCATGGAGTCAATTCCGGACGCAACTTTGAAAAGGTGGTTCACTGCGCCACCGGAAAAATTCCCGTAGAAATGTTCCGGTCGTACTGTTCCGCTGACGCCTTTGAAATCGATCAGAAACTTTCTGAGGGCGGAATCATCCGTTTCAGGTGTGGCCGTGAATCCGTACAATTCGGTCCGGTTGCAGGTCGAAACAAGCATAGCCTCATTGAAGAATTTCCCGGTCAGCTGTTTCAGAACTTCCTTCGCCTCGTCGTTGGACATCCACATTTTCTCGCGGATGTCCAGCGATGCGGTGTTATGACTGATGCCTATGGAGAGAATATTCATATAAAATTCTGAAGGAGTCCGGTTTCCGGGACGACTGAAGAATCTCGCACTTCAAGGATGATGAGATGCTTCCGTCCCGCAAAAGTGACGAGACTCAGCTATTGATAAATCAATTGAAACCATGGAACCCGCTCAAGTACACATTTACCACCGTCATCGAAATACAAACACAACCAAACGCAATCAGTGAGACGATCATCATCTTGCGGCCTTGCCAGCCCAACGCCCGCTTGGCGGATAGACTGATTGCATACAGAACCCAGATGACCATTGTTCCGATCAGCTTGGGGTCGAAGTAGGAAAAATTTGCGAAGGCGCGGGGCAACCAAACCAGGCCGATCGTAATCGCAACGCTCAACATAATGAAACCAAACACTTCCGCCTTGCTGCTCATTTTCTCAAGCATCTCCAGATTCGGAAGCCTGTTGTAGATGAGGCCAAAGCGCGAGGATTTGATTTCGTGATACAGCATGAGGTAAAGAAATCCGTACGCAGCTGAAAGCGAGATTGCGGTGTAGCCAAGAAGCGCCGTCGTTACGTGAAAGCCGAGGAGACGGCTTCGCAGAATCGGGGCAATTTCCGTCAGGTCTTTGATAGAAATGGAGGAAACGAGTTGAAACACAAATGCGAGAAGGAGAATAAAAAAACCGGTGTTGCTTGCCTTCGTCTTCATCTCTATGTAAATGTATGCGATGGAAATACACGCAGCCAGCACCGTCATAATTTCAAATACCGTGGTGATGGGAGGATGGTCGAACGCAATCGTACGAACGATAAGATACGCGACGTGAGTGACCAGGGTAAAAAGCAACACGGGAGTTTTAAAGCGGCCGAACAAGGGATTGCTTCCGAAGAAGGAGGCTGCATACAAGCCAACAACTACTGCATACAGAACCGGTACACCTAAAACGAGAACGTCAACAACGGTCAGGAGATTCATTTGCCAGAATATCTGTGAAGAACAGCAAGAATATACACAAAAGCGCCCGTAAGTCTAACCTTGCTTTAGAGAGGTCAACATTTGTGCCGGGTAGTTCGGAACGCGGAGAGTTGGTTTGTGCACCAAAATGAAGAACTACGATGAATTGCTGCAGGGATTTTTCCAAAAATCTGGAGAGCGTGTTTCATTATTTGGAAACGCGTGAGTCCTCCTCGCTGCGCTTTCGCTGAATAAACTTCGTAGCAACGCAACGAATCACTCGCGTCGCTTGAACAACACAAAGGCATTCTGCTGTTCAGGGCGCGACGAAGCAAAGACGGATGTGTAGTGCTGCTCAAACCACTCTCGTTCTGTTCCCTTAAAAATTCCATCTCCATACCCGCTGCCGTACCCAAATTCATTTTTTTGAAATTCAAACACTCTCAGCAACACATACGTCGGGGTGTGCACTTGCAGATAACGAACGTACCATCGATCGGAGTAGCCTGACTCTCGACGTGCGTTCGTCACCGCCGGGGTCACGAGCCCAACAAAGTCATGTACGTAAAGATTAGAAACGTACCCGATCAATCCAATCGGTTCGAGCATGATCGACTCATGAGGCTTCGCAATTGCTTGTAGTTGAAAGGCCACTTCCCGGTAGGGTCCGCTTTCGTTCGACGAACGTGTTCGCATAAAGGGCAACGAAAACAAACACCCGGCTGCGACAAAGGGTAAGACAAATCGCATTCTGTTCGAGCGAACAGAAAATTTCTCAACAACAACATCAATAACATAGCCCGTTGAAATAATCACAGCTCCCCACAATGGTATAACCCAACGGCTCCAGAGCGTTGGAGATGTATGGGAGTTGCGGCGAGAACGATGGTTGATAGAATAATGGCGATGAGAACCAATCCGATGATTGAAACAGTCGTCGCATTCTGAAATCCCTGCGGCAGCAAAGCATACAGAATGTCCAGGAGGCGGGTGTCATTGTATGGAAACGCAACTTGCTTCGCAACCACCGTGTGGGGAATAAAAGAACCGAAATTCCATTGGGCATAGACAAACCAGGGAAGAGAGATGCACAGCGCAATAAGAGCAAGACGTATGGGGAGGCGTTTCAAGTGGAGCGCATATGCTGCGAGGAGGCAGGCGAACCACACTGTCGTATCAAGCTTTGTCAAAAGCAGCATCCCGAGAACGACGGCCGCAACGATCTCCTGCTTACGAACGCAGGCAGCAAAACTAATACACATGAGAAGAAGAATAAAACATTCCTCCATGCCCGAAATGCTGGAGTAGACGAGACGCGGATACCCTAACACGCCAATCACGGTTACGACCCGGCCCGTGAAGTTAAAAGGAAACCACTTTCAGATAACAAGTGCAGCAACGATAACACTCGCAACACTCCAACACAATACCGCGAACGGAAGAATCTCTTTCGGGACGATCAAAGCAAGGAGGGATAACAAGAGCGTGTAGAGCGGAGAGCTCGCGCCATACACCGGTTCGCCGGAGTTGAACGCGTAACCGGCGCCTTCGGCAATATTCCTCGCAAAGCGCAAGGTTATGAACGTATCATCTTCAAGATAATCCTCCCGGCTCAGGAGAAGAAGACGAACTGCGACGGCGACGCAGCATAACAGAACAAAAAGAATATCGGGGTTAACAAGTTTATCGGAAGAAGCTTTTACGCGTGCATTCAAATGAGTTGAACGCTAGAAACCCAGTTGAAAAGCCCCGATAAAAGAAAACCACCAAGACTCCAAGGCACCAAGCTTTTTGAAATATGTACCACGAGACGCTTTTCCCCAAATGAAGACTTGGCGTCTTCGTGCCTTGGCGGTAAGTTTTCTAACGATGGGTTTCCGTCCACGTCTCTATGGATAAGTAGGAAGATTGCGGTAGATAAATGTGAGAAAACCAAGCGTATGCGAACAGAATAAAGTTATGCCGGTCATGATTTCAGTTCATTCTTTATGAGAACAAGTTCCTCCGCAGGAGTAGCTGTCGGATCGAACTCCCTTCCTGCCTTTCGATACCAGTAGCGGCTATTGCTCTCGTCGCCTTCCATCTTATGCAGCACTGCGTGAATGCGGCAGGCAAACTCATCTTCATACTCCTGAACAATACGATGAGCGTCATCCCATTCACCCTTCATTGCAAGGTCGACAGCACGAAGCAACGCAGCTTTGTCCATGCATTATCTCGGTCGGAATAATTTCAGCGCGCCGCAGTCGATCAGAGTATCGGCAGTAAAACGGCCAGTGTACGTCGTGTCCCGCCCTCTCCGCGATACAATAAAGGAAACGCTACGATTGGAAAATGTGCCGTTCAGAGGAAAGCTCAATGCTGAGTCCTGAAGTTCCTCGGTACCATTGAAAGAGCCTTTGGAAACTCCAACCTGCGTTGTCGTGAAAATAAAAATGTGGCGCGTATTTGCGATATCGGTCCATGAGTTTGTAATGAGCGGGATATACGTTTCCTCGGCCGGGTCTGTTGTTTTGCAGGAGACGCCAAGCAAAGAGAGCAGAATATAAAGCGGTACGCAGTTGAATTTGGTTTCCATACAATCTCCTACGATTTTAGGTCGTCAAGAATTGATTGTGCATTTCGTTCGAATTGATTTAGCTTCGCGTTGATCGATTCGACGCGGCCCTGTATTGATGCCCTGATATTGGCTTTTATCATCTTGACTTCATTTTCATCTGTAATTCTGCCGTTCGCAACTGCGACGGCTTTCATTAACATCTCGTTGCAGACAAGTATTTCAGTTTCATGAATATCGAGCAGGGCGTAGCGGAGCAACTGCCGGAATTCTTGTGTCAACTCCGGCTTCTGCCAATTGGCGGATACCGCCTCTACAAGAGCGTCGTTATTGATCTTCAAACTATCCACGATCCGGTTATAGCCATTGATAAGCAGAGTCAGATCGTTGGCGATCTTCTTGTTGCCGAATGTTTCGGGGAGAAACCGAAGGCCGTCCTTGAGATTCTTTGCACGGAAAACGAATTCATTGAGCGCTTTGGAAATCTCCACATAATATTTTTTCCTGTTCGCTTCACGCTCGGCAGAATTGCTGTCCTCGGCAATCAACTGCACGAGCTCTTCCATCGCCGTCTCACGCGAGCCGGCATCATTGATAAGCCCGCGGCGAAGACTCACGCTCCAGACGCTCTTTGTATTATCAAAGCTTTGGAACGTAATGGTGATTTTGTATGAGCCGCTGTTGATATCGTCGTACACCTCTCCAAACACAACAGTATTGGCATCGTATGCTTTCAGCGTGTCCAGAGAAGCTTTGGAGATTCCTTCGAGGCGAAGAATCCCCCGCTCATTATCCCGGTGGGCAATCAGGCGGGCATAATTGCGCCGCTCCAACACAGTACAGATTTTCTTCCGCGTGAGTTTCTCTTCAAATTCAATCGTAAGCTGACGCGTAAGTTTGTTTCTTGTCCCGTCCCTCATGGCAAAATCCCATACATAGCAGCGCACAGAATCCAGCGATCCGCCAAAAGAGATTTGCGCCGCAAGAGCGAGGACAAGCGGGTATATCTTTTTCACAAACATGGGTCGAGTTCCTTAGCTCCGTCTACTAACACACGTGAAGAGCATTCCCGGTAACTGTTCCGCACGACGATGCGCTGACTGATCTCTTTTTTTTCCATGCGAAGAATGATGGATGTGAGTTTCCTGGCGACGATGGTTGCCGGCTTGCCGTCAACAAGGATCTCGGCATCGTTCAGTTCCGAAGGAATGCGAAGCGTGACGTTCACGTAGAATTTTTTCTTCGTCGGGCGCGTGCTGTCTGTCGTGTGGACCGTACGGGAAGTGTCGGGCATTCGTATCACTGTTGTATCCCGCGGGATCGAACCAGAATCTTTCTTTCCACTGCTTCTCTCCTGCATTTGTTCCCAAAATCCAAGCACGATAACCAGCAGCGCAAGAATAAACGCGTAATTGAGAATTCGTTTTACAACATCACCGACTGTTTTTTCGGGCAGAGAGGGTAGGATTCCGGCTTTGAGGAGAGCGGTAAGTATGCCTGAGAAAAGAAGAATAACGAAGCCCACCAGCACGAGCGGATGCTGCAGGAACGGAGCAATGTCTTTGAATATGTTCGGGATATCCAAACGGGAGCCTTTATGTTGGCACTAAGATATTCAAAGGGGGGAAACAAGCAATGGGAGAGGATGAGAATTTCTTAAACCCTCTTTTTGATTGCTAGTTCAATACCCCACGAATACCTTAAGACGTTCGATGAAGGTCCTCGTCTTGCCGCTTTGGATTTTACCTAACAAAACTCCGGGCCTGTTCGCATCAGTTTCTTTGGTTATGAGTTCTGATGTTGTTTCTTCAATACATTGCTTCATCTCTGCTGTATAACCTTTTGTTTGCAAGAAATGCGAATAGAATTTCCCATCTAGTTTTATGTTGTCTATCTTTTCCATCAGATCCTCAACAGGTTATCAGAGATGTTACAACCTTGCAGTTAATTTCTGGCTAACACAAAGTTCTCACTCCTCAATCGGTCACGGCTTCACGTTGTTTCCGGTTCAATCCCGTTTCATACGTTGGTGAGGAGGCAACAGCTTGCTCATAGAATTCGTGGAGCTTCCGGCGGAGGAATTTCTTGTTGAGCAGCTTCGTTTGATATTCAGCGATCAGCGCCGGTGAAAGTGAGCGGTTAAGCGCGTACTCCACGACCTCGGCATCTTTGCTCTTACACAACAACACGCCTACAGACGGACGCTCGTGCGCTTTCCGCACATCCCGGTCAAGCGCTTCAAGGTAAAACTCCAGCTTGCCAAGGTATTCCGGTTTGAAATCGTCAATCTTCAGTTCGATGGCAACCATGCAGTTGAGCGAGCGGTTGAACAAGAGCAGATCAATAAAGAAATCTTTCTTCCCAACCTGGATCGGATACTCGCTGCCTACAAAACAAAAGTCCCGCCCCAACTCTATCAGGAAGTTCTTGAGGTGCTCCACCAGCCCCTTGTGAAGGTCAGCTTCGGAATGAGAGTCGGGGAGCCGGAGGAAATCGACGAGGTACGCATCTTTGAAGACTTCATCTGCGTCGGGATGAATTTCTCTCATCACCGGTGAGAGTTTTGGTTTCGAGAGCACAGCTCGCTCGAATAGTCCGCTGTCGATTTGCCGTTCAAGTTCACGCTTCCCCCACCGTTCTCGAAGCGAAAGGCGCAGGTAGAACTCTCGTTCCTCCGTACTTGTACATTTCCCGAGGATCAGAAGATTATGGCTCCAGCTTAATTCTCTCACCAGTGGTGAGAGTTTTTTCCGAGCCTTGTACTCCTCGTAGAATTGTCGCATCCTCCACAAATTCTGGGATGAGAAGCCGGTTGCGTGAGGCTCTTTCCGACGGATGAATGCTGCAAGCGATTGAACGGTCGCTTTTCCCCATCCATCCGACTCGATTTTCGAGCTAATAAACCTGCCGACATTCCAGTAGAGAGAAATCATCTCGGTGTTGACGGCGGCAAGCGAGCGATGGCGGGCATGCTTGATCAATTCAACGATGTGTTGAAAAGATTGCGGCTGTGGCGGGACGGGAATTTTTCGCCGTAAACGCTTCATGCCTTGCATCCCATGATGACCAGTTGTGTGACAAGTCCGAAGTCTTCAAACCTGCAGGAGTTTCGAAGATACTCGCTATGACTTCCGTTTGTATAGTCGTCTCGAATTGCGTTCATGTGTTTCAGGCAAAGATTATATCTGACCGCGTTTTCTTTCCTCAATCGGCCACGGCTTCACTTTCAACTGCCCCATCAAGTACGCTTTCTTCTGCAATCGAACAAGAACACGCAGCTTGTCCATGAATGACATGGTCAAATATTTCTTCTCATAGTCTTCCTTACTCTCCTTAACTTTGAGAATCATGTCTTCAGCAGAGGTATATTTCTTTTCAATCATTGATTTGCCTCCAATCTTCTATTCAATGCAAGCCACTGTGATGTGAGGTTGAACTTCTCAAGCAGGGCATCCAACTTCTTTTCATCGAACAACCGATGTTTAATCAATGTACGCAAACGCTCGATGTACTTCTCCTTCCCAAGCTGAATCATAATTGCCATGCTGTACTCAAGAGAAAATATCTTGAACCGCATATTCTCCGGAGTCACCTGCATGGCATTAGCAAAGGCTTCTTTACTCAAGTCATCGTACGGAATAAGAAACTGAACAGGAAAGTTGTCAACGATAACGTAATCACCTTGAATGCGGGCATTCTTCCTTGTAACGAGATAATTGTAAAGAGGACTCACATCGATGAGAGTAGATGATGGCTTGTCCTTCAAATACACAAACACATCAATGTCTTCAGTAACGAAGTTGGGAATGGAGAAATACAAAAGCGCCGTCGCGCCTCCAATGACGTAATCTTCAATTACGCCATCCCGCACCATTTCATCGAGTATTTGAATTACGTTTTGCACAAGTCGTCCTGATGCATAAGATTTGACACACCCCTAAATCCCCTCTCCCTCCACTCAAACCTTCACACAGAGGGGACTTTTGATTTCCTTCGGCGGGCAAGCATTACTCCATAACTCCATCTCTCCATCTCCCCCCTCACTCTTCCAGCGTCGCCAAATTCCCCGGATCTTGTCCCAACGCTCTAGCTTTCAAGACACGGCGCATGATTTTTCCGCTCCGGGTTTTGGGGAGTGAGTCAACAATCTCGATATGCTCAGGCTTGGCAATGGGGCCGAGTTCTTTGGATACATGCTGGCGCAGTTCTTCGATGAGCGTGTCGGACTTTTGTTGTCCGACTTTGAGAAGAACGTATGCATGGATGGCATTACCCTTCACTTCGTGCGGCAAACCAATGGCGGCTGCTTCGGCAACGGCATGGTGGCTTACAAGCGCGCTTTCAATTTCCGCAGTGCCGAGCCTGTAGCCGGAAACTTTAATGACATCATCCACCCGCCCGATCACCCAATAGTATCCGTCCTCGTCGCGACGGGCAGAGTCGCCGGTGAGATACAGGCCCGGATATTTGGTCCAGTATTGCTGTACGTACAAATCCGGATTGTTGTACAACGTGCGCAGCATCGCGGGCCAGGGAGTTTTGATTACCAGAAATCCTTCTTCGTTCGGGGCGACAGATTTTCCTTCTTCATTCAAAATATCCATCTTCACTCCGGGGAATGGACGTGTCCCTGAGCCGGGCTTCAAATCCACACACGGCATAGGCGTTATCATGAACATACCGGTCTCTGTTTGCCACCACGTATCCATAATCGGGCAGCGACCCTTGCCGATAATGCGGTGATACCATTTCCACGCCTCAGGATTTATCGGCTCGCCCACTGAGCCAAGCAAACGCAGCGAAGAGAGATCGTGCCTGTTGGGCCAGGCTTCTCCATAGCGCATCAGTCCGCGTATCGCTGTCGGTGCGGTGTACAAAATATTGATGCCGTACTTTTCGATCATCTGCCACCAACGATTTGGGTACGGATACGTCGGTGCGCCTTCATAGAGAAAGGACGTCGTCCCGTTCAACAACGGTCCGTACACAATGTAGCTGTGCCCCGTAATCCATCCGGGATCGGCGGCGCACCAGTAGCGGTCTTCTTCGTGTATATCGAACACGTACTTAAGCGTTGTGTACGTGCCAACCATGTAGCCGCCGTGCGTATGAACTATTGCCTTCGGCTTCCCTGTCGTGCCTGATGTATATAACATGAACAGCATGTCTTCTGCATCCATCACCTCGACGCTGTTGTTACTGTTAGCAATCGGGAGAGACATCAATTCGTGGTACCACATATCCCGGCCTTGTTCCATGTTCACGGGCTCGCCCGTCCGCTTTACAACAAGCACGCTTTCCACAGAGCCGGCGCGCTGCACGGCTTCGTCGGCAATTTGCTTCAGGGGAACAATCTTGCCTCGCTGATAAGCGCCGTCGCATGTGATCAGCACTTTGCTTTCGCTGTCGTCAATGCGCTCCGCCAAGGCTTCTACCGTGAATCCGCCATAGACAACCGAATGCACAGCTCCTATGCGCGCACACGCCAGCATTGCAATCGGAAGCTCGGGTACGCGGCCCATATAAATTGTCACGCGGTCGCCTTTTTTGACGCCAAGACTTCGCAACACGTTGGCAAATTTGCACGTCTCGCGATGCAGCGCAAAGTATGAAAACGAACGGAACTCCCCTTTCTCTCCCTCCCACAAAAGTGCAAGCTTGTTACGGCGGGCTGTCTTCGTGTGGACGTCGAGGCAGTTGTATGCAATGTTTGTTTTTGCTCCGGTGAACCATTTGTAGAAAGGTTTCCGCGAGTCGTCTAACACCTTGCTCCACTTTTGGAACCAATGCAATTCACCGGCCTCCTTCGCCCAGAAACCTTCGAGGTCGTTTTCGGCTTCGGCGCGAAGCTTGTCCCAATCTTTTACATGTGCATATCGGAGAGTGTCGTTGGTTGGCTGGAATACTTCGCCGGAGAGAGTAGTGTCGGCCATGAGTTCATTCCTCTTAGAGAACTGGATTAACTGTGGTAAGGTTGCGAGATCGGAACAGGAAGAATATTGAAAACGCTTCGGAGAGAATCAAGAAGCATATCCATTATATTGCATCCCGCTCCGATAAAAACTATCTTTCCCCATGGAAATTGAAGCGACATACATTTGCGCGTACTGCTTTCAGGTGAACGACATTACGGTGGATGGCAGCGGCGGACTGCGACAGGAGTATATCGAGGACTGTCAGGTCTGTTGCAAACCCAATAACCTGATTATTGTAATTGATGATGAGATGACTACTGCGGACGTTCGCGCTGAAGCAGCTTAAAGGTTCAGATACAATTGTGCATAAAAAAGGGCGACCGAAGTCGCCCTTTCTGTTTACTCAGCCATTTTGTACACACGGATCTCGTCCTTTTCCAGCATGTAAAGAAACTTGTTGCTCGGGGGAATGATCGGGGTTGCATCATAATCATCCTCCTCCTTCCAATACAGCTTTCCTGTCTTCTCGTCCATAAGCTGGATGTCTTCCTTTACCATGTACACGATTTTTCCGGTGCTGAGAAACTGCGGAGGCAACGTGACTTTTTTCCCGGCCCATTTCCACGGTGTACTCCACAGCATTTTGCCATCAACTCCGACTGAGGCAACGCCATCCGGACCGAACACGACAATATGATCACCTCGCAACACCGGATACAACACATGTACTGCACTTGCAGAATATGAAGTTGTAGTGGTCGTGTAGTTGTACCCGACCGAAACCGATGAGGATGAGGATTGCGTTACTGCATACGATTCTTCATGATCCAACTCTCCCACGTTCAAATCGTCGTCGAACTTGACCGACCATAGCTTCTTCCCTCCTGAATCACGCGAGAGCCGGACGGCAAACAACTCTTCTTCGTCTGCGCCAATAAGGGTTTTCGTTACAGGATCGATACTCACTGTTCCGCCCGGCAT
>JBBRUI010000028.1:0-23262 GCA_038247945.1 Bacteroidota bacterium | reverse complement strand
TATTTCCGGATTCCCGATGAAAGCATTCGGGAATGACACTTCTTCACCGCTTCCGCGGCAACTTCTCATCGCGCATCGCATCCCTGTCATTCCCGCATGCTGTGAGCGGGAATTCAGCACGCAAGTATCTCTTTCTGGATTCCCGATTGAAACGTTCGGGAATGACAATTAATCGGAAGCGTTTCCCCGAGCAATTTGGCATCCCGCCCTTTGTCATTCCCGCATGTTGTTGGCGGGAATCCAGAATCAAGGCATTTTGATTCCCGGTAGAACGGTTGAGGGATGATAATTCCCTGAAATTTAGAACTTACGCTGCCTGCACCGGCAGGGGAAGAACCTCGCCATCATTATAAAGATTTATCCATTTTGGATTATGTTTTTCAATCAATCTCAGTTTCCAGGCACGATTCCATTTCTTTAATTGCTTCTCGCGGTAAATCGCATCGTTGATGTTGCCGTACATCTCGTAATAGACGAGCATTGAGACATCGTACTTCTGAGTAAATCCAGGAAGGACTTTTTCTTTATGCTCGTATGCCCTCCGCACAAGGTTGTTCGTTACGCCAATGTAGATTGTGCCATTTCGTTTACTGGCAACAATGTACACATAGTATCTCCTGTCAAAGAACATCGCCTTTTAAATTCTTTTTCTTGACACACCCTCAGGTTACTTCCTTTGTCATTCCCGCATGTTGTTGGCGGGAATCCAGTAGGGAGGTTGCTCACTTCTGGATTCCCGATGAAAGCATTCGGGAATGACACTTCTTCACCGTTTCCTCGGCAACTTCTCATCCCGCATCGCCGCGTTGTACGCGAAGATTGCCATGATGACTGAGCTTTGCTGAACATCTTTTTCTATGACGCGGTCGTACACATCCATTGTTGAGTGATGCGTCATGCTGCTGTATTCAATTTCATCCTGAATAAACTGAAACGCCGGCAGTCCGATCTGGTCGAACGGTACGTGGTCGGTTGACCCGGTGTTCTGCAGAGTAAGTGTCTGAGCCGTAGGGTCGGCGATTGCAGTGAGCCATTTGCGGAAGATGGGCCGCACAGACTCGTTGCCCTGCATAAACACCCCGCGAAATCTTCCTGTTCCATTATCGTCATTGAAATAAACGGAGAATTTTTCCGCCGCAGGTTTGAGCTGCAAGGTTCGGGCGCTGTCGTCTCCGCGTACGCCGAAGTGATTTGCCACGTATGCCTCGGAGCCAAACAAGCCTTGTTCCTCGCCGCTCCATAATCCTATGCGAATTGTCCGTCGTGGCTTTAACCCTGTTGCCTTTATAATACGCATCGCTTCAAGGCAAACCGCCGAACCTGTTGCATCATCTGTTGCGCCTGTGCCGCCATGCCATGAATCCAGGTGAGCGCCAATCATCACCACTTCATCGGCTAAATCGGTTCCGGGGATTTCTCCGATGACGTTGTATGCAGAATCCGCTTTGTGGAATTTTGTTTCGAGTTCCATTTCAATCTTCACCTTCTCGCCACGTTGGATGAGACGCATCATCCGGTTGTAATGTTCCGCGCCGACCTGAATCTGCGGGAGAATTTTTGGCGACCGGACTTCCCATACTTGCGGACGGCGTGCACGGGGAGTATCCGGATGCGAGGGAGCGCCTGATGCCTGTTGCACAAAAATATTTCCGCCATCACCGCGGCTGACGGTAAGCGTGGCAAGTACGCCTTCATCATACATCATTTTCGACTTGTTATACGCGAACAGTGCCTGCTTCTTTGCTTCGGGAGATGTAGCAACCCCAATGCGCGAACGACGCGGGCGCGGGACATCGGCGTTCGACTGCTCGAGCAAAGTTGTGTCGTGGTCGCGGCTTGCACGCGGTTCGAATTGCGGTTTCACCGTCCGCGGTTCATCTAACAAAATAAATTTTCCTTTCAGCTTCCCTTTATAAGTGGCAAGAGCGCTGTCTGTTTTAGCATTGAACAAAATTGCCTCGCCGCTCACGCTACCTTTCGGGCCCGGTGACCACGCTTTCGGAAATGAGACGAGTGGAAAAACATCCGGTTTCGTCACGTGTGCGGAGTAGTGTTCGAGAGTCCAGCTTTTTCCGAACGGTCCCCAGCCTTCAAGGTGGGTATTGGACATTCCCCATTCGTTCATTTTGTTGATTGCCCAGTTTGCCGCTTTGGTGTATTGAGGAGAGCCTGTTAAACGCGGGCCGCACACTTCAGTCAGGTATCCGATGATATCCATAACCTGCGAGCGGTCCGTGCCTTCATTCCAGATTTTCCGTACGGCGGCAGTGTCGATCTCCTCAGACGGTTTTCTCTGGGCGAGGGATGGATACGAAACGAACAAAAATAAAATTACAAACAGCAAACGATGTCGCATTGGTACTCCGGTATGAGTGTGATGGTGTTGGTAAGATTAAACATGAGTCAGTAAATATCGAGAAGCTTCAATGCCATAATCACGGTTGCAAGGGCGAGCAAGAGACGAACTATGGATTGTTTTGATGAAATGAATGATGTCCCGCCAATCCAGCTTCCCGCGATATAACCGGCGAGTAGTACAAATCCTCCGGTCCAGTCAACATGCTTTGTCCAGATTAGTATGAGCGAGGTGGGGAAGAGATATGCGAACAAGATGGAAACCTGATAAATCTCCGAGCGGATTTTATCCATTCCCAGCAAATAGGAGAGAACTGCAGCAAGCGGAATTGCAACACCCGCCTGTGCGAAACCGCCATACAATCCGATGCCGAACATGAGCAGGTAGACGAGCCATTCCCTGTCACGCATCAGAATGGAGGTTGTGGGTTGCGTGGATGGCTTCAAAAATATCGAGGCTGCAACGAGTAGAAGGAGAATACCCAGGATGAATCGATAGTGAACGTCGCTCATCTCAATTGCAGCAACTGTTCCGAGTATCGCGCCCGGAATTGCACAGAATACATACCGCAAACTTCGATTAAATTCTGTGCGGTCGCGGTTGTAGAATGTTTTCAACGCAAACAGATTGATAATGAAAAGGGCAACCCGATTCGTGCCGTTCGCAACAACTCCGGAATACCCGAGAAGGATAAGGGATGGCAGGGCGATAATGGAACCTCCCTTGGCAATTACATTTGTAATGCCCGAGGCGACACCAATCAAAAAAACCAAAATCAAATCGTAGAGGTCTGTCAAATCGATTCAGAAGTTAGAAGAAAAAATTACCGTAAGAAGCGTACGACACCGGATAACAGTTCAATTGTTTTGTCGCTGACGGGAAGCAACGCAACTTCTGTTGCCGATAGCCATCGGGCATCGACAGCATCGTCTCCTGCGTTCACCTCGCCGCTCAGATATTCAGCAGCAAGATCAACGATGACGTAGTGAAAACGAATCACGCCGGTCTCATCTTTATCCAATACATCAAAAATAAAAATTGGGTTTTTTGCGCGAATGATAATTCCCGTCTCTTCGAGTATCTCCCGTTCGGCGGCGTGCTGCAGCGTTTCGCCGAAGTGAAGCCGTCCTCCCGGAATCGCCCATAGACCCTCGGAAGGTGGCCGTCCCCGCTTTACAAGCAACACCTTTTCATCTTTGATAACGACAGCGCCAACGCCTATTTGAGGAATCGAAGATTCAGACATGAATCAATCAATCTTCTTCCTTCGCCCGCATCGAATCCCACGTGATGTACACGAACAGCGCGATGAACATTGCCAGTCCGAGAATTTCACCGCTTGACGATTCCGCCCAATGAGCATTGTACCAATCGAACCCGCCAAACTTGAGCATTGCATTCAGTACGCCGAAGAGAGATCCGCCTGCGATAAAGCCTGAGGCAATCAACGTCCCGCGCTGGAAGCGGGCGTTGTTCAGTTTTTCATTCTTCGTCCGGGTTGTAACATACCACGCAACAATTCCTCCGAACAAGAGCGGGGTGTTGAGCTCTTGAGGAATGTACATGCCCAGAGCAAATGCAAGCGGCGAGATGCCGATCATAACAAGAATGAGCGACATGCACGCGCCAATGAGATACAACGCCCAGGGCGCCGGCGTGTTCGACATGAGCGGCTGAATAACTGCTGCCATCGCGTTTGCTTGCGGTGCAACCATGGCGTTCGGTCCGGTGAAGCCATACGTTTGGTTGAGTATGTAGATGACCCCGCCAACTGTTGCTGCTGAAACAAGCACGCCCAGGAATTTCCACGACTCCTGCTTCTTCGGCGTGGAGCCAATCCAATACCCGATTTTAAGATCGGTGATGAAACCGCCCGCCATCGAAAGCGCTGTGCAAACAACGCCGCCAATCAGTAAAGCGCTGATCATTCCTTCGGTTCCTGAAAGTCCTGCACGTACCAGAATGAACGACGAGAGGATCAATGTCATTAGCGTCATCCCGGAAATCGGGTTCGTGCCGACAATGGCAATTGCATTCGCCGCGACAGTTGTAAAGAGAAACGAGATGATCAATACAATCGCCAGTCCGAGAAGTGCATGATAGAGATTAAAGACAACGCCGGCGTAGAAGAACACAAATATCAGAACGGCCGTAAGAAGGATCAGCATAACGACCAGCGACATGCGGATATCGGTTTGCCAGCGCACTTGATTGGTTTCGCCACCGGCTTTCTTGCCAAACATTTCGCTTGCTGCGAGCTTGAACGCTCCGGCTATAATCTTTGATGAACGGATGATGCCGATGATCCCTGCCATCGCAATGCCGCCGATGCCGATCGGGCGAACATAGAACCGGAATATCTCTTCAGCGCTCATCGCGGCAATAAGCTTCGTTGCCGTTGCGCCGAGCGGCGCAGTCAGGCCGCTGCCCACTTCGTACACAAGCGGAATAAGAACGAACCATGAAAGGAACGATCCCGCGGCAATAATTGCCGAATATTTCAATCCGACGATGTAGCCCAGGCCAAACACCATCGCCGAGACATTCATCTTGTAGACAATTTTCATCTTCTCTACCAACGCCGCTCCGCTATCCACCATTCGGGAAGTAATTACTTCTGCCCAAGCGCCGAATGCGCTGAAAAGAAAATCGAAAATGCCGCCGATGAGTCCGGAGACAACAAGGACTGCTGCCTGCTTTCCTCCTTTTTCTCCAGCGACAAGAATTTCAGTGGTTGCCGTTGCTTCGGGGAACGGAAACTTTCCGTGCATATCCTTTACAAAATATTTTCTAAAAGGAATGAGGAAGAGAATGCCGAGGAATCCGCCGAATGCCGATGCAAAGAAAATCTTGAAGAAGTCAACAGGCAGATTAAGAATGTACAACGCGGGAATCGTAAAGATAGCTCCGGCAACGATAACGCCCGAACTCGCTCCGATGGACTGGATGATGACATTCTGTCCGAGAGCGTTCTTCTTCTTCGCAAGAGTCGAAAGCCCGACAGCGAGGATGGCAATCGGAATTGCAGCTTCAAACACCTGCCCGATTTTCAACCCTGAGTACGCAGCGGCAGCCGAGAAAAGTACAGCCATTATTAATCCCCAGATCACCGACCACGGAGTGACTTCCGGATACGGAGCGACGGGATCGATGATAGGGCGATATTCTTCGCCGGGCTTCAACTCTTTGTACGCGTTATCCGGCAAGCCGCTGGTTGTTGAGGTCGAAACGTGTTCCATACGTGTTCCTGCTGTTTGTGAGTGTGTGGTAAGCCGTTACTTAATTACAACTCGGGAGACTTTTGTGTATTTGGCGAGTACGAACCTGAGGAGCGAAAATTCGTAAGCCAAGTTTCGGGAATGAGGTTACTCAATCTTAAGAAAACGCTTCGTAAAATGCACTATGAGTTCTTAGAAAAGCGCTCACGCGCGGAAAACCGATTAATCGCCGGTCATGAGGAAGAGCGGTTTCATCTCAAAACTTTTGTACTGCGGGCGCAGCCGCTCGGTGTTGTAATGCTCTTTGAGGTTGACGACCTTCTTCGAGCTTGTCACCACGTCGAGAGGAAGATTATCATAGCGCCCGTTCTTCAGGACGACCAGCCGGCCGTGATTTCCTTTCAGAATTAAATCAAGTGCGAGGTTTCCGTACGCCATCGGGACAATCGAATCGATTGCGTCGGGGTCGCCGCCGCGTACGAGATAGCCGAGTTTTTGGTTTATGATGTGAAGCGGTTTTCCGTTGTTGAATTTTGGGGAAAGCTTTTCGAGTTCCGAGGAAACGAGATCTCCGACGCCGCCGAGTTTTGCATGGCCGTACGCGTCCTTGCGGTCATCCTGAAAAACCATTTCTCCGCCTTCAAACGTTGCGCCTTCGGAGACAAGCACGACGGCGTACTTGCTCGGATTACGGTTTCGATCCCGCACGATAAGTTCAGCCAGCCGCTCAATGTTAAATTTAAATTCCGGAATCACGCAACGATTCGCCGCTCCTGCCATGGTAGGAAGCATTGCTGTGAATCCGGCATACCTGCCGAACACTTCCAGCACCAACAAGCGCTCGTGCGAGCCGGCTGAAGTACGAAGACTGTTTGTCATGTGAATAGTTCTTGTCACGCACGTGCTGAACCCGATGCAATAATCGGTGCCCGGCACATCATTATCCATCGTCTTGGGAATGGCAATCACCTTCACTCCAAGTTTGTGCAACTCCACTCCGTAACTCAACGTGTCGTCGCCACCGATGGGAATCAGATAGTCTATTCCGAGGAAGTCAAGATTCTTGAGAACCTCGGGAGTTAAATCGTTTGTTTCGTTCTCGTAGACAGATTTGAGATGGTCGGGAATTTGTGCTTTCTTCACGCGGCTCGGCCGTGTGCGCGACGTGTGCAGAAATGTTCCGCCCGTTCGCCCCGCGCGGTTAACAATCTCTTCCGTCAGAACCTGATAGTTGTTGCTGTTGTCCGCACCTTTGTCGCGTTGTATTTCAATGAGGCCCGCCCAGCCACGCCGGATGCCGATAACCTGATAGCCTTCACGCAATGCCCGGATAGTGACTGCACGGATTGCCGGGTTAAGGCCGGGCACATCGCCGCCGCCGGTCAGTATTCCGATAACGCCTTGTTTCGTTTTGATATTAGCCATATACGTATCCACAAATACTATCGATGAAAACATAAACCCAAGCCACGAACAGAAGATCATAGCTTGGGTCGAATGAACAGATCATAGGGTTTCATCTCTACACAAGAGAACTCCGTTTCAACTTATGTCATAATGGTTGAAGAATCAATAAGCATTCCTCAAGTCACGCCGGGCAGACTGATCGGCTATTCCTTCGTAAGATAAAGATCGGCAATCTTATGCGCTTCCTCAGCAGGCTCTTCCTGATTGCGATTCGTCAGAATGATAACCATGAGTTTCTGTTCGGGAAATAATTGGATGGAGTTTCTAAATCCTCTGGTGCTTCCCTCGTGATGTGGGTGTCGAATGTTATGAAACGTTTCCAATCGCCAACCGAACCCGTAATCAATGGACGTTCCGTCATTCAGTTTTCCTTCTGTCCACGCTGCGCGCTGAGTAGCAGGGGAAATGAGCCGGAAGTTATACAAGACTGAAATCCATCGGGACATGTCTTCAATGTTGGAATAAATTCCGCCATCGCCCAGCACTGCGCTTGTTACACTTTGATCGGTACGAAGCCACTTTCCGTCTTGGTGGGAATGTCCATACGCTCTGTTCGGCACGGTGGAGATTCCATTTTCATAGGCAACAGAGGTTGTCATTCCGATTTTGTCAAAAATATTTTCTTTGAGAAAATCCGCAAACCGTTTTCCCGATACTTTCTCGATGGTCAATGCAAGAAATGCATATCCGGTGTTGCTGTACTGAAATTTCGTACCCGAAGGGAAGTACAGCGTATCGACTTTCTTCAGTAACTCCAGACAATCCTTGTCCAGCACCTGAACAGTTTGCGAATCGGGAATCAACGACTCGTAATCCACCAAACCCGATGTGTGAGTGAGCAGTTGGCGGACGGTAATCGTTCTTCCGTATGCAGGGAGATCCGGAAAGAATTTTGTGAGAGTATCCTCATATGAGATCAGCCCGTGTTCAGCAAGGATCATGATGCACATTGCAGTGAATTCTTTGGTCACGGAGGCGAGCCGGAAGTTTGTTTTCGTGGTAGCCGGCTGCCGGCTTTCAACGTCAGAGAGTCCATACGCCTTCTTGAATACGATGCTGTCATGCTTCATGACAAGCACGGCAGCGCCCGGCACATCAGGCGAGGAGTAATCCGCCATGATCTTGTCAATAGATTGTTCAGGAGTCATACGGCACGAGCAAAGAAGAATTCCTGAGAGGGGAATGATGATGAGTTTGATGAGAGATGAATATTTCACATTCGTGTCAAACGGCGACAAGGGTTTTGTGAGGACTTCGAGATCGGATCGGAGGTGGTGTGCGACTTATGCTTCAAAATCTGAGGATGGAACCAAGGATTGTCGGATGATGGATTTGAGCGTTCCGAATCTGATTTCTTTATGATGTGGGACAGGAACGGTGATAGTCGAAGTCCCGGTTTTTTTCTGCATCACCATATGACTTCCCTTTTGACGAACTGTTTCAAATCCATGCTGCGAGAGAATTTTGCAAACCTCGTGTCCCGAGAGAACCCGTAACCTACCCAACGGCGACCTCAAGCCGAGTGATAAAGACTTCGTCGTGAAGTCGCTCCTTAATTTCCTGCTGAGAAGCAGTTTCAAAAAATAACTCAAGGGCTTCCTTGAGATTCAGTCGCGCCTCCTCGACTGTGCCTCCCTGACTGGCTATATCAAGTTCCGGACAAAGGGCAACGTACTCGTCGTTTTCCCGTTCGATGATTGCAGTGAATTGTTGCATGACGTTCATAGAGACTTCCTTTCCTTGGCAAGGGTAGTGTAACGAACTTCTTGAATCGTAGCAATTAAAATGAGCGTAAAATTACGGCTTGATAAACGTTCCCCGCTTGATCTCCTCGAACGCTTGTTGCAGTTGCTCCTGCGTGTTCATCACGATCGGGCCGTACCACGCAACGGGTTCTTCAAGCGGCTTTCCCGACACGAGAAGGAATCGTATTCCGTCGTCACCGGCTTGCACCGTCACCTCATCTCCGCTGTCGAAGAGCACGAGCGAGCGATTGTTCACTTCCGCGGGTGGCGCTGTCTCGAGCCATCCAACTCTTTCCGTTGGTACCGAAAGGGGAGCGGAGGCGTTGCAGAATTTTCCCGAACCCGCGAACACGTACGCGAACGCGTGGCTTGTTGTCGCGACCGGAAGAGTTTTCCTCTTGCCGGGTGGAACCGACACATCGATGTACACGGGATCGGCCGCGATTCCTTCCACCGGACCTCTCTTTCCCCAGAAACTGCCGCACACAATACGCGCCTGCGTTCCGTCGTCTTCGGTGATCACGGGGATTTCAGGACTCTTCACTTCCTGATAGCGAGGCGCGGTCATCTTCAGCGCGGAGGGAAGGTTTGCCCACAATTGAAATCCGTGCATCCTTCCCGCCCCGTCACCCTTTGGCATTTCCTGATGAACGATGCCGCTGCCCGCAGTCATCCACTGAATGTCACCTGCTTCGATGGAGCCGCGGTTACCGATGCTGTCGGCATGCTCGACATTTCCCGCGAGAACGTACGTGATGGTCTCGATGCCGCGGTGCGGATGCCACGGGAAGCCGGCAAGATAATCCGCCGGGACATCATTGCGGAAATCATCGAGCAAAAGGAACGGATCGAAGTCCGAAGTATTGCCGAAGCCGAACGCCCGGCGCAGATGCACGCCCGCGCCTTCGAGTGTTGGCTTGGATTCAATTATTCGTTTGACGGGACGGATGGACATTGGGTGACTCCTTTCCGGGTATTCTTGCTTATAAAGTTTTGTTACAGACGGGAAAAGTGCGTCCTCGACTTACAAATGTTGACTGAGAGCTTATCGGGTTCACTCCGAAGACGCCGTGTCATTACGGCTTCGCGTATTGCTCTGCACTCATCACCTCGATCCCAACGAAGCGCTCGTTTCCCTCGATCCACGCGTCGTGTCCTGGCGGGATGGTGAACGATTCACCTGCAGTTATGGTTTTCTGGGCCCCATCCTTCAGGCGGACGACCATGCGTCCCGAAACGGCGTAGCCCACATGGGAAAGCTGGCAAGAGTCGGTCTTAACGACAGGCTTGATGCATTCTGACCACCGCCATCCCGGTTCAAAGTTGAAACGGCCGAAGGTGAAACCCTCAAGTCGAACAATCTCGACGCGTGTCTTATCTGGCGTGCGGACTTCGTCGGGCATAGTGTGGGACTTTGCCTCGAATTTTGTTACTGCCACTGGGGTTGTCATATGTTTTTCCTTTCTACGGATTGTGATGGTTATAATGTGGATTAAGACAACACGAGTTAAGTTTGTTCATCGGGTGTTAGCCGCCGTTGCGGTCGTTTACACTTCAACCATACAGGCTCTCATTCAGATAAGCAGATCACAACTGCCTGAGAAACGCAACCAGATCTTTCTTCTCCTGGCTACTCAGACTGAGTTGCTGGACGAGGTTAAAGAATTCAACAACATCTTCCAACGTCAACAACCGTCCGTCATGCAAGTAGGGAGGAGAGTCCTTTATCCCTCTCAGTGGAAAAGTTTTGATGGCTCCTTCAGCACGAATGTATTGATCGTTGATCGTCTGAGCCTTATAGAATCTCTCTACCTGCAGATCATGCATCTGGTTGTCTGTGTAGTAAGGGGCTTCGTGGCAACTGGCGCACTTTCCCTTGCCAAAAAAGAGAGCCTCGCCATTCTTCTCCGAATCGGTTGCCTTTTTCGGATCGAGCCGGCCGTAGATATCAAGTTTCGGTGCCGGCGGAAAATCAAGGAGCGCCTGGAATTCTGCCATGAAGTGAACCTGACTGCCCCGTTCAAGGATGTTCACTCCCTTCTTGGCGGCGGTCAAATGGTCTCCGTCAAAATACGCAGCACGCTGTTCAAACTCAGTGAAATCTTCGACAGTCTTCAAAGCGCGCTGTGAGCCAAACAGTCGCTGGATGTTTACGCCACGCAGCGAGGGAGTCTCAATGCGGTTTCGGTGAGCCTGCGGACGAATATCTCCAACGAGATGCGTTGGCCCCGAGGTATGTCCGTTCACATGACAATCGAAACAGGTTACACCCAGGCTTGGTTTTTCGGCTTTTCGATCCGCGGTGGCATTGAACTGTTGCTGTGGAAATTGCGACACCAGAAGACGCAGACCTTCCAACTGCTTTGGGTTTAATAGTCCATTGAATATCTCGTAAAAGTTGTCAACAGTTACCACCTTGCCCTGAGAAACATCGCCCATATCTTTGTGCGTCGTCAGGAAAATCGGAGGGGGAAATTCGGGCAGAAAATGTTCCGGTATGTCGAAGTCCAGGTCAAAGCGCTCAAGGCGGGGGAACTGCTTGATTTGCATCTGGGGGAACAGCATCCCGCCGGTAACATGATTCGGATGTGGCAATGGAAGATACGGAAACAGTCCTTTCTCCTTAATCTCCTCCGGTGTCATAGCGGCTAATTTCTCCCACGTCGCTCCAGCCTTTAACTTTGCGGTCGGACCAACAGGTAAAGGTTTCCCTTTGGACATGGTAATCTCTGTTGTTACTTTCCTGGAAAGATCGTAGCGCGCATTGAGTAAATCCATGTGGCGCTTC
The DNA here is from genome assembly GCA_038247945.1 of Bacteroidota bacterium. GTDB lineage: Bacteria > Bacteroidota > Ignavibacteria > UBA10030 > UBA6906 > CAADGV01. The sequence continues at coordinate 11,688 of JBBRUI010000028.1, read as the reverse complement.
ATTACAGCCGCCTTTTGGGATTTGTCTTGAGCCATAACTTTTTCAAACGGCTCTTCAATTACCGGCGAGTAGCTTGACTCTCTCTTCTCTTGAGCAAAAGAAATCGTCATGCCTGCAAGTAATATCAAGAGAACCCCATGAAAATATTTCTTTGCGTGTACCATGGTTGTATCTCCTTTGTGTTATGGTTATTTGAATATTATTTTTTGAAAACGAATCAATGTCTGTCGCTCACAAAAACAATTGCGTGGTTTAGTTTCACTCAAACCTCCTGTCGTTCAAGAAATGAAATACGAAGAAGGATTCGGTTTTCTATCCAAGGGATCGGCCACTATCGAAACTCGAATGGGTCTACTCGCATCATGTCACCGCTTGGGTGGCTTCGGTGAAGGGGGCGGCGCTGGAACAGGTAGGCCTTTCTTGGGATCAGGTGGAGGTGGTGGGCTCGGCGGTTTGGCTGGATTGTAAGCCATGTTTTCAACTCCTCAAATTATTCATTATGAAAATGATGATTGAAGCAGTTGCAAGAATAAAAGCGATACCTGCAATGACATTCATGGTGGAAGTCAGTCTATCCCACCAGCCCTCAGGGTGCCCGTCATAGATTTTTTTCTGGTCAACTTGTGAGATTGCCTTGTCTAATGCTTTTCTGCTAGCAAAAAAGGAAAACAATACGAGTGCAATTGCAACCGTCCACAATATCCACGAGAAGACCAAACACCCTTGAACTTGGATGGTACTTTCTTGGACAAAATCACGGATGAAGATAAATGACGTACCCAGAGCACCACCGGAAAGCGAAATCAGATACTTATCATAGTTGCCCTGCGATTGTTCTCGGGCAGAGAGCAAACTCTTTCTGTATTCCAAGAGATGGTCGTCCATAATTCCTTTCTACTCCATTTCGGTGCCGTGAATCAGATCATCTTAAGCCAACTGAGATCTCTGCCGATGACCAACTCAGTCTTTTCAGCGTGATGAGTACTCTTCATTGGAATCTCTGCAATCTGAAAGCCACTACCTGCAGCTAGCTTTCTGATTTCATCTGCGTTGTCATACGTGATCATGAAGGAACCTTGGAGTGTTGATGCAGTACGAAAGAGTTCAGCATGATCAATATCAGGGTAGCGATAGAGTCTCCTTCCGGCAATTGTGTACGGCGGATCAATGAAGAACAAGGCGTCAGTTCGATGAGCATTCTCCTTGAGAATCTGAAAACCGTCTCCTTGGATGAAGTTCACATTCGTCTTGTAGTTCTGGATGTCGACAATTCGGTTTCGGAGTGTTTGTGGGTACCAACGAGAAAGAAGACCCTTGCCATTCTCTCCATGTTTGAGTAGGCCAGCGCCGTTGGCAAGAATTCCCCCGTGACTCACCCGATTCCTCAATACCACCGCAAACGCCTTCTCGCGTAAGCAGGAGGGGCTTCCTGCAAGAACTGATTCGACATTAGATTTTGTGACTGAGAATGCAACGATCTTGTCAGCAAGCCATTGGGCATCGTCACTCAAGAGGGTCTGCCAAACAGCGGAAACATCTTCGTCGAGTTCTACCATCAAGGCTTTCCGTACGCGTTTTTCAGCAACAGCGGTAAGACTAACAATTCCGCCTCCAGCAAACGGTTCTATCAGTTCCTTGGTCTGGGAGTTACACGCACTAAGCCATTGGCGGACGTAAGGAATGAGCCACGTCTTGCCCCCTGGATATCTAAACGGACTTCTCTGGGGAATAGATGAGACATTTATGATTTTCGGTTTTGCCGTCCCGAAAAGAACCATCTGTTCGTTCACCTGGACTTCTCTATGTGAGAGTGAGGTCCGTGAGTGTTGGTGCGTCTGGGGGATTGCCTTCGAGCTTGTCATCTAGTTTTTGTTGTAAAACATTTATGAGATCCTCAACCTTGCCCGGCTCAGCCATGGTTATTTGTCTAAGTGCAGGTTCGAATTCGGTGTAAACAATTCTATTGTGTGCCAACTTGAATCGGTTGGTTGGGATGTCAAGTTTCAAATCATATAGCATCCAAGCAATATCAGCTTTTCTTTGTGATGTCTCCTTTAACGTAGGAAGTGTTTCAAAGAAAGAAGTTTGAATTGCGACGGCCTGTTTCTTATCCCATGCTTTTAGTATACCACCTTTGTAAAGCATTTGTGGTGCTAACCTCTTTCGAGAAGAAGAAAGATAATCCGCTTTTGGGAAATTCGGCCCCTTCCACATAAAATTATCTGCTTCCTGTCGCGATGACATGTATTGTTCAAATGGGCGACGTACGTTTCCGGAAATATAAACGGCCTGCACTTCAAGGGATCCGAAATCAAGAAGTCGACCTTTTTGATCATATGAAACAAGAACCAGATCGATATTGCCGGCGCTGTCCCCATCTTTTTCAGTTAGCCTCACTTCACCAATCGAAGTCCATGAAGAATTCGGAGCAAAGAAAAATTTAGCTGCCTCTTCTACCATCAGCCAATCCTCCCTAAAGCGAACTGGACACGTGATGACTGCTTGATCTCCTTGTATTATACTACAGACCCCAAGGGGGTCGTTAGCTTTGTCTTTTGTACAGGAGGGAACCCTATTATTAAAGGGACACAGTTTATTCTTCCTGTAGCGTTCTGCTTCAGGCGTTCGATTGTCTGTTGGGAAGCCAAAGACTTCTGCTAAAGGGTTTGAGTCCATATAAAGATATTATGAGGTTCTTCGCAAGATGCTCAAAGTTCTAAAGAGTTCCAATCCTTTCATAGACACCTCCGGCACAATCATTTTTCCGCAAGTGTGGAATCGCCTTGCCGAATTTGTCTATACGAAACGCATATCATCGTTCAACAATCCCTTTTATTTGTTCAAGAAAAGGCTGCATACCGGTTTCTGAATGTTTGCGTGCCTCTTCATTTGCAAAACCTTTTTGAGTCCAGGTAAATGTTGTCTGGTTATTATCTTTCTTGATCAAGCCGTATGTTACGCGGGAATAATTCTCCGGCTTGTCTTCCAATCCGGAAAAACCGCTCCAGTAACTGTAGCTTAAAAGTTGGTTGGGAACGCTTTCAAGTATCATCCCTTTGTCGCCGTATTTTTGTCCTTGGTATTCGCCTTGGAAAATTATTTCATTGCCAACTTTCCAATCGGTTATCGTCTCCGTTCCGAATAGATACTCTTTGATGATTGCCGGCGTAGTCAGCGCCTTCCACACTTTTGCTGGAGCGGCATTGATGTCAATCGATTTTGATACGATGAGGTCGTGGTTCATAATTCTATCGTTGTTGGTGGAAAAAGAGAAAACAACCTACCAGTCCGGATCACTTATTGGCAAATGCAATCTACCGGTGGCTTTGCCAGCGTAAACTCTGCGATGTCAAACGCGTGATGTTGCCTGCTGCTGAGGTGGAATAGTTTCCTGCGCAATCGTCGTCGTTGCTCAAGCGAACGCCAAAAACGTTCATCCCGATTGAATCGGTGTATCAATTGAATCAACCCTCTTGGTTGATCTCCAACCGAGGGAGTGAATGCTGCTGTGTAGCGTGACATAGTTTTTTCCTGCAATAGATGAATTTGAAATCCTATTTGTTAGCCGCCGTTATCATCTCAACACGATCATCCGCTTCATCATTTCTTGAGTTTTCTGCGGAACGTGTATTCAACCTTCGGTTCTCCGACACCGAACCCGATGGGCCGCTTTGGCTTCTCTTCGATCTGTCTTACTTCTTCAATTACTTCATACAAGAAATTCAGATTCTTTTCGACGACATCGATGCGTCGTTCAGTTTGCGACATGCGAAAGGCAAGATCTTTGTTTGCCGATAGAACGCGATGAAGTCGCACGAACGCACGCATGATATCAATGTTAATGCGGATTGCCTTTTCACTGCGCAACACGCTTGAGAGCATTGCTATACCCTGTTCTGTAAACGCGTACGGCTTGTATCGCCTGCCGCCCCAACTTGAGGTCACAATCTGTGACCTCAAGTTTTCAGTTTCTCCATCGTTCAACTGGAACATAAAGTCGGCGGGAAAGCGTTTGCGATTTCGTTTCACTGCTTGGAGAAGTACCTTCGTCGAGACGTGATACAGGGTTGCCAGGTCAGTGTCGGTCATGATTTGTAATCCGCGAACGTAGTGAATGCGGCGTTCAATGTATTCGGGAGATGTTGATTTTCTTGGAGGCATGGTCGTTCCTTTTGATTGCAGTTATACTGATTTCTCCACCCACACCTGCGCAAGGTTTACAACAGTCTCAACGGATTTGTCCATCCCCCAAACAGAAAGCCACTCGGTGGTACCGTGATAGTTTTGTCCACCGGTGAAAATGTTGGGGCAGGGGAGACCTTTTTCAGTAAGGCGCGAGCCATCCGTGCCGCCGCGAATTGGGAGCCACTGAGGCTCGAAGCCTGCGCGTTTGGTCGCTTCCCATAAACACGCGAGCCCGGGAGCGTCATCTCCCATGTAGTCTTTCATGTTGCGATACTGCTCCTTTATCTCAAGCTCAATTCTTGCTTTCGGATGTAACGGCTGGACTTCGGCAATAATGGCCTCGAGCTTCTTCTTCAAATCTTCAAGTCCGGCGGTGTTAAAATCACGCAGCAATATTTTCAGTACAGACTTTGCCTCTTCGCCTTCGATGGTGTGTGGATGCAGGTATTGTTCGTAGCCTTCAGTTGTTTCGGGCGAACAGTTTTTCGGGAAGCGTGTAACAATATCCGCCATGCACTTGATGGAATTGACCATGATGTTCTTTGCGCTGCCCGGGTGGATGTTGCGCCCGTGCACCGTAATCACGCCAAGGTTGGCACTGAATGTTTCTTTGTTCAGCTCGCCGGGCGTATCGCCATCCACCGTATAGGCAAACGCACAGCCGAACTTTTTCAGATCGAAGAACTTTGTTCCCGCCCCGACTTCTTCATCCGGTGTAAACCCGATGCGGATATCTCCGTGAAGAAGTGCCGGAGTGTTAACGAGGGTTTGCGCTGCAGTCATGATGATTGCAAGTCCGGCTTTGTCATCTGCACCAAGCAATGTTGTTCCATCTGTCGTTACAATCGTCTTGCCGATGTTGTGCTTGAGTTCGGGGTTTTCCGCTTCGGTAATGACAACGGATTTGTTGCCCGACAAAACGATGTCGCCGCCGTTGTATACCATGACGTTCGGCTTCACATCTTTCCCGCTTGCGGAAGGGGACGTGTCCACATGAGAGACGAACCCGATGCGCGGGACTTTGCCGTGCGCCTTGTGCGATGCCGGCAGGTTACTTGGAATTGTTGCCATGACGTAGCCGTACTGATCGATCTCTGTGTCTTTCAATCCAAGTTCCTTCAACTCCTTCACAAGCAGATTGAGCAGGTCGAATTGCTTCTGCGTGCTCGGGTACGTAGTTGAATTCTCATCGGACTGCGTGTCGATTTTTGCGTAGCGGATAAACTTATCTAATGCTGATTCCATGCTGTCGCCTCTTGTGTGAATGTTTGGTGTAAATGGAAATGGATTTGACTGAAAATAATATAAGTTGAAAGCGTGTTAAAAAGGTCGGAACCAAACGGGTGAAAGTCAACAGCAGATAGTTTCTCAGTTTCAAATCTACGTCATGCCGAGCGGAGTCCTGTTGCTTTCTGGACGGGACGGAGTCGAAGTGAGCGCCTAGTCGCAGCCAATACAAGAGAGGAGAAGCAGAGCAACGACAAGCGCTTTCTTTTGAGAGATCATGCGATGACCTCTTCAGGTTTGGCGCTCATATCTCCATCAACCTCTTGAGTTGAAACGTTTCGCCATTCAGCAATCTGCGCAATGATCATCTGTCGTACTTTTTCGGATAGCATGGTCGTGTCGGAGGTTTTCAATCCGATCGTGTCCACCGGCGGCAGCACTTTCAAAAAAATTTCCGATGGCTCGCCGAATTTCCAGCTATGCTTGGGAAGGCAATTGCGTGAACCCTCGATTGCAAGAGGAAGGACGGGCACGCCGGCTTTGATTGCCACACGAAATGCGCCTTCATTGAAGCGATGCACTTTTCCGTCGGGCGAACGTGTGCCCTCGGGAAAAAACATCACAGAACATTTTTGCTTCAGATAATTTCCGGCAGTGCCAAGCACCTGCACTCCCTGACGTTTATCCTGACGGTTAACCGGAATGTCGCCGGCGAGTTTCAGCAACCATCCGATAAACGGCAGCTTGAAGAGTTCAACTTTTGCAAGCCACTTCATTTCCCATGGCAAATGAGAGATGAGCGGAATGTCTGCGTGAGATTGATGATTGCTGACGACAACATAAGGGTTGCGGGGATTTGAGATTCGTTCTCCTGAAATATGCAGCCGCCACGCGGGATTGACGGTTGTCATTGACACGCCGAGCTTGCGAAACCATCTGCCTGTGCGATAACGAACCGGGTCGCGGTCGAACAACTTGATGAGTGCAAGAAGAGGAACCCACACGACAATCAACGAGATTGTCGCGAACCAGATCCATATCGAGCGAAGGGCGGAAAGCATTTCCTCAACTCCATTGAACATGCTGTTCTTTTTCTTCGTGAAGAGCCCAGATGTTAATGCCGCTCGCCGCGACACGAATTATGTGTCCAAGCCTTTTCATGGACGTGTTGAATGTTCGGTGACGTAAAAAGGGAATTGCATAGAATGCGACATCGTTGGGGTGTATGTCAAGAAAAACTATACAGTACCTCCGATGGCAATTTTGATGTCGATAGAATCCTCGGTCACGCGTGAGGAGAGTTGGCGCAGTCAACGATAAGAGGAAAGGGAAAATGTCTGAATCATCTATTCCTTTTCTGCTTATGTCGTAACCGATTTGTTTTATTGATGGTTTCCATATCTGCAAACGTTCGCGTTGAGCTTCGGCAATATTTTCATCCAAGAGAATCACGAACCAACGCGTTGAACGTCATACTGTTTTATGGCATAGGTGCCAGAGTGTTCATAAAGAGCCGTGCTCGCTATTCGCACAGCTTCGGTTATTGCTTCTTTTGTTACACTGCCACGCCATTCCTTTTCGATGAGGCTCCATGGCATTCCGCTCGCGACCATTTCGAGTACGTCCGAGACAAGTATTCTTGTGCCGAGGAACGTAAGTTGTCCATGACAGATTCTCGGGTCGGCGACAATGTAGCGCCCAAGCAGTTTCGCTTTTCCATTTCTCTTCTTCATATCACTCTCCTAAAATTCTGCATCAAGGTAACGACTGACAGGAAGCGAATCAAGCCCGATCAATCCACAACCGGCACGCTGAAATCCAATTGCCCTCACCCCAACCTTCACCACTACCATCGTCATATGACAAATCTGTGCAAAGGCACAGAGGTGCTTATCGCCAAGTGTATGGTAAGAGGGACCGATCTCGTTTTTGAAGGCTACTCCGGAAAAAACTGTTTCCTGAACGCGTCATGCTTCGCCTTCGCCTGTGCGAGAACTCATTGAAAATCCTTGTCGCTTCGAACAGCATTCAGGAAAGGATCTGCTATCATAAGAGGATAATGAAGAATCTGCCGTCCACCGCTTGCTGCAGCAAACGGATGAAGCGCCGCGAGTCCTTCCTTGCAATTTCTCCACGAGCCCTAATATTGCGTGGGAGGAATTTTATTGCAACGTCGCGTTTGAGTTTGGTGTCATGGGCTTTGTAGACAATTCCCATTCCCCCTTCGCCCATCTTATCACGAATGGGATAATGTGAAATTGTTGTTCCTACTATACGCATGCATTCCAAATTTTTGATCAGGCTTCGGTGGACAGGCCCGCCTTCACCAAACTTTTCAAGAATCTTATAACGGAGATTGTTTGTCCGATCATCTCAGCTTCTCACAAAGGCAATTTCATTTTCTTCAAGAACGCCGCGTAACGCGGATCCTTTTCGATTTTTCGCAGCAGCGGATCGCCTTTTATTGACGGAAGTCCTCCATCGCGTTGATTGTATGCGCGTTCCAGCCACTCGAATGCTTTATTTGACTCACCACGGTAGGCATAGACTTGTGCGATCTGGTATGCGTCTTCGCTTTGAAATCCTTTTACTAGTTCATTAAGGGCGATATCCGATTCCTTTTTATTATCCAGTGAATGATAAGCCAGCGCCAGTCCATACAATCGCCAGTCAGTTTCGGTTTCCTTCATCATTTCTCCCAGTGCCGAATCCGGTTTTCCCCTTTCAAGATAAATAGTGCCGATAGCTGAATGCAGGCCCGAAGATTGGGGATTCAAGTCAAGGCTTTTTCGGTAGGCGGATTGCGACTCATCAAGCAAACCGGCATAATAGCTATACAGTCCGAGGTTAAGGTACCAATTAGCAGAAACAGGGTCGAGTTCAACAGAACGACGCACCAGTCGAACCGCTTCATCGAACCGTCCAAGTGTACGCGCTAAACCTGCAGCGCCGCTGATAACACCTGCATTCCCCGGATCAAGTTTCAGTGCGCGTTGGTAGGACTCATCCGCTCCGCTCCAATCCCAGCCATATCTCCTTTTGATAAATCCAACTTGTGCATGGGCATCGGCAAGGTTGGGGTCAAACTCGAGCGCCTTCTCTGCTTCCTGACGCGCTTGTTGGTAGCCCTTATCAACGGGCAGGTCGCCATCATTTGCCTGCCGACTGTGAATCTTTGATAACTCCACCCACGCGGGCGCATAACCGGAATCAATCGACAGAACCTGCCGGAAGTAGCGCGTCGCCCTCTCCAAATCACTCCGCACATAAAAAAAATGCTTTCCCAGCAGATAGGCGTTGTACGCTTCCGGATCTGTTTCGCGCCGTTGTGTTACATTCTCTTTTCTCAGCAGAACGATTTTCATTGCTTCTGCTACTGAACGCGAGATTGTATCCTGCACAGCAAAAATATTGTCCATTGTTTCGTCATAAGTCTCGGACCACAGGTGAGCGTCGGTCGCAACATCAATTAACTGCGCCGTAATGCGTAGCGTATTGCCGGACTTGCGCACGCTGCCTTCCAGTATGTGCTGAACCTTAAGCTTCTCTGCAATGGTTTTGATGTCGGCCTTGACTCCTTTGAACGAGAACGAAGAAGTGCGGGCAGTAACTCGCAGCTTCGGGTTCTTCGCCAGAACATTAATCAGTTCCTCCGACAATCCATCGGAGAAATATTCCTGGTCAGGATCGGAACTCATATTTACAAATGGCAGAACCGCAATTGTCTTAACGGGATCTTCACCTTTAACATTGTTTGAAGGTGGCAGAAAGAAATAGAGCATTGCTGCCAGAAATACTACCATCGCCGCTGCAATCATCCACGGTTTTTTTAACTGCTTTGCAGTTTGCTTCCTGCTTCCGGCTTCATTCCCAGTACGCAGCCCGGCCGCAAGTTCACCTGCCGATTGGTAACGGTCATCAGGATTCTTTGCCAATGCCTTCTTGAGAACCTGCTTCAGATTAGCATGGAGCTGATCAGGAATCACCGGCTCCTCATTGAGAATGGAGTAGACCGTCGCCTGCTCATAATCGCTTTTGAATGGCAATCGCCCCGTAAGCATCTCATACAACACCACGCCAAACGACCAGATGTCGGTTCGATGATCCACTTCGTTTCCCCGGGCCTGTTCGGGAGACATGTACGGAGCCGTGCCGACAGTTGTGTTTTCTTTTGTAAGCTGTTCGCTCCCCAGAACTTTCGCCAGTCCGAAGTCCATGATTTTCGCCTGTCCGGACTTGGTCAGCATGATATTGGCGCTCTTGATATCGCGATGGATGATTCCCTTCTTGTGCGCTTCCTGTAGCCCATCTGCGATTTGAATTGCGATTGCAATGCTCTCGTCGGGAGTAAGAGCCCCTTGTCCAATTCGTTCCTTCAGCTCATGTCCCTCAACGTACTCCATCGCGATGAACACTTCGTCGCCGACTTCTTCAATGGCGTATACAGTTCCAATGTTAGGATGATTCAACGCAGCGGCTGACTGTGCCTCTACTTTGAAGCGCTCGCGCTCCTTATCACGTACGGTAATATTGCGCGGGAGGAATTTTATTGCGATGTCGCGTTTGAGTTTGGTGTCATGGGCCTTATACACAACACCCATCCCGCCCTCACCTAACTTCGCAAGAATCTTATAGTGGGAGATGGTCTTTCCGATCATCGAGTCATCATATTCACAATGGCAATTTCATTTTCTTGATGAACGCTACATAACGCGGGTCGTTCTCGATATTGCGGAGAAGATGATCACCTTTCATGTTTGTAAGCCCGCCATCCCGCTTTTTATACGCCTGTTCAAGCCACTCAAATGCTTTATCTATTTCATTACGATAGGAATAAACTTCGGCAATCTGAAATGCAGAACCTTCAGAGTATTCACTTATTAGCTTGTTTAAATATTCATCCGATTGTTTCATATTTTTTAATTTGTGATGGACGATTGCAAAACCGGTTATCTGCCATGAGAGATCTTTCTCCATGGTTAATTCTGCCAGTGCAGAATCAGATTTATCCTTTAGAAGATAGATCCGGGAAAGAAATGCATGTACAACCGGGAAAGCGGAATTCAATTCAAGAGTCTTTCTGAAAAGAGATTCAGATTCATTAAACCTGCCCGCACAATAGTAATAAAAACCAAGATTGTAATATGAGGAAGTTCTTATAGGATCAATCGTATTTGTTTTTTCCATAAGAGAGATTGATTTTGAAAACTCACCAAGGGTTGCAGATAAACTAGCCGATCCTCTCATGATTCCCACATTGTTAGGATCAAGTGCGAATGCTTTTTCATATAATTCCTTTGCTTCTTCAAAATCCCAATCGTAAGAATGTTTTATTGTTGCCATGCGTGAATAAGCCATCGAAAGGTTTTCACCCGATTCTAGAACTCTTTCTACTTCCATCCTTGCTTTCCGGTAACCTTCATCAACAGGAATGTAAGACCTGTCAGCCTGATACATATAGCAGTTTGCCAGGCCCAATCTTGCAGGAGAATAGCCCGGATCAATGGAAAGCGCTTTTTGATAATAGCGGATTGCTTTTTCTATATTTTCTTTATCAAAAAAATTAAAGAAATATTTTCCCAGGAGGTAAGAATTATAAGCTTCAGGATGAGTTTCTTTCTGATGCCGGTCAGATCCTACTCCTCCTAAAGTAATTTTTAATGCCTGTGCTACTTCCCCGGAAATACTATCCTGAACGGAAAAAATATTTTTCAAAGTTCCATCATACGTATCCGACCAGAGGTGAGCATCGGTTTGAACATCAATAAGCTGGACTGTAACACGGACCGCATCGCCTGATTTACGAACACTCCCTTCCAGGATATGATTCACATTTAGTTTCTTACCGATTGTTTTTATATCCTCTTTGGTTCCTTTGAATGTGAATGCAGAACTTCGCGAGGTTACCCGTAACCCGGGATTCTTTGCCAGGTAATTTAGAAGCTCTTCAGTTAATCCATCAGAGAAATATTCCTGCTCAGGATCGGAACTCATATTCACAAATGGCAGAACTGCAATCGTCTTAACCTGTTCTTTGTCTTCAACATTATTTGAGGACGGCAAAAAGATATAGAACAAGAACACCACTGCAATGAGTATGACCATCGCCCCTGCAACCATCCACGGTAGCTTCGACCGGTTTATCCTTCCGCCTTTATTCCCTGTACGCAACCCGGCTGCAAGTTCGCCCGCTGATTGGTAACGGTCAACCGGATTCTTAGCCAATGCCTTCCTGAGAACCTGCTTCAGATGAGCATCAAGCTGATCGGGAATCAC